>QHXM01000063.1 GCA_003222945.1 Acidobacteriota bacterium
CAGATGGAAGTAAGGAAATCCGTTCAGGAAGAGTCCGAGCGCGAAGATGATTGCGGAGCGTTTGATGACTTTCAATATCAGTTCACGTTCGTTGCTTCCGCTTTCGACGCGGCGCGCAAACGCTAATGTTGTAGAGATGCCTACGATGAAGAGGAAGAAAGGGAAGATCAAATCCGTTGGCGTCCAGCCGTCCCACTCTGCGTGCTCAAGCGGCCAGTAGATGCTGGACCACGTTCCAGGATTGTTCACCAGGACCATCCCTGCGATTGTTATCCCGCGAAAGACATCCAAAGACAACATGCGCCCGCGCAGGCTGCTCTTAATCACTTCGACTTCTTCCATCCGTCGGCCACCTCAGAATTTGTTTGCGCTCAAAGCCTCTTTTCACTATTGTGTGTGCGCCGCGAGAGAACTATCACGGCGGTGATTCGGTGTCAACAATATTCCTTCATATCGGCGCAGGGAATAAGTTTCTATTAGATGTGAAACGGAAATATTTCACCACAGAGGCCACAGAGGGCACAGAAGAATGAATAGGGATTTGAAATCTCAAATTTGAAATCTTTCATTCTCTCTTCCTCTGTGTTCCTCTGTGCCCTCTGTGGTTAATTATCGTTCATATATCCTTAACTCTAAAAGGAAAATGCTTTGTCTTTAATGCTACAAGAGATCGCAGAGCAGCCTGCGGCGCTTGAGAAAACAATTCGGGAAGAGCGGGTTAAGGTCTTGCGGCTCGGCGCATTTTTGAAAGAGCGCGATGTTGATCTGATCGTTCTGGTCGCGCGCGGCAGTTCCGACAACGCGGCGCTGTTTGGTCGCTACCTGCTTGAGATAACGACGGGCATTCCTGTCTCGCTCGCAGCGCCTTCTGTTCACACGATCTACAACGCGAAGATGAAACTCGCGCGCGCACTCGTCATAGGCGTCTCGCAATCCGGCGAAGGCAAGGATATCAACCGCGTGCTTGAGAATGCGCGCGACTGCGGAGCTTGCACGGTTGGAATTACGAACGAGGCCGCGTCTTCGATGACGAAGATTGTTGACGAGACTCTCTTGATGCACGGCGGGCGAGAGCGGTCTGTTGCTGCGACGAAGACCTACACGGGGCAGATGCTTCTCTTTTACATGCTTGCGTCAGCGCTCGCGGACGGCAATGCAGCGCCCGCTTACGAAGCCATACCTGAACACGCTGCGCGCTCGCTCGAACAAAGTGAAACGATACGCGCGCTCGTGGAACGCTATGTCTTCATGGAGAACTGCGTGGTCGTAGGGCGAGGGCTTATTTACGCAAATGCTTACGAGATGGCCTTGAAGTTGATGGAGACCTGCTACGTCGTCGCAGAGCGTTTCTCTTCGGCGGATTTCCTTCATGGTCCGCTCGCAATGGTCGAGCGACATTTCCCGGTCTTTCTCTTTGCACCGCCCGGCGCGATGCTCACGAGCGTCAAGGAATTGATCGAGCGATTGCGCGAGCTTCGCGCGGACACGCTTGTTATAACTTCAGACGAAGAGGCCGCACGCGCCTGCTCGCGAGCAATACAGATGCCCGGCGAGATAGATGAATTCTTAGCGCCGATTCCGTACATCATTCCGGGCCAGCTTTTCGCAGCGCTCCTCGCAGATGCTAAAGGTCTTGACCCGGATGCGCCGCGCTCTCTGTCGAAAGTGACGCGCACTCTCTAAAACGCATGGAGACAGTTTCAGTCGAAAGCGCTCTGCTCGCTAATGAACGTCGCGGGCGATTGCTGCGCGTGCTTGGCGTAGGCTTCGGCCTTGCTGTGACAATCGGCGGCGTCATAGGCATGGGCATACTTCGCACGCCCGGCGAAGTTGCTGCGGAATTGCCTCGCACATGGCTCTTCATAGGCGTCTGGCTCGTGGGCGGGCTTTACGCGCTCTTAGGAACAATCTCCGTCGCAGAGCTTGCGGCTATGATTCCGCGCTCAGGCGGCTTCTCAATGGCATGGAGTCCGCTGGGGCGGTCGAACGCAGGAGATAACAAGCTCGGTCAAGGCGCTTGCGTTCCTTGCACTCATCGCGGCCTGTTTCATTCTTGGCAACAAGGGCAGCGCGGTCACAAGCAATATTGCTCAATCTGCTTCGACCAACGTTCTCGTCTCGTTTGCGCTCTTTAGTGGAATAATCAAAGCTCTGCAAGGCGTGATCTACACTTACGACGGCTGGTACAACCTCATCTACTTCGGCGAAGAGGTGCGCGAGCCTGAGCGCAACATTGCGCGCTCTATGATTGGTAGCGTCATACTGGTCATAGCGATTTACGTTCTGGTCAATCTAGCGCTGCTCTACGTTCTGCCGCTCTCCGAAATCGCAGGCCAGAAGCTTGCGGTCGGCGCGGCGGCCAATGCAATCTTCGGCGACTACGGCGGAAAAATCATCGCTGCGCTTGCGACCGTCTCGATGCTGAGCACTGTGAACGCGAACAACCTGATTGCGCCGCGCATACTGTTTGCGATGAGCCGCGACCGGCTGTTTTCAGAAAGAGCCGTGAAGGTCAATCGAGGCGGCACGCCAACAGTCACTCTGTTTGTTAGCACGCTCGCGGCTGTGCTCTTCATTCTGTTCAGCCAAAAGCTTGAGAAAGTCTTTGCCGTACTCGCCTTCTTCTTCGTCATCAACTACGGCATCACATTCCTCTCCGTCTTCGTCCTTCGCCGCAGAGAGCCTGATACCAAGCGCCCCTTTCGCGCGTGGGGCTACCCCTGGACAACCGGCCTGGTCCTCTTAGGCTCAATAGCTTTTTTGATAGGCGCTTTCATGGATGACCCGCATGACGGCATCTACGTGCTCATACTGCTCGCTGCAAGTTATCCTGCGTTTCTTCTTCTCAGATTGATTCATGGAAAGGCTGAAAAGTAGAGGGCATTCAACTTCGCTAGACAATCGTATTTCAATCTTTTAATCTCGTTGCTTTCATGGAGAAACTATTTCTCCTCTTTCAAGAGTTGCCGAGGTGGTGTAATTGGCAGCCACGCAGGTCTTAGAAGCCTGTGCCGCGAGGCGTGCGGGTTCGAGTCCCGCCCTCGGCACCAATAATTTTTCAGCGTTAGAAAAATTGCTCGCATAATTTTATTCAAGAAGGGATGCCCGTTCGGCTCATTACAAGCTGCGCCTGAGCGGGCATAAAAATTTTATGAAGACTGAGCTAGTTGATATTTCTCCGACACGCAAGGAGATAAAGATTGAGATCGAAGCGGACGCGGTGCGCAAGGCTTACGACCGCATCAGCGACCAGTATGCAAAGCTTGCGACTGTGCCCGGCTTTCGCAAAGGCCATACGCCGCGCTCCGTAGTTCGCACGCGCTTCAAAGATAAGATTCGCGGCGATGTCTTGCAAGAGCTTGTGCCGCAGGCTGTGCAGGATGCGATTGAGAAGCACAGGTTGGAAGCAATCGGCGAGCCTGAGCTTCATCTGGACAACGCGGAGGGTTTGGCAGATAAGCTGGGCACAGAGCCTATCTCTCTACACGTTCACGTTGAGGTTCTGCCCGAAGTTACATTGGGCGAGTACAAGGGATTGGAAGCCGCGCGTCGCGTGCGCCCTGTGATGGACGAGGATGTTGACAGAGTAATCGAAGACTTGCGCGAAGCGTCCGCAACGCTTGAGCCTGTAGAGGAGCGCGGCGCTGAAGTTGGCGACATCGTGACCGTAAACTTTCATGGTAAGTTCGTTGAGACGCCGGACGAAGAGGACATAAACATTGACGACGTTGACGTGGAAATTGGTGGTCCGGGCGTGCAGCAGGAGTTCACGGATAATTTGTTAGGCATGAAGGCTGACGAAGAGAAGACGTTTACGGTTGATTACCCGTCGGATTTCACTTCGAAGGGTTTGGCTGGAAAGAAAGTTGAGTACACGGCGAAGGTCGTCGCAGTGCGCCGCAAGGAGTTGCCGGAAGTTGATGATGAATGGGCTAAGAGTTTGGGCGAAGAGTTTGAGTCTCTTGCGAACTTGCGCGAGAAGGTGCGCGAGGATTTAGAGAAGCGCGCCGCTGTGGAATCAGATAATCGTCTTCGCAGCGAGGTGATGCGTAAACTTGTCGAAGCGCATCCGTTTGAAGTGCCTGATACTTTACGCGAGCATCAGGCGAATCATCGTCTGGAATCAGCCGTGCGCGATATGATAGGCCGAGGGATTGACCCGCGCGGGCAGGACATAAATTGGGAAGGCGTGCGCGACTCTCTCAAACAGCAGGCGGACTTCGACGTGCGCGGTTCGCTTCTTCTTGAGAAGATCGCTGATGCGGAAAATATAGAAGTCACGGATGAAGAGATTGACGCAGAGATAAACGAGATGGCGGCGAGTTCGCGTCAGACGCCAGAAGCTTTGCGTGCTGCCTTGACAAAGCAGGGAGGCACTACTAGCATCGCCGATAGGTTGCGCAATCGCAAAACGCTCGACCTGATTGTTAACAACGCGCGCGTGACGGACCAGGAGTGGCAGGAAGAAACGGAAGAAGAATCGGACGCCGCTCAGGAAAACGCCGCAAGCCCGGAACAAGATGAACAACAGAATTCAGAAGTCAGGAATCAGAATTCAGAATGAAAAGCCGAAGTCGGTTTCTCTTTTCTTCTGAATTCTGGATTCTGGATTCTGCCTTTGAGGAGAAGTTCGTATGGCTCTAGTCCCGATGGTCGTTGAGCAAACGTCGCGTGGAGAGCGCGCGTTCGATATCTACTCTCGGCTCCTGAAAGACAATCTAATCTTCATAGGCACTCCCATTGACGACATGATTGCGAATCTGATCGTCGCTCAGCTTCTCTTCCTTGAAGCTGAAGACCCTGAGAAGGACATCTGGCTCTACATCAACAGTCCCGGCGGCTCAATCACTGCTGGCATGGCAATCTACGACACTATGCAGTTCATACGCCCGGACGTTGCAACCATCTGCGTGGGCCAGTGCGCTTCTATGGCTGCGCTTCTGCTGACTGCGGGTGCGAAGGGCAAACGCTTTGCGCTTCCGAATTCGCGCATACTTATTCATCAGCCTTCGGGCGGCTCGCAGGGCCAGGCCACAGACATACGCATTCAGGCCGAAGAGATAATAAGAATGCGCGAGTTGACCTCACAGATTATCGCAAAGCACACAGGCCAAACTTACGATAATGTTGAGCGCGACGTGGAACGTGATAAGATCATGTCAGCCGTGCAGGCCAAAGAGTACGGTCTGATTGACGAAGTGATTACACACCGTGAATAAGTTTCAAGTTCCAGGTTTCAAGTGAACGCTTGTCTTGGAACTTGAAACTTGAAACTTCTTAAAGCCATGCGCTTCAGAACCGGAACAGAATCGCCGCTGACGCTTTTAACTCGCAGGATGAGACACGTGCTCAGATGCTCTTTCTGCGGTAAGTCGGAGCATGAAGTTAAAAAGCTAGTGGCCGGACCGCGTGTTTACATTTGCGATAGCTGTGTAGAGATTTGCAATCAGGTCATGGCGGACGCTGACACAACAGCCCCCGCGCCTTCTCCCAAATAAGACGGAAAATTTTTAGACTTTCAACGAAGTTCCCCAAGACCCATTATGGTAAGACGAACCGATGACACCTTGCGCTGCTCCTTCTGCGGCAAGTCGCAGAATGAAGTTAAAAAACTCATCGCTGGCCCCACCGTCTATATCTGCAACGAGTGCATAGACATCTGCAACGAGATAATCACGGACGACCAGCAAGCCGAAAGTGTCGCCACGCGCCCGCCTCTTCCAAAGCCCGGCGAGATAAAAAGTTTTCTTGATGAGTACGTCATCGGACAGGAAGAGACGAAGAAGCGTCTGGCCGTTGCAGTCTATCAACACTACAAGCGAATTGAGATGGCGCGTCGCAGGACCGATGTTGAGATTCAAAAGTCCAACATCCTGCTCATCGGACCAACAGGCACGGGCAAGACGCTCCTCGCACAGACGCTCGCGCGAATGCTCTCAGTCCCCTTCACAATCGTTGACGCGACGACTTTGACCGAAGCTGGCTACGTAGGCGAGGACGTTGAGAACATCATCCTGAAACTCTTGCAGGCCGCGAACGGCGATGTCGAGCGCGCTCAGCAGGGCATCATCTACATTGACGAGGTTGACAAGATTTGCCGCAAGGACGAGAACCCTTCGATCACGCGCGACGTTTCGGGCGAGGGCGTGCAGCAGGCTCTCTTGAAAATTCTGGAAGGCACTGTGGCAAACGTTCCGCCGCAGGGCGGGCGCAAGCATCCGCATCAGGAGTTCTTCCCCGTTGACACGACCAACATTCTATTCATCTGCGGCGGCGCATTCGTCGGACTCGAAAAGGTTATCGAAAGACGTATGCGCAACAAGTCTATGGGCTTTCACGCGGACATCAAATCCGGCAGGCATCGTCACGCAGAAGCCTTCGCGCAGGTGCAACCCGAAGACCTTGTGCGCTATGGGCTGATTCCAGAGTTTGTCGGAAGACTTCCCGTCTGCGGCGTTCTGCACGAACTGGACGAAGGCGCGCTCATAAAGATTCTGACCGAGCCGAAGAACGCTCTCGTCAAGCAGTATCAGAAAAAATTCGACTTCGACAACGTGAAACTCAAATTCACGGATGACGCCCTCAAGTGCGTCGCACGCCAGGCCGTAGAACGCAAAGTAGGCGCTCGCGGCCTTATGATGATTCTAGAAGAGCTACTCTTAGACGCCATGTACACCCTGCCATCGCAGAAGCGCATCAAGGAGTTCGTCATCACCTCCGAGATGGTCGAACGTCGCCACGCCATTCCGGGCGAAGGCTTGACGGGCATTGACGGCGCTGCTGCCTAATAGCGTTTCAAAGTTTCGTGCGTCACGTTTAGGTTGTCCTGTTGAAAGGAAACTCATGTGCGACGGTTCACCGTCCACTATAAAATTCTTCTCGCGCTCACAGTCACACTCATCTTCGTCGCGTGCAGGGATTCTAGCCGAAGCTCAATAAACAATCAGGCTTCACAACCAATAGCAACACCGCAACCGACACCTCTCATCATTCCTGTCTCCGATGGGTTTGACTATCCCGTTGGCCGAAAGGGTTATGCTACAGAGGCCAAAGATGGCGATGGCTGGTATGTTGCTCAGGATTTCGGTGAGAACAATCATCTAGGTGAAGATTGGAATGCAGAGTCGGGCGGCGATACGGATTGCGGCTTGCCCGTGTACACAGCATCGAAAGGGATGCTTGTTTTTGCCGACGAAGCAGGTGTAGGTTGGGGTAAAGTCATTATCATTCGACATCGCTTGCTGGATGGTACAATCGTTGAGACTTTATACGGGCATTTGCAATCATTCGCAAAAACTCTTGGAGAGGTTGGGCGGCGAGAAATAATCGGCAATATAGGAAATGCAAACGGAGATTATCCTTGCCATCTTCATTTTGAGTTGAGATTCTCGGATTGTGCGGCCTGGGGATTACCTGGGCCTGGGTACAGTAATAATCGAGCGGGCTGGGCTGACCCCTCAGATTTTATTGACGCCCACCGACCAGCAGCGGTCAATAGTTCTTCCAAAGTGCGCCGAAAAAAGAATCAATGATTTTAGCTGTACCACTTGGAGTTTTTCGTTTGAGTGAAATCTGATAAGGTTGTTCCTGTAAAGGCGCAACAGTCACAAGGCTTGTTGACGTAGAAATTCGGAGATAGTCATGGCTAGAAGATTAAAAGATTTGAAAGAACCCAAAATCGAGCGTCCACCCCGCTTAAAGTTATCTGCCAAAGAATCCTTGAAGCGCACAAAAGAGTTCGATAAGAGAAAGGAGCAGTTCATTGCCACTGTCAGAAAAGGCAAGAATTGAAGTTTATCTTCCTGATTTGCCTCGCGCCGCTTATCAGGATTTGTTGAGCGCATTGACGCAGGAATTCACATACACCTTCGGTGGTTGCACGATCATTCGCGGTCTTGATGGCAGTTACCTTTCTCAGTCCGGCTTACCAATTCAAGATCGTATCAATCTGATTTACATGGACACACCATATACCTTCGCGGAGAATTTCGATGTTGTCTCGACGTATGCGGATAAGCTCAAGAATGCTGCGTTTGCAGCTTTGGCAGAAGAGGCGATTCTGGTTGTTGTAAGCCAGGTCTTTCACGCCGAGTAGTTGTCAATCTAGCGCGGGATTATTCAGACCTCTTCTTAATCTCACTTTTTTCGGAAATTCCCTTTTTACTTTCCCATTCCTATGTTCTACAATTAACTTGGTTCACAGAAGGGCGAGACGGCAGCAATCGGCTCGCCCTTATTCACAAGATTTGGTTTCGGTCTATGGTAGAGTTCAAATCGTATGGAAGAATATTCTGATCACACTCCTTCTGATCTGGCGCGTTACCCGATGGTCCCCATCCGCGATGTCGTCATATTCCCTTTCACTAAAGTCGCTTTCAAGATAGGACGGCCCGGCTCCGTGCGCGCGCTCGAAGAAGCGCTCGCGGGCGACCGCACTATCTTTCTAGCCACGCAGCACGACGCGAGCGTGGACGAGCCTTCGCCTGAGCAGATTTACGGCATCGGCACGCTTGGCCGCATCCTGCAATCGCAGAAGCAGGAGAACGGGCAGATCAAAGTTGTCGTCGAAGGCAGAGAGCGCGCAACGACCGTGCGCGTTGATAATGATAACGGAGCTTTCACGGCTCTCATTCGTCGCGC
This sequence comes from Acidobacteriota bacterium, assembly GCA_003222945.1. Lineage (GTDB taxonomy): Bacteria > Acidobacteriota > Blastocatellia > Pyrinomonadales > Pyrinomonadaceae > QHXM01. Next base: position 8,641 of record QHXM01000063.1, read on the forward strand.
TCCCGTCGTTAGAGAAGAGGGGCAGCGCGTCGAAGCTCTCGTTAATAAGATCAATCAACTCGTTGAGCAGCATCTACGCCTTGCGCCTGAAGCGCAGACCGATGCTCTGCAAACTGCTCTGCGCAATCAAGACCCTTCGCATCTGGCGGACGCTCTGGCCTCGCAGCTACGAATCTCTGTCGAGGACAAGCAGGGGCTTCTGGAAATCTTCTCAACGCAGGCAAGGTTGCAGCGGCTCGTTGAGCTTCTTGAGATGGAGCTTGATAAGCGGCAGCTTGACCGGACCATTCAGACGCGCGTCAAGCGTCAGATGGAGAAGGCGCAGAAGGAGTATTACTTAAACGAGCAGATCAAGGCGATTCATAAAGAGTTGGGTCGCAAGGACGAGAAGGCTGAGCTTGAAGAGATAAAGAAAGCTATAGAAGAGGCAGGGATGACGGACGAGGCCAAGGAGAAGGCCATGCAGGAGCTTCATCGTCTTGAAGCAATGCCGCCCATGTCCGCCGAAGGCACTGTCTCGCGCACCTACATCGATTGGCTCTTGAGCGTACCGTGGAAACAGAAGTCCAAAGAGATTAAAGACCTGGGGAAAGCCGAAGAGGTTTTGAATGACGACCATTATGGTCTTGAGAAGGTCAAGGAAAGAATTCTCGAATACTTAGCGGTGCGCCAGCTTGTGAAGAATCCGAAAGGTTCTATCCTTTGTTTCGTTGGTCCGCCGGGAGTTGGAAAGACTTCTCTCGGAAAATCAATCGCGCGTGCGACGGGCAGAAAATTTGTGCGCCTCTCTCTTGGCGGCGTGCGCGACGAGGCTGAGATTCGCGGGCATCGTCGTACTTATATCGGCGCGCTTCCAGGCCAGATCATACAGATGATGAAGAAGGCCGGGACTGTAAACCCGCTCATACTGCTCGATGAAGTTGACAAGCTCGGCGCGGATTTTCGAGGCGACCCGTCATCAGCTTTGCTTGAAGTCTTAGACCCTGAGCAGAACAATACTTTTCAGGACCATTACCTTGACGTTGAATACGATCTCTCGCGCGTCTTCTTCATAGCGACGGCGAACGTGCTGCACACGATTCCGCCCGCGCTGCAAGACCGTCTTGAGATTATTCGTCTTTCGGGCTACACGGAGCGCGAGAAGCTGGAGATTGCTAAGCGCCATCTTGTGCCGAAGCAGGCTGAGACCAACGGGTTGAAGGCTGAACAGGTGGAGTTCACTGAAGACGGACTGCTTGAGATTATTCGCCACTACACGCGCGAGGCTGGCGTGCGCAGCATGGAGCGAGAGATTGGCTCTTGTATGCGGAAAGTCGCACGGAAATTTGTCTCTGAAGATGCGGGCGAAGATTTCAAGGATGTCGTCACGGCTGAGCGCGTGCGCGACATGCTCGGACCGGTTAAGTTTCGTCAGCAAGGCATCGCGGCTGAAAGTGAAATCGGTTTGGCGACCGGACTTGCGTGGACAGAAGTTGGCGGCGAAGTCCTACAGATCGAGGCGACTCTCGTTAAAGGTCGAGGCGGTGTGACGCTCACCGGAAAGCTCGGTGACGTGATGCAGGAATCAGCGCAGGCTGCTCTGACCTGCATAAAGGCGCGGGCGGAACGCTTGGGCATGAGCCTTGATTTCATTCGCAAGCGCGACCTGCACATACACATCCCGGAAGGCGCGATTCCGAAAGATGGTCCGTCGGCTGGAATCACTCTGGCGACTGCGATGGCGTCTTCGCTGACGCGCGTGCCTGTTCGCAAGAACGTGGCGATGACGGGCGAGATAACCTTGCGCGGGAAAGTGCTGCCCATCGGCGGAGTTAAAGAGAAGTTGATGGCTGCCCACCGTTTCGGCATCACTACGATAATCTTGCCGAAGGAGAACGAAAAGGATTTGGTCGAAGTGCCTGAAGAGGTGCGAAAGGTGCTGGACATCAATCTGGTAGAGACGATTGACGAAGTTCTCTCGCTCGCACTTGAAGACGCTTGCCCGACAGACGCGGGTGCGGTAGTCGAGACAAAGACGCCGCCGCTCTGGTCAACGGAACAGCCGTCGCAGGGCGCTCAGACCATCGCAGAATAGAGTTAGACCTGAGAACGGGCGGCCGCGTCTTAAAAAGATTTCTACGCGCCCGCCGTTTCAAACAGAAAGTTTATCTTTACCCTCGCAAAGCGCCCCGCGAGAATTCTTGCGGGGCGGCAGCAATCAATCTAATACCGAGTTGCGAACAAAGGAAGAGTTTAGAGTTCAATCTTTAGTTTGTCGCTTATAGCTTAAGAACAACAAGCTAAAGTTTGAACTCGCGCCTCTTGTTTCGCGTAAGCCTCTTGTGATTTACCACAGGCGCTACCCGCGCCATAACACAGATGGAGAGTTCAAATATGAGTACTAAACAGGAAGATGCGAATCTGATTCTTAAACTTTACGAGCTTCGCCGCGAAGATGTCATGCGGAAGGCGCGTAACTGGTTCATCATGGAGTTTAACCCTGGCAGTATGCAGGAGATTGTGGACGCTCTGATGAGCGACAAGAGCGCCTACTTTCGCATGGTCACGACCTACTGGGAGATGGCAGCCTCTTTCGTCAATCACGGCGCGATTGACGAGCAGATGTTCAATGACGCCAACGGCGAGCACATGGTAGTCTTCGCCAAGATCGAGCCGTTTCTACAGGAGATGCGCACTACGTTCAATAGTCCGAACGCAGGGGCCAACCTTGAAAAGCTCATCATGCGCAAGCCCGATGCGAAAGAGTATTTAACAGCCCTGCGCGAGCGGTTCAAGCAAATGGCAGCTATGCGCGCGGAAGCTGCAAGCAAAGCGCAAGCCGGGTAAAAAAGAAGTGATGAGTATTGAGGACTGAGTGCTGAGATAAAAGCTGTCTTCACTCAGTCCTCAGTACTCCGTAGCTCATCACTCATGAAAATCGTTAACGCCGAATTCATCAAGAGCGTGTTTGATGAAGAGGATTGGCCGCGCGACGGAAGGCCGGAGGTCGCTTTCCTGGGACGGTCAAATGTTGGAAAGTCCAGTTTGATAAATTCGCTGCTGGGAGTTCGAGGACTTGCGCGAACCTCTTCGACTCCGGGCAGAACGCAGTCGCTGAACTTCTTTCTCATCAATAATCGTTTCCGTTTCGTTGACCTGCCGGGCTACGGCTACGCGCGAGTGCCGAAAATAATAAGGTCTTCGTGGGGCGATTTAGTTACTAATTACCTTGCCAAGCGGAATAGTCTTGTGCTATCAATTCAGATTGTAGATTCGCGTCACGAACCCACGACATTGGATTTGCAGCTAAATGAGTGGCTCGCCGCTCATGCGAAGCCCCGCGTTGTAGTTGCCACGAAATCCGATAAGCTCTCTAACAATGAGTTGCGTAAAAGCATTGAAAGGGCGCGGCGTGCGCTTGATGCGGAGCAAGTCATAACTTATTCCGCCACGACAGGAAAAGGGCGCGAAGAGGTTTGGCGAGCTATCGAAGAAAAACTATCGGGTTAAGGTTTCATAAATTTGTCACCGAAGGCCACGCGCCATGCGTGCGCGGCATCTTATCGAGGCCCTTAAATTTCTAGGACAGTTAACCGTAAGAAGACGTGAAAGAGTTGGGCACAGCCGCACCGTAGCCTCGCCTCTAATTTTTAGAGGGTAAGCCCCACACGCTCGGCCTGCCTTTGGAGTTTCGCGTGCGACCCTTTTATTTCAATCCCCGATTCAAATTTATAGGCAATAATCACTTGACAGCAAACAACACGGCCAGAGCATTCCGGCCATAAGGAAACGAAGCATAGATGAGCGGCACGCTTTTTAGAAAAAGGCGAAGCCGCGAGAGAAGAACTGAAATGTCACAAAGAACACCACGAACGCGCTCATCAAGCGCATCTAGCGCCGCATCAAATGGCGCAGACGACGGCGTGGCAACGACCACCGCCACAGCAGAAGCGCCGGAAGAAAAGAGTACGGCGAAAGAGGATAGAAGCGAAGACATCTTCAACCTGTCGGAATTGAAAGAGATGTCCATCTCAAAGCTGACGCAGATTGCAAAGAGTATGGACGTTCCCGGCGCAACAGGAATGCGCAAACAGGAGCTTGTCTTCAAGATTCTCGCCGCGCAGACGGAAAAGAGCGGCCTTATCTTTTCCGAGGGCGTTTTGGAAACCCTGCCCGACGGCTTCGGTTTCCTTCGTGCGCCGGAATACAACTATCTGCCGGGACCGGACGACATCTACGTTAGTCCGTCGCAGATTCGCAAGTTCGACCTTCGCACCGGCGACACTGTCTCAGGCCAGATTCGCCCCCCCAAAGAGGGCGAGCGCTATTTCGCTCTCATCAAAGTCGAGGCGATAAATTTCGAAGCGCCGGACCAGGCGCGCGAGAAAGTCTTCTTCGATAACCTGACGCCGCTATACCCGGACGAGCAGTTGAAGATGGAGACTACGAAAGAGAACCTTTCGGCGCGCGTCATTGATCTGGTCACGCCGATTGGCAAAGGCCAGCGCGGGCTAATCGTCGCTCCGCCTCGCACGGGCAAAACGATGCTCTTGCAAACAATCGCCAACTCCATCACGGAGAATCACCCGGAAGTGACTCTGATCGTCCTGCTCATTGACGAGCGACCTGAAGAGGTCACGGACATGCAGCGCTCGGTCAATGGCGAAGTCATCTCTTCAACCTTTGACGAGCCGCCTACGCGCCACGTGCAGGTCGCGGACATGGTGATTGAAAAGGCCAAGCGCCTTGTAGAGCATAAGCGCGACGTTGTCATACTCCTGGATTCAATCACGCGACTTGCACGCGCACACAACGCGGTCGTTCCGCCTTCGGGCAAGATTCTTTCCGGCGGTATTGACTCAAACGCACTTCAACGCCCCAAGCGTTTCTTCGGCGCTGCGCGCAATATAGAAGAGGGCGGCTCTTTAACGATCATCGCAACCGCGCTCATAGACACTGGCTCGCGCATGGACGACGTTATCTTCGAGGAGTTCAAAGGCACAGGCAACTGCGAAATCCATCTCGACCGAAGGTTAAGCGACAAACGCCTCTTCCCCGCGATTGACCTGCAACGCTCCGGCACCCGCAAGGAAGAACTGCTCATCAGCAAAGAGGACTTGAACCGCATCTGGGTCATGCGCCGCGTGCTCAATCCGCTCTCGCCCGTAGAGCAGATGGAAGTCGTTCTTGAGCGCCTTGAAAAATCTAAATCCAACGCAGAATTCCTGGCATCAATGCAGAGCTAAATAAGTTTTCAAGTTTCAGGTTTCAAGTTCCAAGACAAGTGATTAACTTGGAACTTGAAGCTTGGAACTTGAAACTTGCCAAAGGCGCGCTTCTTCGCATAGTATCAATCTTAACGCTCTACTAATTTGTTCTTTCGTGTACGCTCCTCTTCGGTGGGGCGAAGTCGAGAAGAGTTTTGCGCGTTGCGATACTTTCGTCCGAAGCTGTGCCTTTCGCCAAGACGGGCGGGCTTGCGGACGTTGCGGGCGCGCTCCCCAAAGCTCTCAGCGAAAACGGCGAAGACGCAATGCTTCTATTGCCGCTCTTCGAGCAGATTGATCGTAAGTATCTAAGAGAAGAGATCATTGACAACTTGGACGTGGATTGGCGAGGCCGCAGCTATCGTGCTCGCGTCTTTTACAGTGACGCGACAGGCGCGCCGTCATTTCTGATTGACGCGCCTGAGTATTTCGCGCGCAATTCGATCTACGGATTCCGTGACGATCACGAGCGATTCGCTTTCTTCTGCCGCGCAGCGCTCGCGCTCTTCAAACGACTGGGTGCGCCGCCGGACATCGTTCATCTGAACGACTGGCCCGGGGGTTTCGCGGCAGCAGAGATAAGGTCGCGCCGAAACTTCGATTCATATTATGCGCGGACGCGGACTCTCTTTTCGATTCACAATCTTGCCTATCAGGGCGCGTTCAACGCGAGCGACCTTTGGATTCTAGGCTTCGGTGATGATGTGCGCGACGCGTTTATGATGGATGGCACGGCGTCCGCTCTGAAGGCCGGACTGATGACGAGCGATGCGCTCTCGACCGTTAGCCGTCGCTACGCTTTTGAGATTCAGACGCCTGAGTTCGGGCACGGGCTTGAGTGGATTCTGCGTGCGCGAAGGGATAGGCTCGTAGGAATAACGAACGGAGTTGATTACGATGTTTGGAATCCGGCGACCGACCCGCATTTGCCAGCGCATTACGATATTAACAACATGGACGGCAAGCGCGAGTGTAAGCGTGCGCTACTGCGCGAGTTTTGGTTGCCGGAGGATTTGGACCGCCCTATCATCGCTAACATCTCTCGCTTAACAGCGCAGAAGGGTTACGACCTGATTAAAGAGGCTGGCGGGGCGATTCTTGAAACTGGAGCATTCTTTGTCGCACTAGGCTCAGGCGCAAGCGAGTATGAAGATTTCCTGCAAGCTATGCGCGACCACGCGCCGCGTCAGGTGGGCATCTACAAAGGCTTTAACGAGCCGCTCGCGCACCGTATTGAAGCGGGCGCAGACATTTTCCTGATGCCTTCGCTCTTTGAGCCTTGCGGGTTGAACCAGATGTACAGCACGCGCTACGGCACTGTGCCTGTGGTCCGGGCGACGGGCGGGCTTGACGATACTGTTCAGGATTTTGACCGCGTGAGTCAGACTGGCAACGGTTTTAAGTTCGAGCACTATACGGCCCTTGCCATGCTTGATAAAATCTATGAAGCGCTTTACTGTTATGCTGAGCCGGATTTGTGGCGCACGATTCAGTTAAACGGTATGCGCGTTGACAATTCGTGGCGGGCTGCCGCGCAAAAGTATATTGAGCTTTACCGCAGAGTGGCTCAAATGTGATAGGCAGATGTTGAGTGTCAGTTATTAGCATCCAGCATCTGACATCTGGCATCGGATTTATTCGTTCAAGGAGACACAAGGAAGTATGAGTGAACATGTTAATGAGGTGAGCGATAGCTCTTTTGAAAAGGACGTTCTTCAATCGGACAAACCTGTATTGGTTGACTTTTGGGCGGCCTGGTGTGCGCCGTGCCGTATGCTTGCGCCTACGGTCGAGGCTGTGGCTGAGAAATACGCCGACACAGCGCGCGTCGTGAAACTCAACGTTGACGAGAATCCTTCGATCTCTCAACGCTACGGCATCAAGGGCATCCCGACTCTGATTCTCTTCAAGGGCGGCAAGGAAGAAGAGCGGGTGGTGGGAGCTACGAGCAAGGACGCGATCTCAAGAATGCTTGATAAGCACGTCAGCGCGGGCGTCGCCTGATTGAAACTGTAGGCGAGTGGCGCGGGCCGAGATTTCTAACCGAAAATCGTTTCCGCGCCGCTTCTCTGTTCAAGAGAAGCGGCGCGGAAGTTCTAAGACCAGAGGTTAGAGGCTGGAGGTCAGAGGTTAGTTTGGGCTGACACCTAGCACCTAGCATCTAACATCTCTGCTTTATGAAACAATCGCGCAAGAGTCTCCCCAAGCGCCATAGCTCGCTCGAAGAGCGTCTTAGCCGAGCGCGTCGTTCGCGCGCCGTCGCAGACGCGAAGTTTCGCGCACGGCAAGCGCAAGGTAAACTTCGCCGCTTTGTCAGCGCAAACTTTCGCAAGGATGAAGTCATCGCTTCGCTTGCTCTTCGTCGTGGCGAGTGCAACCGTTGCGGCGCGTGCTGCGAGATACTCTTCAAGTGCCCCTTCCTAAAGAAGCATAAAGACGGAACGACCACCTGCGGCATCTACGAAGACCGCCCAAACGTCTGCCGTCTCTTTCCCATAGACAAGCGCGACCTACAGGAAGTGAACGGAAGCTGTAGCTTCTACTTCATAGAGAAGCCTGTTAAATTGGAGAAAGCAAGTTAAAGCAGTTTTCAGTTTTCGGTTTTCAGAAATCAGCGCTTGGGCTGAAAACCGAAAACTGAAAACTGAAAACTGACTTATGATTATCGTTGTCATCGGTGCGCAGTGGGGAGACGAAGGCAAGGGGAAGATCGTTGATCTTCTGGCCGAGCGCTTCGATATTGTCGCGCGTTATCAGGGCGGGCATAACGCAGGCCATTCCGTTTACGTCGGAGACCGCGCGTTCGTGCTGCGTCTGCTGCCATCGGGCATTGTCCACGAAGACAAGATTTGTGTTCTAGGTAACGGGATGGTGATTGACCCGAAGGCTTTTTTTGAAGAAGCAGATCAACTCGCTGAGCAAGGCGTGCGTGTTACGCCTGAACGTGTGCGCGTGAGTTCTCGCGCGCATCTGATACTTCCTTATCATCGCGCGCTCGATCACACGAGCGAAGAGAGACTTGGCAACGAGCGCGTCGGGACAACCTTGCGCGGCATTGGTCCTGCTTACGAAGACAAAGCCGGTCGTCGCGGCATTCGCGTCGCGGACGCTCTCGTGCCGGATGTTCTTCGCTCTCGCATTGAGCGCAATCTGGAAGACGCCAATCGCATCATCTTAGCTTACAATGGCGAAGCTCTTGATGCCGATCAAATCTTCGATGAGATTTCTCGCTTAGCAGAACGCCTCGCACCGTTTATAACGGACACGACCAATTTCATAAATAAGGCGGCGCGCGATGGCCGCTCGATTTTGATTGAAGGCGCGCAGGCTACTCTCCTTGATGTAGATCACGGCACGTATCCTTTCGTCACTTCTTCGAGCACTACAGCAGGCGGCGCATCAATCGGCCTTGGTTTAGCCCCGCAGCGTCTCACGGGCGTGCTCGGTATTGTTCGCACTTACACGACGCGCGTTGGCGAAGGGCCTTTTCCGACGGAGATGCTGGAGGGCGAAGAGGAATTGGGGCAGTTGATAAGGGAGCGCGGGCGCGAGTACGGCGCTGTCACACGCCGCCCGCGACGTTGCGGCTGGTTTGACGCTTTCGCCACTCGCTACGCCGCCGAGATAAACGGATTCTCTTCGGTCGCACTTACGAAACTAGACGTGCTGGATGCGCTTGACGAGATAAAGGTCTGCACGGGCTATCGTCTCGATGGTCGTGAGATAGACTATTTCCCTGCGGTCTCTCAGGACTTGAGAAGAATCGAACCAATCTACGAGAAGTTTCCCGGCTGGAAGAGTTCGACCGAAGGCATAACGGAGATGGACGCGCTTCCCGCCGAGGCACGCAGCTACGTCGAGTTTCTATCGAGTGCAATCGGCGTTGAGATCGGCCTCATATCAACAGGGCCTGAGCGCGGGCAGACAATAGTCTGCAAAGACTCCACGCTTGCGCGCTGGCTCGTAGATTAACTTTCGGTGGATGGAGCTAACTGATTAATAGCTAGGTGCTCTTAAGTGAGAGGCGCTCCTGCTTGCGACTCTTTTACCACGCATGTAAAATGCCCTTCATTCAAAGCATGGGCCGATAGCTCAGTCGGTAGAGCAACTGGCTTTTAACCAGTGGGTCGCAGGTTCGAGTCCTGCTCGGCTCATAAACATCTTCGATAAGGATTGCAGCTATCTATTATTGTCTGATAAATAGCTGTTTTTGTCTGAGATGTCTCTGGATTTTATCTGGTCCTCTTCGTTCCAATCGTCATCAGTTTTTACTCTGCCTTGCTGCATACGCACTACGGTGTAAGCGATTGCAGCACCAGTTAGAATCAATGTGGAAAAAAGTAGTATGTTCTTTCGCTTCATGGTCACCTCGCCGTGATAGAGTTTCAAAGACGTGCAATCTACGAGTCGGCAATTAACTCTTTACTGTTTCAATACAGAATAATATTTTTGTGTTCGATTGCAATGGCTGTGTGCAACGATCTCTGACAACCAGGGCTGCGGCGAAATGGACGCGTGCGGTGAATGAAGTTAAGGAATGCCGCCCCATGCTGGCCCATGCTGCCCCGTTTTCTTGTGATTCGCAAAGGGTATGGGTTCAATTTTCAGAGTCGATTATGAATTCAGGGCGGTATTAATTGAACATCATCAGACTAACATGATAGTGGAACAGTGCTTGCTGAGAAGTTTTTGGAGCTTTCGCGCTCGAACTCTATTCGTTCGGCCCCGACAATAGATGAGGACCATAAGGAAAACCTCAATTCTTTACTTAGATGACGAACAGGCGTGTCTGGACGTTTTCCGGCAACTGTTTGAAGACGAATATGACGTGCGGACGGTCTCGACTCTGAAGGATGCGCGCGAGGCTCTTGATAAAGAGAGGTTCGATATTGTCATCAGCGACCAGCAGATGCCTGAGATTGATGGGCTGACCTTCTTGCGCGAAGTCGCAAGCGCTCACCCGGAGAGTTTTCGCATGATGCTCACGGGGAGCATAGGCGTTGGCGAAGTGATAAGAGAGGTCGGCGCGGGCGTCATACATCTTTTCGTCACAAAGCCCTGGATTGAGCATAGCATGAGGCAGGCGCTTGAGCGCGCGAACATGCCGAAGACGAAGCGCAATTAGAGAGTCTCGCTAATCAAGCCAAGCTTCTTTGGGCGAGCGCGTCTGGTTTCAAACAAACGCGGCAGCGCCAAACGATGAACTGAAAGACAAATGCTTTTCAATTCCGCGTTCATCGTCTGCTTTTCTACTGCCAACGAAATATCTTGAGCGCGATGATGAAGCTTATTACGCACCAGGCAAGCAGGATAGAGACGGTGGCCCAGCTTGTCATAACCGATGCCCCGTCGTTCATGACTGCGCGCAGGGAATCGTTGAGCGCCGTTAGCGGCAGAGCCTTTATGAAAGGCTGAAGAAAATTCGGGAAGCGCGCAGATGAAAAGAACGTGCCCGACAACAACCACATGGGCATCATCACAAGATTCATCAAGCCGGACACTCCCTCGATTGTTTTCGGTCGTGAGGCTACGAGCAATCCTACACCTGAAAACGTCAGCGCGCCGAGCAAGAGGAGGAACGCCATTCCAAGCAACGAGCCGTGTATCGTAAAACCGAACGTGAACCATGCGAAGGCAATGACGGCTGCTACTTCAAGAATCAGAAAGAAGAGGCGCGAGAGAACGAACGAGAGCAGATAGTGTGAGCGACGCATCGGAGTCGCAGCGAAACGCTTGAGTAGTTTTCTGGTCCGCGCGTTTACCACAGCGAAGCCGACGCCCCATAGACCGCTTCCCATCAGGTTCATCCCCAGCAGACCCGGAATCAGAAAATCTATGTACCGCGCTCCAGGCTCTGTTATCGTCTCATCATTCGATTGCGTAACATCCCGCCGCCCCGCAGCACGCTCCAAAGCATCGTCAACAACCATGCGCGCCTGCCTGCTCTCTGTTCTTGTAGGATCGAAGCGATAGGAGAAGGACGCGTAGAGGGAGAGGCGCGAAGACGCGGAGGCATCATTACTGTTCGCAGCGTCACTGTGTCCCCGTGCCGCCGCGTCTTCGTCAACAGATGGGCGCACGACGAGCGCGACCTTTCCGCTTCGCAAAGCTTGCTGAGCTTCCGCAGGTGAAAGCTCTACGACATCCAGATCGCTTGAGCGTGAGAGCGCATCCGCCGCTTGAGCGGAAGCCGAAGCCGCCGTCTCGTTTCTTTCGACTGCGACACGAATCTTTTGTGGTCCTGTGTTGCGAAAAGCTATGCCGAGCGCGAAGACCAGAAGTATAGGAAAGATGAAGACCCAGAAGATTACTTCAGGCTCGCGCAATGTCTCGCGCACGCGAGCAATCGTCAACTCCCATAGAGGATGAAAACGCTTCGCGTTAGCAGCCTCCGGCGCTTTCGCAACCACCTGCTCTCTTTCAATTTTAGTTCCGTTAATTATTCCCTGTTCAGACATCGCGTAACATTCTTCCCGTAAGGCTTACAAAAACATCTTCGAGCGTGGCCTGATGCGTGGTCAACGAGACAAGCTCCGCCCGCTCTTGCTCAAGTTCAGAAAGAAGAGCGGGCAGCGCCGCGCCTATGTCTTGAACCGTCAGCGCATAGCCATCACCGTTTGCACGCACACGACGCACGCCGGACAGTCGCTCCAGAGCATCCTTTTCAACTTTACCTTTGACGCTGAACTCAACTATCTGGTCCGCATCAAGCGACGCTATCAACTCCGCTGGAGTGCCCGAAGCAATCACGTGGCCGTGATCCATAATCGCAACGCGGTCGCAGAGTCGAGCGGCCTCTTCCATGTAGTGCGTCGTCAAAATAACTGAGCCTCCGCCCGCGCGAAACTGCTCAACTATGTCCCAGAGTTTCAGTCTCGCCTGCGGGTCAAGCCCCGTTGTAGGCTCGTCCAGAAAGAGCAGATCAGGGTCGCCAGCCATTGCGCACGCGAGCGCGAGTCGCTGCTTCTGCCCGCCCGAAAGTTTCCCAACGCGCGCGTCGCGCTTTTCATTCAACTCGACAAGATTAATTATGCTGTCAACGTCGCGGCCTCGTTTGTAAAAGCTGCGAAAGAGTTGGACCGTCTCTTTAACGGTGAGCTTTTCGGCCAACTGCGTCTCCTGCAACTGCACGCCAAAGCGGTTGCGCAAAGCCGTATCGCGCCCTTTGCCCCAAGCCTCGCCTAGCACTTCGACCGTGCCGCCATCGGGCTTCGTCAGCCCTTCAAAAATCTCAACGGTCGTAGTTTTCCCTGCGCCGTTCGGTCCGAGAAGTCCGAAGCACTCGCCCATGCGAACTTCCAGGTCAATGCCGTCAACAGCTACTACATCAGGATAGCGTTTGACCAATCGGACGCAGCTAAGCGCGGCTTGCTCTATGTTATTTGAGCGAAGAGTATTCATATGGTGTGCATCGTCGTAAACGAATACCTTGCCTCAATCGTTCCCTCATTGCAAGTTCGCATAAAGGATAATCCTGCGCGGCTCAAGTTGAAAAAGCCCATGCGGGATGTTACCGTTTTGCGCGTTTTCTAATACCGTGATTACTTACGAAAAAGAGCAGGCGCACACCCTTCTTGCGCTAGACCATAATCTACAGCCTTACTTTTCAGAGCTTGAAAAGTTCGCTTCGACAAAAGCTCTGAGAGCATCGCCGCTTTATGCGCGGCTCAAGCCTGAGATTGAAAGAGTCCTTAACGCGGTCGCGCAGGAAAATTTCGCGCCCGAAGCGATTAAGAAATCTGCCAGCAACCCGTTCATTCGCGCGACCTCGTGGAACATCGAGCGCGGTCTTCGTCTTGACAGCATCATTCGTCTCTTCAAAGAGCATACGGTCATCAGCCGCAGCGACGTTCTGCTGCTCACGGAGCTTGATTACGGGATGGCGCGCACTGGAAATCGCTTCGTCGCGGGCGAGATTGCCGAAGCGATTCGCTTCAATTATGTCTTCGCGCCCTGCTATATAAACCTGAACAAAGGCAGCGGCCTTGAAGTTCACGCTCCTGGTGAGAACAAGCAGGCGCTTCACGGCAACGCTCTCTTCTCGCGTTACCCTCTAAGACGCGCGCACTCGATTGCGCTGCCCAACGGCAAGGACAAGATGAGAGGCAAGGAGAAAAGGCTGGGTCAACAGACCGCCGTAGTGGCAGACGTAGAGCACCCGCTTGGAACGGTGCGAATGGTTAGCCTTCATCTGGACGCGCACTCCACGCAGCGACACCGTCATCTTCAAATGAAGATCGTTTTGGATCATCTGGACACCTTGCGCCCGCAGCTTCCCATTCTGATTGGCGGCGACTGGAACACTTCGACCTACAACTCGCGCCGCGCGGTCTATTCAATCATTGGTTTCACGCGTCGCGTGATGATGGGCGTGGGCCACGTCATAGAGAATCACTATCTGAATCCTGCGCGTTGGTTTGAGCGCGGGCTTTTCCGCGAGATTGAAAAGCGCGGCTACGATTACAGAAATCTGAACGTGCCGAAAACGGGAACGCTTCATTACGATGTGAAGGATTTAGCTGTCAACACGAACATGGCCGACTGGGTCCCGCGCTGGTGCTTCTGGTTTATCAGCCGTGCCCTTGAGCCGTATGGCGGTCGCTGCTCGCTAAAACTGGATTGGTTCGCGGGAAAAGGCGTAAAGCCCTGCGCGGAAAATCCTCCGCGCGTAGTTGGGAATCTTAACGACGATGCAGGTAAGCTCTCAGACCACGACGCGATTGTGCTGGACTTTATTCCGGTGAAGTAATATTTAATGGAGTATAAATTAACCACAGAGGTCACAGAGAGCACAGAGGAAAGCAATGTCAGATAGAAAATTGAAGCCTCAAATCTGCTATCTCAAATTCTCTACAAATCCTCTGTGTTCCTCTGTGGTGAAAATTATCGCTAGATCGCACTCAAGTTAATTTGAAAGCGTCCTGAAGGAAAAGCATGAAAACATCTCTATCGGTAGAACAGACGCGCGAGATTTCACAGAGACTCCGGGAGGCGAACAACCATTTCGCCGAACGCTACAGGGGCGAGACAGGCCGCCGCCAGCCCGTTCACACGGTTTACGGCGGCGCGCACCTTTTCAAATCGGATTCCGCGAAACGGCTTGGCGAATTAGCGCGCCGCTCGCTGGAACAGTTCGCGCCGGATTTTCTGACCTTCGCAAAAGCTGTAGGATTGCCCGGCTCGGAAACTCTCCCTGTCGCGCTAGACGAATCTGATGCACTGACGGCGTGGCTCTATGTGAACCCGGACCAGGTCAGAAGCGAGAACAAACCACTGTGGCTTGCGCGCACGATTTACAATCGCGTCACGGAGAAACTGCGCCGCGAGCCTGTCGAAGATTTTCGTATTGATTTCGAGGACGGCTACGGCAATCGCCCTGACGATGAAGAGGATGGTCACGCCGCTTCTGCCGCCGCTGAAGTTGCCGCCGGGATGAGCGAAAGGACTCTTCCGCCATTCATAGGCATTCGCATAAAACCTTTCACTGAAGAACTGCGCGAGCGAAGCCTTCGCACGCTGGACATCTTTCTTACAACGCTTGTTGAAAAGAGCGGCGGTCATCTTCCAGACAACTTCGTAGTCACGCTTCCAAAAGTTGTAATGCCTGAACAGGTCGCGGCCCTTGCGGACATCTTCGATCTTCTTGAGCCTGCAACGGGTTTGCCGACAGGCTCGCTCAAGATGGAGATGATGATCGAGACGACGCAGGCAATTATTAACGAGCGGGGCGAATCCAACTTGCCGCTTATGCTGGATGCTGCGCGCGGTCACTGCATTGCAGCGCACTTTGGAACTTATGACTACACTGCAAGCTGCAACATCACAGCCGCGCACCAGCACATGACGCACCCCGCTTGCGATTTCGCACGCAACATGATGCAGGTAGCTTTCGGCGGAACAGGGCTGTGGCTTTCGGATGGCGCGACCAACATAATGCCTGTCGCGCCGCATAAGGCTTTTGAAGGCGCGGAGCTAACGCTCGAACAGGTTGAAGAGAATCGCGCGACGGTCTTTCGCGCTTGGCGGCTTCACTACGATCACATACAGCACTCGCTCGTGAACGCTTACTATCAGGGCTGGGACTTGCACCCCGCGCAATTGCCCACGCGCTATGCTGCAATCTACGCCTTCTTCCTTGACAGCCTGGAAGCCGCGTCCGAGCGTTTGAAGAATTTCGTTGAGAAGGCCGCGAAGGCCACCTTAGTTGGCGACGTTTTCGACGATGCTGCTACGGGCCAAGGCTTACTCAACTACTTCCTGCGCGCAATCAATAGCGGCGCGATTACTGAACAGGAGGCAATGTCTCTATCAAGCTTGACACTACAAGAGCTTCGCTCCGGCTCTTTCGTCAAAATTCTAAAAGGCAGGCAGAAGTTGAGCTAGAATTATGAGCGGAACAATTTAGTGATTGGGGCGTCTAATAAGTAAGTACCGCCTGCGGTAGCGGGCGGGTTAGGGATACATCACCCGCCCGCTACCGCAGGCGGTACTGATTCCGCAGACACATTCAATGCGATATTGTAGGGCTTCTATATGAGACAGCATCAAATCATAAAAGCCATCGTGCTGGCTCTCCTTTTCATTGCCACCTTAAATCTTGGTGCGCAATTTTATCGGGAATATCGCCAAGAGCTAGAGCTACAGAGATTGCAGGAGGAGCATCCCGGAATCACAGTTTGCAGGCTTGGAGGCCCGCCAATAGATGTATCCTCACGCCTTTATATTGAATTAGCTTTGGTAGCTGCCTTTATTGGAATTGGGCTAAAGAGATTCCAATCCAAATTATTCTACTTTGTAGGTTTGATTGGTGTAGCCGTCACTTATTTCTTTTGGTGGAAATATCACTTTCGAATAGCTGAGAATGCCGGAATTAGGATCGGGTGGGGGAATCATATTGCTTACTTGAACGAAGCTAATTATTGGGACATTTGTATCGCAGTTTCTATTGCCCTGCTATTACTTTGGGAGTTTAGTTGCGCAATACTCTCATTATTCCGTACGAATTCCTCAACCACACTCAACTCAAACAGGTCCGACGCCACATCCTCGTCTGAAAAGCAAGGATGAAGGATGAAGAAAAGGGGAAAGGGAAAGGATTTTAACCTTTCCCCTGCTCTCTTTCATCCCTCATCCCTTTTTCTTACTGCCCGAATCTCAGGTCGTACTCAACGGAATTGATGAAGCCGTTGACGAGGATTCGGTAGTCGTTTGTTTGATTCAGAATTTGAATCCATTGCTGGTAGAGAATGTCTGGATCGCGGCGCAGGTATCCGAAGTATTGCATTACGACGAACGCCTGATTGTAGAACTTCTGATAGACCTCTGCGCTCTCAACTATGGCGCGCAATGCTTGACCGCGCGTTAGTTGATTCGATTGTAACTGATTAACTATCTGATCGCGGTTCGCAGGAGTCACTCCGGCTGCCGCTGAAATCGCATCAACGTAAGCTGCTGCATCAGCAATCTGCCCGTACTTCTGCTGGAATTCACTTCTCGTCATGAACTCAGTGATGAAATCCACCTTCGCCTGCTCCTGCTGCTGCGGATCAAGGAAGCCGCTGACCTTCTGCATATCTCGCATGAACTCCAGATAGTGCGGAATCCTGCCCACAGCAGAGTAGAAGCGATAGATGAAGTAGCCGCGCGTTTGAAACTCCTGCGAGCGATAGAAGGCTGATGATACTTCTATGCGATCGCACTTTGTATCATTGGGAGCGCACTTGCTCAGTATATCCTGCCAGCCCTGGAAGCCCGCCGCGTCTGGCTCGCGGTTTAGAAAATCGTGATACTGCTGGCGCACGAAGTTCTGTGTGTCCACGATTGCGTTCGCAGCCTTCGGGTCACTGTCGTTGTCCATGACTGTAACCTGCGCCACGCTCTGCGCTCCCAGAGTTGCGCCCACAGGATTACTTAAGGTGAGCGTTAAGGTTTCATCGCCCTCGACGTATGAGTCTTCGTTCACGAGCAAGGTCAAGCTCTTTGCGGTTTCGCCCGGAGCGAAATGCAGAGTGCCAAGCAGCAATGTGTAGTCTGTTCGCTGACTGGCTGTGCCGTCGGAGGTCGCGTAGTCAACGAATGCGTCCTTAGAAGTGTCGCCCGTGCGCGTGACGTTGATCAGTTTGAAGTGGCTGCCCTCTGAGACGCTGTAGCTAGGTTGCTCTAGCTGCACGGTTGATGGCTGCGGGTCATTGTCTATGATGGTCAGTACAGCCGTTTTGGTCGAGCCGAGTTGCGCGCCACCCATCGGATTGCTCAGTATGAGATTAACAGTCTCGTCAGGTTCGTTCGTCTGGTCATCCGTAATCGTCACGGTGAAGGTTTTGTCGGACGTGTCACCATCGGCCCAGTTGAGTGTGCCGTTGGTCAAAGTGTAATCAGAGCCTACGGTCGCCGTGCCGCCTGCGGCTGTAGCGTATTGGATGGAGACTGCTCCGAAGCTGCCGTTTGTCCGCTTAACAGTGATTGTAGCCTGTCCGCCGCTCTCATTGATGCTGTAAGCGGATGTGCTGAAAGCTATTGTTCCTGCCGGAGCCGCGTCGTCATTTTGAATCGTGCATGTGCCTTGAGACTTGGCGATTGCGGCATTCGTGGGGTTCGAGAGATTGACGAAGAAAGTTTCGTCCGGCTCGAACTGCGTGTCGCCGACGACGTTTACTGTGATGCTCTGCGAGGTCTGTCCGGGGTTGAAAGTAAGCGCGCCCGTTTTGAAAATATAATCGCTCTGCGAAGTCGCCGTGCCGTTGGCTGTCGCGTAGCTGACCGTGACGGGCAGAGAATAAACAGACGAGAGCGTTACCGTGAAGGTCGCCCTCTTCTGGCCGCTGTTGCCTTCCGTAACCTGTATGTCGTTGATGGAAAGCGAGGGCGTCGTCGCGCCCAAAGGCATAGAGAAAGAGAACTCGGAGGTATCACCTGTCGTCAGGTTCGTCGCCGTTGCAGAGACAAAGCGCCCGGACGGGACGAGTGGCAATTGCGCGCTGAAGTTGGCTATGCCCTTAGCGTCAGTAGTCACGCTAAGAGAGCCTAAGTAAGTCTCGCCTTCACCGTAGCCCAAAGCATTAGGCTGTGCGTTGCTGAAGAACTCAAGGCTAAACTGCGTGCCTGGCGTGCTGTCCAGAAAACCTTGCGATGTAGTGCTGTTACCGCTTGTCGTGACCGACGTGATCACAGGATAGTTCTGCTGATTGTTCGCGCCGGTGTCGCCATCGCCTTGATCGTTTAGAGTCACACCAGTTGTCCCCAAGTCTATGCCTAAGCCTTTGTTGGAAGTGATTGAATTAGAACTAATAGAGTTGCCCGTACCATTGTAGATATAGACTCCGGAGTGACCGTTAAAAGCGATGGAATTACCCGCTTGGCCGCCGATCACATTTTTGCTTGCCCCAATCTCCACCTCCACGCCGTCTTTGGCATTTCCCAAAGCGGTAATATTGTCGCTCGCATAGCCAATCTTATTTCCCATAACCAGATTGCCGGTCCCGACGGCAATATGGACGCCTGCGCTGGAGTTGGCCGAAATGTAGTTGCCAGCGCCCGCGCTCGTTCCCCCGACGACATTATTCGAGCCGCTTAACAGAACACCATCGCCTCCGTTAGGAAGAGCGGCCATGCCCGTAATATCAGTGCCGATGTAATTGCCGGAAATGATAACGCCGGAACTTTGTGAGCCTACGTTAATGCCTGAACCTTTATTGCCGGAGATGATATTACGTTCGGCAGGAGTCGTGCCGCCGATTTTTGCGACGTTCGGGAGTGTGGCAGTGATTTGAATTCCGTCAGAGTTGGCGAGCGCCACTTTCCCCGTGACATCAGTGCCGATCAGGTTTCCCTGCACCATTACTCCTGAAACGCTGCCGTCGAGCCAGATGCCAGTGCTGTTGCCGGAGATCAGGTTTCCTGCGCCCGGCGCACTTCCGCCGATTAGATTATTGGATAAGGACGGACTTACGCCTCCCATATATATTCCATAGGCGTTGTTTGCAAGCGCCACCGTGCCGCTAGAGTCCGTGCCGATAAAGTTTCCCTGAATCACATTGTCAGTTGCGCCTGCATAGGTCATGTAGATGGAGAAGCTTGCGTCGCCAGAGATTATGTTTCGTGCCGCAGGTGTAGTACCGCCGATTGTGTTGCCGCTGCACCCTGAGATGTTGATATTATAATCGTTGCTGGCCTTGGTTTGGCCGCTCGCATCGGTACCGATGAAATTACCTGCGATGACATTATTGCCCTTGTTGTACAGTATGATTCCTTCTCCGCCTCCGCTGGCGACGTGAAAGTGATTGATGACGAGGCCGCGGACGGTGCTCCCGCCTGCGTTGATGCTAAGCGCGAAAGAATTTGTACTGATCAGACTACCGTTAAGCTCTATGAGCAGCACTGCGTTGTCGCCCATTGCGAGCGTGTTCGGGCTTGTGCCCAGCTGCGTGTAGCCATCAATTATTACTGGGTCAGTGATGTTGGCAAACGGGGTCGGGGGACTGATGGTATGAACACCCGTGCCTGGAATGTTGAAGTCAATAGTGTCCAAGCCCGGGTTCGCGTTCGCATCCTTGATGGCTTTGCGAAGTGATCCAGGCGTAGGGTTCGAGTTGTCGCCGTTGTCGGCTGTGGTAGTTACGTGAAAGGTTGCAGCCTGCGCTATTCCTCCGAAGAGTAATACGAGGGCTATGATCGCCAGCGCGAAGACTGACTGGCTATGTCTGCTCTTTCTAATCTCTTGTCTCATCTCTTTAGCATCTCCTTCGTAGATCAAATATCGTTGGCGTAAATTACGCGAAGAGAAAGAAGCAGTCACCGCCCATGCGGGCAGATAGTTTCGCGCTCGAGCCATGCAAAATATTTGAAGAGAGAGTTTTCACCGCCTGTTCGGATAGTTGCTGCGTTTGGCACTGCGTTTCGGAAAGGAAAAGGCCACCGCGGAGTTTGCATCTCACGCGGCGGCATTAGGGGCAGGCAGTTCGTGGTAGGCTAAAAGGCAGGGGGAAACCTCGTGTCGTTCTGCTTGTTCTTCACAGTTAAAAAATTGACATTGGAGTCGAAGCCGTGCAGGTGTAAGACTGTCCGGGGTTACCAAGACCTTTGACGCTGTCGCCCGGCTTGAGCGCACTGTCCAACTCTATGACGCCCTTGTCGCCATCGCTCGAATTCCAGTTAATCTTGTGACCCTTCGGAAGCGTTTGGTGGGTCGTGTTGGTGATCCAGGGCGTTTTGGCAACGTCCTGTTGCGAGCCGGTATTGACGCATTTCAGTGCGACCGTCCTCACACGAATTTTGCTGTTATTGTTCATGACGCTTGCGGCGTCAGTTGTGTTCTTTCAAAACTTTCGGCTTGCGACGGCACACAGATTCGCAGAGATCAAGCGAAGTGTCACCGCCCGTATGGGTAGCAATGTGAAAAGATTTTTGAAGGTGAAAAATGGGGGCGATAAGTGATTGGGCAGGACGTAGTGTGGAAGTCCAAAGTCCAAGGTCCAAAGTCAAACGGCTCTTGCCTTGAGACATTGGACATTCGACATTGGACTTAATTAACTAATCTATCGCGCAGGGCTTTCGCTACGGCTTCGCTCTTTGAATGGACCTGAAGCTTGTCGTAGATGTTGCGCATGTGGAATTTGATTGTGTTGATGCTCACACCCAACTCTTCGGCGGACGTTGTGTAGTTGTGCCCGTCAACCAGAAGTTTCAGCAGGCGCGTTTCGTGCGGCGTGAGTTCGTAATCGGCGCGCTCAGGGGGTCGTATGTCACGAAAGAGAGTGATGACGCGGGAGGCTACTTCTGGAGACATAGGAGCGCCGCCCGTCACAGCCTCTTTAAGACACTCAAGAAGCCGTGCGGGACTTGTTCTCTTCAATAAATAGCCGCACGCTCCGGCGCAAAGGGCGTCGAATATGCGGTCGTCGTCGTCATAGACCGTCAATATCAGGATGAGCATTTCCGGGTATCGCTCTTTCAGTATTTTGATGCCCTGGATACCGTCCATTCCGGGCAAGCCTATGTCTGACAGAACAACGTCCGGCATCTCGCGGCTTATCTGCGCCAATGCCTCTTCCATAGAGCGATAGCTGCCCGTGCAGTGATAGCCTTCCGTTCCGTTTATAAGCATCGCCAGACCTTCGCGTATGTCGCGCTGGTCCTCTACGATTGCAGTTTTGATGAGCGATTTAGTGTCCATTCCGATTATTGCGTTGCCGGTTTGCATTAACTTCATAAGCTCCCTTCGCTCGTCTGCGAACCTTATGGAGCATACGCCTCAAACTCTCATGCATCACCGCCCGTTCGGGTAGGGAGTTTCAAAAGATGAGAGATGGCCGAGCGGAACTTTCAGGGTGATGCTAGTCCCCTCGCCCGGTCTTGAGTCTATCTCGAAGGAGCCGCCCAAATCTTCTGCGCGCCTGCGCATACTTATAAGACCGTTGCCGCCCTTTGAATAACCGGCGTGCTCTGAGACCTCTTTTACGTCAAAGCCTTTTCCATTATCGCTCAATTTCAGAATGAGCCAGCCAGCCTCCGGGTAAAACTCTATACCGGCTTCGGTGCAGCCGGAATGCCTTGCGATGTTGTTGACGCTCTCCTTGAAGATAAGGAAAAGCTCGCGGCGCACGTTTGCGCCTAGCTGTATGCCGCCGTCTGCGTGGGGCGCTCGCAAACTGAAACGTATCTTGCACGACGAAAAGATGTCGCTCGCAAAGCGTCGCATCCTCTGAAGAAGATCGCTCAGATGATCCTTCTTAGGGTTGATCGCCCAGACGATGTCGCTCATTGCCTCGACCAACTCGTTCGAGACGGCGGTTATCTTCGTCAGTGGCTCTGCGAGGCGTCCATCGTTGCCGTTCATCTGCTGTTGTGCGACTTCGCTGAGGATGACTATCTGCGTGAGGCTCGCGCCTATGTCGTCGTGCAGGTCTGTGGCTATGCGCGTGCGCACGCGCTCCAACTCGCGCAGGCGTTCTTCGCGCGCTCTGAGCAGTGCCTCCTCTGCCTGCTTGCGCTCTATGAGTTGTCCGATTTGAGCGCCAACATTAGACATCCTGCCATTTTGCGAAGGTGTGTTGAATCGTTCTGGCACTAAAGTCGTCGAAAGAGCGCGGAGGCCAGACATCCTGACAGCGCAGCCGCTCGCTATCTTCATCAACGTTCCAGATGACACCTATGTCCCAATTGAAGACCTTACAGATCGCCTCAAGAATCTTGGGCGCAGCTTCATGCGGCGTCGTGGCTTCAGCCAGAATGCTCGTCACCTCATATTCAAGCTCAAGCACACGGTTGGCTTTACTTAACTCCGAGCGCTGCTCTGTGAGCGTTTCAGTCAGGAGCCTGGATTCCGTGAGCGCCGCGTCCAGTTCCTTCATTCGATTGGCGCGATAGCGGTCGAGCGCTATGACAATTGAGCCGACAAAGAACGCGGCCAGCGCGAGAAACCACCAGCGCTGCCAGACGGGCGGCCAGATTGTGAAGGTGATGCTGGCAGGCGCGAGGCTCTCTATGCCCTCGGCGTTTACTGCGCGCACAAGAAAACGGTAAGTTCCGGGCGCGAGCCGGGCATAGCTCACTGTGCGCTCTGTCGAAGGCGCGCTCCAATCCCGGTCCGCGCCTTCAAGCTTGTACTGGTAAAGCAGCGTTCCGCCCGTGTTGAAATCTATGCCGAAGAACTCTATCTGCAAATTGCTCTGCGTGGGCGAGAGTTCTAGCGAGTTGATTTCAGTGCTGCCAAGTTCAGGAAGGGCGCGGCTCTCGCCAGCGATGCGTAGCGCCCCTAATCTGATGGGCGGCGGCGTCAACTGAAGTTCAGGCTCAGGCACGAGCCGCGACAATCCGTTTGGCGTGCCGAACCAGATTGCGCCGGTACGGTCCCTGTAGGCGACGTTGACGAAATCTCCAACCAGTCCTTCTCTGACCGAATAGTGCTGTATGCGCTTGGCGTCGCGCGAGAGGCGATCCACGCCGCGCGCCGTGCCTGCGTAGATGTTGCCGTAAAGGTCTTCTGTGATGGAGCGGACATTGTTGCTCGACAGCCCGTTGCTAGTGTTGTAAGTGATGAAGCCGGGATGCTCTGCATTCGTATCATCAACGCGGCTCAAACCATTGTCGGACGAAGCAATCCATAACCTACTCTGGCTGTCTAAATAGAGGGCTGTGATAAGTCCGCGAGGCAAACCGTCTGCGGTCGTAAATTCCCTGAAGCTTCCAGACGAATAACGCGCCATCCCGCCCTGATAGAAGCCTAGCCACAGATTGCCGTTGCGGTCCTCGGCAAACGACGAGACAGCTTTGTCCGTGCGGAAGCCATCCGAATCGGACAAGGCGTGAAATTTTTTCGTGGCACGGTCCCATACGGACAATCCGTTTCGTCCTCCGGCTTCGCCGCGCGTGCTGATCCACAGGTTGCCCTTCGAGTCTTCGAACATGTGGAACATCATGCTGCCACTTAATCCGTCGCCCATCGTATAGACAGCAAGCGGGCGCTCGTGTGCCAGAGCGTTGAAGTCTTCTGAAGCGGCGAATTGGTAGAGCTTGCCGTTCGTGAGAAACCACCACTCGCCCGTGTGGTCCTGAAAGGCTGTGTTAGAAGTCCAGACAGCCTTCGCGTCCGGCGATAACTGCGGGTGAATCGTTCGGAAACCTTTGCCGTCAAACTCGCTCAGGAAATAATGGTCCTCCGCGACATAGAGCTTATGGCCAACGGTTTCTCCTATGGCGAGAATCGGAAAATTTTTTAAGCCGTCGGCGTCGCCATAAGTGCTGATGCCGTGGCGCTCCAACCGCATAAGACCCGTAGTCCAGCCGAGCCAGAGATTTCCGCCTGTGTCCTCGACCATCGGACCGAAGCCTTTCTGCAAACCCTGCGCGGTGGTATGGGTCAGAGAGTTCACTAATCGGCTCCGGCTTTATAATGTAGATGCCGGATGCGCGTCCGGCCCAGATTAGACCCGTGCGATCTTCGAGTATGGAAAGTCCGCTCGACATGCGCTGCCCGAAGTCTGCGCTATAAAGAATCTCCCGCCCGTCCGGCAGCCGACGCATGACACCCAATGAAGTGGCGAGCCACAGGCTTCCGTCCTTTCCTTCGCACATGGTGACGATGTCGAACTTGCCGGAGGCATCGGCGGGCAGGTTCAATTCAACCTTGCGCTCAGAGACTTTTCCGTCCTCCTCTTCCAGAAGAGAGAGAGCGCCGCCGCCTATCCACAGATTGCCCTCGCGGTCTTCGTAGATACTGGCACGGTCGATGTCTACGCGCTCGGCGTTGAGAGTCGGGCGGTCAGTGTCCGAGGTCTTATCAGCGACGGGAATGGCGTTTGGGTCGAAGCGGTAAACGCCGCCCGTCGTACTAATCCAGTAGATGCCTTTGCGCGTCTCGAAAATCTGTTCGATGCCGGGTGGCGAGTCCTGATTGCCGACCTGATAGGTGACGA
This sequence comes from Acidobacteriota bacterium, assembly GCA_003222945.1. Classification (GTDB taxonomy): domain Bacteria; phylum Acidobacteriota; class Blastocatellia; order Pyrinomonadales; family Pyrinomonadaceae; genus QHXM01. The sequence goes on from QHXM01000063.1 coordinate 33,299, forward strand.
AGCGCGCACCGTCGAAACGGCTCAACCCGTCGCGCGTGCAGAACCACAGGAAGCCGTGCGAGTCGCGCATTAGAAAGTTGATGAAGTTACTGCCGAGGCCGTCAGCCGAGGTGTAGCTCCTGACGGGCAGCCGTTCGGCGTGCGCGACATCGAACGACACGACCAGCATCGCGCATAAGAACAGAAGAGAGAGAACGGGGCTGCGCCTCTTGGTAACGCTCACAGAGTCTCCTCAAGCACGAGGGTAAGAACGTAAGGCTGGACCTGTTAATACTACGGCGCTGAAGTTTTACATAAGTAGCGGAAAGGTTCAACTTAAAAGCAGAATTCAGAAGCCAGAATGGGAAAGGGCCGCAAGCCAGTTTTCAGTTTTCAGTTTTAGTTTTGAGTTACGAGCCTTCTGAAAACTCAACACTGAAAGCTACTCTATTTATTCTGAATTCTGTATTCTGCTTTTTTCTCTCAAGGCATTCTGTGCTCGCCTGAGATTGTGAATCGCGCGGCCTCTTTGCCTCCTGCGCGCAACCAACTGAAAAATCGTTTTAGGGAGAGCCTGATCGTAGATTGCTGTGGGCGCGCCTGCGTCCTTTCGAGTTGTTCAGCCTCTGTGACAAGCTGACGAAAAGTGTAATATTCCTCGTCTGTGATTGCATCGAACAGGTCTTCGTCCATGTTCTCCATTGTGCGCGAGGTCGTGCAGATGGCGAATAGTGTTGCGCCCGCCGGAACATCCTCGCGCCTGTCCACGACGGCGAAATTAAGATAACGCGGTTGGCCTGTGGCATAGATGACTCTCATAACTATCCTCTGCCAGAGCCGGATAAAATTTCCTTGAGCGAGCTACTCAAACCGAATCCGTCAACTGACAATGAATAATTACACTACCGAAAGGAAGAGAGTCACCGCCCATGTGGGTAGTAATCGAATGCGGAATGCGGATTGAAAAGCAAATGCTTCCGTCTTCTTAAATCCACAATCCGAAATCCGCATTCCGAAATCGTCAGGCTCTTCTGATAAACTTCGCAGCGATCCAGCCGAGCAGTATAAGAACAGAAGCAATGATCCAGTTGTAGCGGCTGCCGTAGGTGTTCGCGTAGTGATTGCTAATCATCAGGAAGACTGTGGGGACGACCATGAAGGTGTTGTGCTTGGAGCTAAGTTTCGCGCGCGCGCCAAGCCGTGCGTCCACTTCGCGCCCCTCTTTTGTCGCCGCAATCATGCGCTTCTGTGCCGGTAAGATTCTCATCCAGACATTCGACACCATGATCGTTCCGAACATCGCGCCCAAGTGAAGATAAGCCCAGCGCCCGCTCAGCACGTGAGTCAAACCATAGGTTGCGCCTACGACGAGAATGTAAGCGACGACGGCAAACAATATCTCGTTCCTGCCTAGCGGCGACCGGACCAGCAAATCATAGACAACCCAGCCGACGACGAGCGTGCCTATGCCTATAAGGATGGCCGTAGAGCCTTTGATGTCCAGCACGTCCGGGTCAACGATGCCTGAGCCGCCGCCCAGGTAGGCCATCAGCGTTAGAAGCAGAAAGCCGCTTATCCAAGTCATCGCGGCCTCCCAGCGAAACCAGTGCAGGGAGCGCGTGCCCGGCCTCTTCTCCTTCTCTACAACGTAGAAGCCGCCGCTGTGAACCATCCAGACCTGCGCCTTCTCGTCGCCGCCACTCTTCTCTTCTTCATGAAGGCGCGCGTCGAGCCAGGTGAAATAGTAGGTCGTCCCAACCCACATGATGGCCGCGAAGACGTGCACCCAGCGAAAGATTAGATTGAGCCAGAGGTTCAACTCAGGATTAATGTCCATCCAATTAGCTCCCGCGATACGTGGAATAGCCGAACGGATTGAGAAGTAGCGGAACGTGGTAATGCTCGTCTGCATCATGAACGAGAAAGACTACGGCAACGTGCGGATAGAAACTTCTAACGCTCCTTGCGTCGAAATAAGTTGCCGTATCAAAGACCAGGCGATAGACGCCCGGCTGCAAATCGAAATCATCCGGCAACAAATCCTTGAGTCGGCCATCCGCATCAGTCACACCTGACGAAAGCTCACGCCAGCCTCCGTCCTCTTCCTGCACATCCAAATGCACAGGCACACCCGCTGCCGGATGACCTTGCGAAGTATCAAGCACATGAGTAGTGATTGCGCTCATATCTAAAAGCAGAATTCAGGAGTCCGCAATTCAGAAGTCAGAAGGGATAAGGCTGAGAATCGTTTCTGTTTTTATTCTGAGTCTTGTGTTCCGAGTTCTGTATTCTGCCTTTCTATCAACTTCTTCAATCTAAGCTGTGTGATCTTGCGTTGCTCCTCTGCGGCGTTGCGAATCTCAATCTCGGCGTCGTTCATTAATCGCTCTTTCAGAATTGCAAGCATCTCGTATGCCGTTTTTCCTGTGGCGCAGATGATGTAGATGTAGCCGAACTTTTGCAAGTATTCTCGGTTGAGCGCGGCAAGCTCGCGGCGCACGTCTTCATCAGCCGAGCGAGTTCCAGACTGCTCTTCCGCAGACCACTTGCCTGCTTCCTCAGCCTGCGCGCGTTCGGATTTCTTCTCGCCGATTTTGGGATGGCGACTGAAAGCCTCAAGCCAATCCTCTTCATCGAGCGCCCACCAGACGGCATCAGCCTTCTCAAACAACTCCTGAAGATTATGAGAGGGTCGCTCCTTTGCCATGCGCCGCGCCCAGAGAGTAGAGCCGCAAGCCTTCAAGAGTTCGCTTTCGGCCTCTTCTTGAGAGAGCGCGTTCAATCTTTCGAGACTCGTTTTCAATCTTCGCTTCCCTTTATCGTCCCGTAGATTCGTAGGCGGGAAACTCCGCCGTCCGGGTAAATCTTAAATCGAACATGCGTGACCGCGCCCGCTGGCTTAATCTCTTCTTCATAGAAGTGGCGCGTGTGAGCTTGAAGTTTCGTTCGCGGAAGAATCTCTTTCCAAGCGAGTGACGAGATGTTTGATTCGTCAACCTTTTTATCTTCGTCGTCGCAAGCCTCTAGCGAACAGGCGTCTGGGTAGTTGCCTTTGAAGTGTGACGTATCAACTTCGATTCGCCTTATCTCTCCCTTCGCGCCGAGCTTAATCACGGACCAATCGTATCCAGGTCCGCGTCTTCGCTTCGTCTCCCAGCCATCGCTCATGTTTGCCGCGCGTCCGGGCATAATCAGATTGTGGCGATGCCCGAAGAACATATCGCTGCATGTGAGAACGAGCGCGCCGTTCTCTGCCGCAGCCAGATCAATCTCGCCTCTGCGTGAAAGAGCGCTCCAATCAGGCACGACCTGGCCGTAAACTCTTAGCCGCGCAACGCCGCCGTCCGGGTAAATCTTAAATCGCAGGTGAGTGAAGCGCTCGTTCGCTTCAACCGCAAACGGGTTCTGCGAGTCGCCTTTAAGTTGAGAGATGGGAAGAATCTCGGTCCACTGAATCTCATCGCTCGTCAATCTCTCGACATCTGGGTTGCCTTCAATCGCGCACGCTTCAATTGAGCATTGCTCTGGATAATTGCCTCTGAAGAAACTCGTGTCGCAGACCACGCCGCGAATGATTCCGGGAAGTCCAAGACGAATAATGCACCAATCGAAACCGGGCGTGCGGCGGCGGCGCGACTCCCAACCGTCCATCCATTTGCCGCGATCCGTGTACTTGCCCTCTATGAATATGGGCGCACTCGGCTTCAACAGATTCTCCTTCGGCGCGAAAAAATCATCGTTCGCATAAAGCACTGCGCCGCCAAGACGCTCCGCAGCAAGATCAATCAACTCCGTAAAGTCCGTCACGCTTCACCTCGTCTTAACAGCATCTCGCCCGATGGCTTTTCGGAAAACTCTCCACGATCATAAATTTTGCGCCCGTGCAAGTATGTCTCTTCGATCACGCCGCTCAGAGCCCGCCCATTGTAAGGCGTCAGCTTGTGGCGATGTTGAATCATCGAAGGCTCTACGCGAAACTCCTTCTCAGGATTCCATATCACAATGTCCGCGTCGTAGCCTGCGGCAATCGCTCCCTTGCGCTTGTTTAGACCGACAAGTCTGGCGGGCGCGCGACACAACCACTCTGCCAGATGGCTCAAAGAAAATCCGCGCTCTCTCGCCAGCGTCCACATGATCGGAAGCCTTAGCTGCAAAGAGGAGATTCCGCCCCATGCTTCAAGAAAATTTCCGGTGTCCAGACACTTCATGCCAGGAGGACAGGGGCTGTGGTCCGATACGACCATCTCAATCAATCCTTCACGGAGCGCGTGCCAGAGTTTCTCACGATTCTCGCGCTCTCTGACAGGCGGGCAGCATTTGAACTCGGTCGCGCCGTCCGCAATCTGTTCGGCTGCAAAGCATAAATAGTGCGGGCAAGTCTCAACTGTTATCTTCACTCCTTCGGCTTTCGCATTTCGCAAAGCCGGAAGCGCATCGGATGAAGAATGATGAACTATGTGAACGCGTGCGCCCGTCTCGCGGCTCAAGCGAATCATAAGCTCGACGGCTCTATCTTCAGCCTCGCGCGGGCGCGATCTCAAGAATGTGGAATACTTGCGCGGGTCCGTCTCTTTCTCTGCATCAAGCGCCTCTTCAATCGGCTCCGGCACTTCGGCGTGTACGATGAGCACAGCGCCGATGCGCGCTAGTTCCGGCATGGCTTCTCTCAAATCACTTTCGGTCACGTTCGGAAACTCGTCAACGCCCGAATGAACAAGAAAGCATTTGAAGCCGACTACGCCAGCATCAAAAAGAGGTTGGAGCGCGGCCGCGTTTCCCGGCACGACTCCGCCCCAGAAACCAACGTCAACTGAGCATTTTCCACTGGCCGCCGCAAGTTTTTCCTTGAAATTCTCTAAGCTCGTTGTGGGCGGAATGCTGTTGAGCGGCATATCCACTACGCTCGTCACACCGCCAGCCGCAGCCGCTCGCGTCGCAGTCTCGAAACCTTCCCACTGCGTTCTTCCAGGCTCGTTGACGTGAACATGCGTGTCAACGAGTCCGGGCATCACTATGGAGTCCGCGCCCGCGTCAATCACTTCGCACGCGGGCGGAATCTCGTTGTAAGCCAGGACCGCGCTGATGATTCCGTCGCGTATGTGGACGGAAGCCGGAGCGACCGATTCAGGCAGAACAACCTTATGACCTCGAATGACGAAATCAGGAGAAGACATGCAATCAATTCAGGCTTGTTAAGAAATCTTCCAGAACATTCTGAGCAACGCGCAGCCGGTATCGTGCGGTCGAACGAATATCATCTATCGGTGAAATCTCGCGTGCAAGTTCCAGGCGGGCTGCGCTAATTGTCTCCGCATTCACCTTGCGATTTCGTAAAACATCTTCCGTCCTCGAACATCTGATGACGGTTGGCGCAACGCTTCCCAATGCAATGCGAATCTCCTTGATCTCACTTGCATCAACTTGCGTAACAGCGGCGAAGCAGATTTTTGAGATGGCCTGCGCTTTTCGCGTTCCGACCTTGCGATAGTAATGAAGCAAAGGTTTGCTGACGCGTGGCAGATGAATGCTTTTAATCAACTCATCTTCACGCATACGCATCTGTTTGTAGCCCGTGTGAAAGCCGTTGTATGGAACGAAGCGCGAGCCTTGTGTGGAGACAAGCTCAAGCTCTGCGTCGTAAACGAGCAGCGCTGGAGGCGAATCGCCCGCAGGCGAAGCGTTTGCGATATTGCCTCCGAGCGTGCCGCGATTCTGAATCGCAAGCCCGCCCGTTTCAGATGCAGCCTGGCAGAGCATTGGAAACTCTTGTTGCAGAACTTCGTTTGCTTGAACATCCGTGTAAGTCGTCAATGCGCCGAGCGTGACAAACTCAGGCGTGACTTCGATTCCGCGCAACTCCGGCAAGTTCCAGATGTTGACGAACTTTTTGTGCAAGAGTTTTCCGGCCTCGAATAGGACCATCAAATCCGTCCCGCCCGCAAACGGCTTCCACACGCCCGGCTCATCCGACAGAAGAGTTAAAGCTTCGGTCAGACTCGCAGCAGGTTTTAGTTCGTACTCTGGAAGATAAGCTCTCATAAAAGGCAGAATACAGAATTCAGGAGTCAGGAGTCAGAATAAAAGAGAAACAGAATGGCTCTCGGCCTTATCATTCTGGATTCTGAATTCTGGCTTCTGAATTCTGCTTTTGGCACGCTCTAACGACTGCTTCAAAAATCTTCATGTAGCCAGTGCAACGACAAAGATTACCTGCGAGTCCTGTCCGAATGTCCGCTTCACTTGGATTTGGTGTTCTTTCCAGAAGATTAACGGCAGCGATGACCATGCCGGGCGTGCAGATGCCGCATTGCGCGCCGCCGCAGGCGATGAAGGCTTCCTGGACCGCATGAAGCTGTTCGCCGCTCGCTATGCCTTCGATGGTTTTGATCTCCGCTCCTTCAGCTTGAAGGACCGGAACAAGACAACTGTTGACGAGGACGTTATCAATCAGGACAGAACACGCGCCGCATTCGCCTTCGCCGCAACCTTCCTTTGTGCCCGTCAATCGCAACTCTTCGCGCAGCACGTCGAGCAAGCGCGCCATTGGATAGACTTGAAGCGTGCGCGCTTCGCCGTTAACTTTGCAGTTGATTTCGACTTTGCGTGAAGCGTCAGCCACTTTCACCTCCCAAAGCTTCTATCAAAGATTCGGGCATGAGCGGAATGTGATTGATGCTCGCTCCGGTCGCGTTCTCAATCGCATTCAGGATTGCGGGCGCTGCGCCGTCCATCGGCAATTCTCCGATTCCTTTCGCTCCTGCTGGACCGTAAGCGTAAGGGTTCTCTTCAAAGAAGACGCGGATGGGCGGAATGTCCGCTGCGGTCGGGATGATGTAGTTGGTCATCTGATTGTTAATCATGCGCCCATCCTTCCAGACCACATTCTCGAAGAGAGTGTAACCAATGGCCTGCGCAACACCACCTTCAATCTGGCCTGCTGCGAGAATTGGATGAATGACTTTCCCAACTTCCTGCACGGCTACGAAATCGTCAACGCGCGCTTCGTAGGTCACAGTGTCAATCGTAACCTCAGCAACATAGACAGCCCATGCGTAAGCGCCGTAAGCGTCGCCCTCGTACTTTTCATCATCCCAGTTTATTCCGGGCGGCGCTTTGTACTTGCTGTAGGATTTGAGCGCGCCGTGCTGTTCGATGTAACTCCGGCAAGCCTGTCGGAAATCTTCCTGCGTGTAATTCTCTTTAAGTAATCCGCTGCCGGAAAGCGTCTGCTTCAATCCAAGCACAGCGGATTCGACTAGCTTTCCGACGATCATGCAGGTGCGCGATGCCACAGTTGGTCCGCTATTGGGAACTGCTCCTGTGTCAGGCTTTGCGACTTCGATTGAATCGTAATCAAGTCGCAGAGCTTCGGCAGCAATCTGCGCGAAGATTGTATTAGTGCCCTGCCCTATCTCAGTGCTTGCTGCAAGAATTCTCACGCGCCCATCGGCAGTCGCTTCCGCGCCGACCACAGATTCCAGATACTTTTCGCCAGAGCCTGTGAAGCCCGCGCCGTGCATGAAGGAGGCGAAGCCCATGCCCTTTTTCTGGCGTGATGTTTTATTAGACTCCGCGAATCGTTCCTCTCCATGCGGTGGAGCATTTGTAGCAACTGCGCGGCTCTTGATGCGAACGTTAGGACAGGAATATGGTCCTGCAGCGTGAATCGTTCCGCGCGAGAGGACTACGGCAGAAAGAGTTGCGTAAGCTCCGCCGTCAATCACGAAATCTATCTCCATGCCGAGAAGTTTTCCGTCGCGCGAGACAGCCGTGCGATGCTTCGTCCATGAAGGATGGCGCTTGGTCGTTGATGCCATATCTTCGGCGCGGTCGTAAACAATCTTCACGGGGCGGCCAGACTTCCATGAGAGCAGCGCGGCGTGGCCTGCAATCATAGAAGGATACTCTTCCTTGCCGCCAAAACCTCCGCCGGTTTCAACCTGCACGACGCGAATTTTGTCTTCAGGCAATCCGAACAGTTTCAGAAGCGCCTTATGAACATAATATGGGCACTGCATAGAACCCCACACGGTCACGCCGTCCTCTGGACTCGCAATCGCAATCACTCCGTTGTTCTCTATGTAAAGCTGCTCCTGCGCGCCCGTCTCGTACTCGCCTTCGATGATGAAATCCGCGCTCTGCCAAACTTCGTCAACGTTTCCTTTCTCAACCTTGTAAGACTTGAAGAGATTATCTTCGCCCCAGATTATCTCTTTCCTGTTCAAAGAATCTTCGAGCGTGAAGATTGCTGGCAGCGGTTCGATTTCAAGTTGAACGTTGCGGCGCGCTTCTTCAAGCAGGTGTTTGTCTGGATGAGCGAGAAGCAGGATAGGTTCTTCCGGGTGATTGATGAACTCATCTGCAAGATAAGGTTGATCGAGCAGGATTAGCGCGACGCAGTTTTCTCCGGGAATGTCTTTGGCTGTGACGATTGTGAACTCATCCCAGGGAATATTACCTTCAAACGAAATCTTCTTTATTCGTCCGCGCGCGACCGCACTGCGAACAGTCGCGCCGTAGAGCATTTCTGGAAAGATAAGGTCGTCAACATAGCGCGCCTGTCCTGTGACCTTATCGCGTCCCTCTTTTCGCGGCACAGGCCGCCCGATGGTTTGCATTTTCAGCTTTACCTTTAACCGACGAATGAGCGTGCGATGCGCGCCGTTATGGGATCATACTTTGCGCTCTCCGACTCGTCATATTCGATCATGAAAGTCTTAAACGTATCGCCCTTCAACATTGTCTTCTCGTAAAAGATTTTTCCGTTCTGTCGGCCTGAAACAACATAGAAATTTCCCTTCAATGCTTTGTAGGTCACATCCTTTCCCTCTTGCGCGGCGTTGAAGGCGCTTTGCAGAGTCTCGTCCTGTACGTTGTAGCGACCGAAGACGCGCATCTCCGCATGGCGGTCGCGTGAGCGGAAGATTTGGCCGTCGCTGTTCGTTGATTCACCTTGCGGGATGAGTATTCCGGCGGGGTAAGAGACGGAATATTGAAAGCGCACGTTGGTGTATGTTCGATAGGTGACGCGCTGAATGTGTGGTGTCGCATTGGGCTGAGAGAAATATCGCCCCGGCAGATTGTTCGAGCCGCACAGCAAAAGGCTTAAGGTTATTGAAAGAATCAGATGGACCATAAAAAATTTACTCCAGCTTGTTTAGTAATAGAGCACCGGCTTTCTTGAACGATACTTTACAACGTCTTCGGCTCACTCACCAAAACTTCCCGCGCTCAAGCGCAAGCAATCCGACTGATTTTCTTGTTGCTCCATTTTTTAGCGCGACAATTTATCTCAATCTGGCGCTCACAGTCGAACGCGGATAGAATGCCTCTCGATTGCGGAATGCGGAGTGAAAAACAGAACGTTGTCATCGTTAATCCGAAATTGAAAGGCGCGGCCAATTACACTCGTGAAGAAAAAGAGAGCATCTCAACAGACGCACCGCGACAGATGGATTCTGTTAATAGCCATCTTCAAGCTGTTCAAAGCGGCGTTGCTGCTCGCGGCAGGAATCGGCGTCCTGTCGCTGCTACACAAGGACGTTGCCACTACGCTGATGAATTTTCTGAGCGTGCTTCACGTTGACCACAACAATCATTACATTCACGGAATGATTGTGAAGCTTGGCCTCATGAGCGACCGAAAGCTTGAGGCGCTGAGCGTGGGAAGCTTTTTCTACGCTGCGATGTTGGGAACTGAAGGCGTCGGTCTGCTGCTTAAAAAGCATTGGGCTGAGTATTTTACTATCATAGCAACCGCTTCCTTCATCCCGCTCGAAATCTACGAGCTTATAAAAAATTTCGGCATTGGCAAGGTCATCGTACTCATCATCAACGTTGCGGTGGTCGTCTATCTAATCTACAGAATCAAATTCGACCCGAAGCACAAGCTACAACATAAACACGCTCAATAAGACTCTCTCAACTCCAGCGGTTGAAAGCGACGTATATAGTTTCGATACTCGCTCGCTTCATGCGCCGCGCGAGTCTCATCCCAGCCGAGATATTTTCGCGCTATTCGTGCGGCAGCTTCGACTGCATCCAGACCCGCAGCGGCGTCCAATCCAACAAGCGTCCGGCGCATTAGACAATCAGTGAGGGTCACAGCTAGCTCGCTCTCGAATGAGAAGAGAATCTCTGCGCCGATTGCTCCGGTCAAACGACTGAATGGTGAAAGCAACTCCCGGTCTTTGTAAGCAAGATTGATTACTTCTCTTGCGCGCGTTCCGTAGATGCGTAAGAGACGAGAGGCTGCGGGTTCGTGTAGATTGTTCTCGACTTTGAATTGCTCGCTAAAGGCTGCGAAGTTTTCCGTCTTCGCGCCCGGAAGTTTCTCTTCAGCGGTCCGGCATTTCGTTGCTCTTCTCTTCAGCTTGTTGAAGATCAGATTTACTGCCTGCTCCGAGAGATTTCTGTATGTAGTCAGCTTCCCGCCTATGATTGATATGAAGCCTTTGAGCGCGGGCGCGTGGTCATGTATGAAGTGTCGCCGCGTGATGCTCGCAGGAGGATCATGGTCCGAAACAAAGGGCAGAGGTCTTATGCCTGAGTAAGTATAGAGGATTGACGCGCGGTCTAGAGCCGCGGACGGAATCACGCGGTTCGTTTCGCGCAGGAGATAAGCAATCTCGTGCGCGCTCGCTTCGATGCAATCAAGTTCATCGTTGTACGCGATGTCGGTCGTCCCTATCAGATAGAGATTGTTCCAGGGGATTATGAAGAAAGGTCTCCCGTCCTCTGCGGCTTCCGTGTAGAGAGCATTGGATGGCGCGCCTGAGAATTTCTCAACAATAATGTGGCTTCCCTTTGTTCCGCCGATCAAGCGAGGAGTGTAACGCTTCATTCGGCCCAAGAGATCGTCAACCCAGGGGCCAGATGCGTTCACGACAATCTGCGCGCGTGCAGTGTGAACTCTCTTTGCGATAAGGTCTGTGAACTCTATGCCTCGCAGGCTGTCGTCATCGACGATGAATCTATCAACGCGCGCGTAAGTCAAAGCTTGCGCGCCATGCTCTATGGCCGAAAGGACATTTTCAAGCACGAGCCGCTCGGCGTATTCCACTTGAGCGTCCCGGTAAAGAGCAGCGCCCCGCAATCCTTCTCTGTTGAGACCGGGCGCGAGACGAACCGCCTCTTCACGCGAGAGCATTCTGTGTAAGCTTAGAGATTTATCGAACGAGAGAAGGTCATAAAGGATCATGCCCGCTCTGATTGTGAACGGCCCGCGCCTGTTCTGTTTGTAGATTGGAATCAAAAGAGGCAAGGGCTTGACCAGATGTGGCGCGATGTGTAGCAGTCGCTCGCGTTCTCTTAAAGATTCACGAACTAAACCAATCTCACCGTGTTCAAGATAACGCAGCCCGCCATGAATCAGTCGCGTTGACCAACTGGATGTGCCGCTTGCTATGTCGCCTTTATCCAGCAAGAGAACTTTCAGCCCCCGCATCGCAGCGTCGCGCGCAATGCCAGCGCCATTGATACCTGCGCCGATGATGATTACGTCGAAGGTTTTATCTTTTATGTCGGATGGAATAGCTCGCACTTTGTTAAAAGCAGAATTCAGGAGTCAGAATCCAGAATTCAGAATAAAAGAAAAACAAAGAACGGCTCTGCGGCCTTATCATTCTGAATTCTGACTCCTGAATTCTGTATTCTGCTTTTCAATGACGCTCCCAGTCTTTAGCTCGCTCTACGGCTTTAAGCCAGCCCTCGTACAGCCTCTCCCTTTCCGCCTCATTCATCTGCGGTTCGTAGCGCCGCGCCACCTTCCACTTCGCGCTCAACTCTTCTCTGCTCTTCCAGAATCCTACGGCGAGGCCAGCAAGATAGGCAGCACCCAATGATGTTGTCTCCGTTACGGCTGGCACTTCGACGGGCACGCCCAGGATGTCCGATTGAAACTGCATCAGAAAATCGTTAGCAACAGCGCCGCCGTCGGCTCGAATCTCTTTAAGTTTGATTCCTGAATCACGCTCCATAGCCCGGACCACATCGCGCGTCTGGTAGCACATGCTCTCAAGCGCGGCGCGTGCAAGGTGCGCTCTCGTTGTTCCGCGCGTGATGCCTGCGATTGTGCCGCGCGCGTAAGCATCCCAGTGCGGCGCGCCTAAGCCCACCAGAGCGGGAACGAAATAGACGCCATCGTTCGAGTCCAATGATGCTGCCAAGCTTTCAGTCTCAGCAGCCGTCTTTATAATCCCAAGCCCGTCGCGCAGCCACTGGACCGCAGCGCCCGTGATGAAGACTGCGCCCTCCAGAGCATACTCAACCCGCCCATCACTGATGCCCCACGCTATTGTCGTCAGCATCCCTTCTCTGCTTGCGACGGCTTCATGGCCTGTGTTTAGAAGAAGGAAACAGCCCGTGCCGTAAGTGTTTTTCGCAAGCCCTGCTTCATAACAAGTTTGACCGAAGAGCGCGGCTTGCTGATCGCCAGCTATCCCTGCGATTGGAATTTTTTCTCCGAAGAAGACTGTTTCATCCGTGTAGCCGTAAACATGAGATGAAGGCTTTACAGTCGGCAGTAACGCTTCAGGAACATCTAGGATTTCCAGAAGCTCTTTATCCCAATCGAGAGTGTGAATGTTGAAGAGCAGTGTGCGCGAGGCGTTTGAATAGTCTGTGATGTGCGCTCGTCCTCCAGTCAATTTCCAGACGAGCCATGAATCAATAGTGCCGAAAGCTATCTCGCCGCGAGCGGCGCTCTCTCTTAATCGGTCCGTGTTATCCAGTAGCCATTTAACTTTTGTCCCGGAAAAGTAAGCGTCCACGACCAGACCCGTCTTGCTTCTAAAAACATCTTCAAGCCCGCGCGCCTTCAACTCATCACATATAGAAGCCGTGCGACGATCCTGCCAGACGATTGCTCTGCCGATTGGCTCTCCGCTTGCGCGATTCCACATCAAAGTAGTCTCGCGCTGGTTTGTGATTCCTATGGCTTTGATTTCAGAAGGCTGAACATTCGCGTTCGTCAGAGCTTCATGTAGGAGTTTGTGGCTGACCGCCCAGATTTCTTCAGCGTCATGCTCGACCCAGCCGGGCTTAGGATAATATTGCGTGAACTCAGAGTACGCGCGACTCCTGACGTTGCCTTCCGCGTCGAAGATTAAAACTTTCGTGCCCGTCGTGCCCTGGTCAATCGCTAAGATGTAGCCTGTCATTGAAGCTCAGAAATTCATTTCAAAGTCGCCCTTGATCTTCGGTATGGGCAGCTTCAATGTGCTTTCGGGTGTGATGGAAGGATTCGTGAAGCGATAGATGCGCAACTCGCCGTTGTACTCTGCGTCGGAACCGCTAAGCTGTATCTCGCGCTCAAACGCCATAGAGGGCGTAGGCTGAAGTCGCAAGCTGTCCCAGGGCATCGTCCAGTCTTTAGGCGACTTCAGGGTGTGCTCAAGCACTATGTAGTTTATGCCGTAGCGGTGCGCGAAATCCTCAAACTCTTCGGGCGTGAAGATTGATTCCGGCAACTTGTCGCCGCGTAAGACGACTGTGTGAAGCTGCGGGTCAAGCGTTCGCGTGGTGAAGATAAAGTTGCCGTTGGTCCTCCCGCAGTAGAGCACGCGGTCGGGTTTTGTGCTGATGATAGATTGCGCAACCTCCGAAGGCCCATGCAGGAATTCAACGGGCGTGCTGCTCAGATTTATTATCAGCCAGGCAAGAGCGACCAGGCCAGGAACATACCAGACGCGTGCGGGCGGTAGTATTCTTCGACAGAGATTGATGAGTATAGAGTAACCGATGACTAACAGCGCTGGAATTAAAAAGATCAGGTAACGCTCATCGTAAGCATCGAGCAGCAAGTGAAAGATGAGCGCGGCTGCGACCCACGCCAGATAAAGGTCGTTAGGATTCTCTTCTTTAGAGCGTCGCATGAAAAGAGCCGCGAAGAAAGCCAGCCCAAGTAGGATGGCGGGCACAAGGCCGAACCACTCCTGAAAATATCCTGCGTAGATTCCTACGTTGCGAATGAAGATGGAAAAGATGCTCGCACCCTTTGAGACTTGATCCAGACCCGCCCCGTTGAACTTCATCGAGATGTAGAGCAACGCGAGCACGCCCGCTCCAAAGAGCGCAGATGAAATCCATATGGTCTTATCCGCGAGCAGACGCCAGCGTCGAGCGATGATGACGTAGAAGAATGGCACTAGACCTAAGAAGACCGTCTGCTGCTTCGTCCACACGGCTATGGCCGCAAGAAGCGCAAACAACAGACCTCTCAGAAGCGGATAACCTTTCCAAAGTTCGCGCAGAGAATAGAGCGCTGCCAGCATAAAGACCATCGCCGGAAATTCCAGCATCACATCGGTCGCAACATATTGCGAAATCGAAAGCGAAAAGAAGGTTAGAACTGAAACGGTCGCCAAAAGGTGCGAGCCGTGCGTGGCAACAATCAAGCGATAAAGAAGAAAGACAGAGACGGCGACCATCAAAGCGACAGCAAGGCGCGCGGCAAACAGGTTCACGCCGAAGACGAAGAAGAATAGAGATTCAATCAGAGGGAAGACAGGTGGATGATACGGCATCGAAAGCGCAGGCAGCCTTGAGTAATAGAACTTGCCGTAACCGAGCGGGTGCGTGAGTTGGCCGTCTCGGACCATGTCATGCACGAACACGCCGTTCATCAGATGGCGCGCAGCATCCGGCACATGAACCTCGTTTCCCGTTACGCCGCGCAGCGACCAGAGAAGAAAGAAAGCGGCCAGAATATAAGGAGCAAAGCGCACGACGCGCACCAAGACTGAAGCGGTCTCAACCGGCAACTTGGTGGCGGAATTCTTAACGGCCTCGGAAGTCAACAACATAAAAGTAGATGTCGTAGGCCAGTGGTTAGAGGTCAGTTTATGGTTTTTACTAACCCTTGTCCTCCAGCCTTTAACCTTTGTTCCTCAAGCTACACCCACATGATGAAAAGGCTTAATTAAGGGGCGTTTCCCCGATTTCTCAAGCGGAATCGCTTTGACCGTCTTCACTTCAATCGTCACACTTTCGCCCAACAACTGCGCCAGAGAATCGCACAGACGTTCTCGCGCCTGCTCATTAAAACCATCGGCGGGAACAACCAGCAAGCGCAAACGATTCTGACTCTCTTCGACTAACTGATAATGTCGAACGGTGTCTGCAAAATCGTTCGATGCGAATAGATAAAGGCTCAGGCTCATTGGGCTAACCAGTTTGCCTGAAGAATCCTTTATGCACTCTGCGGCGCGTCCTTCAACTCGCTCGATTAGAGGAAAGCCGCGACCGCAGGCGCAAACTGTTTGACCTTCAGCGCGAGCCAGATCGCCCGTGTCGTATCGTATGAAAGGCATCACGTAATTGTGCAGATTCGTCAGCACAAGCCGTCCCACTTCGCCCTCTGCCGCAGGTGTTCCGTCTTCGCGTAAAATTTCTGAGATGACCAACTCCGTGTTGACGTGAAATCGCTCCGGCGCATCCATGCAGTTCTGCGAGCACCAGAATTTGAACTCGCGTTGTCCGTAACGATTGATAACCGGCGCATCAAAATAGCGCTCTATCAGAAGTTTGCGCTCCGGCGTCAGAATCTCTGCAATCGTGATGATGCCTTTAAGCTTTCGAGCGAGCGGCAGATTGCGTTTCAAAAGTTCCGAAGCGATGACCGCCAGCGTCGAAGTGTAACCCACTATGTAATGGGGGCGAAACGCTTCCGTTTGACGATGAACTTCGACTGCATCGGCTTCAAAGACTGAGGCGGAGCGCTGCGTCCAGGATTCATAGAGCGACTGAAGGCGAGTGGTCGCTGCATAACGAAGACGCGCAGCCTTTAGCGTATCGCCTTGAACGGGGCGCTGCATCATTGAAGGAGCGACGATGCGAATGTGGCGGTCGAAAGGATGAAGACCGAACCACGAATCGTAGAAGAGGTGACTGGCAAAGACGAGCGGCATCATCCTGCGGTCCAGATAGAAACTGAACGGCTCTCCGGTTGAACCGGAGGTCGTTGCCTGAAGGCGGCGGTTCACGGGAACATTTGCTGCCAGAAAATCTTCGCTTCGATATTCGCGCAGAATGTTCTTGTTGATGACTGGAAGCTTCCGAAGATCATCGAGGCCATGTAATTGATTCGGGTCGAGGCCAAGATTTCGATAAGCGTCACGATAGAAAGGCACATTCTCCGCAGCATGTTGAAGCAGAAGCGCAAGCCGCGCTTCTGCGCGCTCCTGCAACTCAGCCGCCGAGAAGCCCTGCGCGCGCCGCATCTCATCGAATGCTCCCTTGAAGCGACGACCCACTACGGCGCTCGTCAAACGAAACGCAGCATCACGCACCGAGCCGCCTCGACTCGCTTCCGCTCCGCGCGTCTTTGAGCGCGTCCACGCTCCGTCACCTTCCTGGCTCACACCTAAATCCATTCAGTTGCTTTATTCTACAAACTAATCAACTCGTCACGCCGCGAGTTTATCTTTCACATCGCATCGCGTTGCGGCTCTACTGTCTGCGCGCCGCTCGCGCTTAGATCACCCAGACCAGCGCGGTGAATATCGGTCCACGCTTTCTCAGGAAAAAGCCGTAGAATTTACGATTGAGAATTACAATCCCGGCCAATAGAAAAGGGATGATGAAGAGCAACTGCGGCTTTAGGATTGAAAGAAAGAGCAGCGCGATTGATAAGCCAAGAAGCGCGGCGCTTATTCTGTCGGATGTCTGTAGATTCAGGTCCTTAACAAGCGCGCGATTTTCTATAATCAGCTTAGACCAGGGGACAGCGCGGCAGAAAATATCTGCGCGCAGCCATGAGCGCAACGTCCAACGCTTCAGATGCTTGACCTGTAGTTCCTTGTCCAAAAGAATGCGATGCCCCGCGCGACGCAGACGATATCCGAACTCAATATCTTCGACGCAGCGCCAGTCACGGTTAAGCCCACCCAGACTCTGGAAGACTTCGCGGCGAACAGCACCGCAGCCGGTCCAGAAAGTTGACGCCTCGCGGTTTCCCTGTTGATGAACAAAATGGTGCTGAAGGTTCTTGTACTGCGACAGAAAATTCTTCTCCGCAGGCTCATCGTCGTAAGAACCGAAGAGTGCGGTTATATCAGGATTCGCGGCGAAGTCTGCCGCAACTCGACTGATAGTATCCGGCTTAACCACTACGTCCGCGTCAACGAAGAAGAGGATTCGCCCTCGCGCGTGTTCAGCCGCCGCGTTACGGCCTGCGGACTGCCCCGTCTGCTTCTGCATCTCAAGAAGCGTGACACCTTTTCGTCGCGCTATATCGGCGCTATCGTCTGTCGAGGCATCGTCAACAACGATCACTTCGTAAGATGAGTAGGAAGAGGCGAGCAGCGCGTCAAGGCAGCGCTCCAGATAATGGCCTCCGTTGTAAACGGGAACGATCACAGAGATGAAGGCTTGCTCATTCGTCATAACTATCTTCGCTTTCGGTCTCTTAAAATTCGCCTCCGACGCCTGCCTCTGTTTCAGAGAGTGCGACCGTTTCACCGTCCGAGCCTGTTAGCAGTTCGCAGGTTCAGCGCAACCAATAGCGCAAGGATTATAAGGCTGAGCGCAGTCGCAGCTAATTGCGCGTTTGCCATCCCCATCGCTCCCATTCTTGGCGCGAGGATGAATCCTAAGATTACCATCAACGCGACGCGCAGCGCTGTAGAAATAAACAGGAATTGCGGGCGAAGCAGATAATGGCACGCGGGCTTTAACGGACACTCGAAGATTAAGAGCAGGAACGAGGCGGCCACGATGTAGAATACGGGAACTGCCGCCTGCAATTCCGCGCGAAGAAACTTAGGCACAAGACTGCCGACTACGAGCGCAACAGGCACACAGGCAACGATCACTGCGAGCGTTGCCAGAAGAGAGTTGCGAAGGAAACTTCTGAGCGCGTGCAAGCTTCCGACATGAGCTATGCGCGGGTAAAGGTATTCGCCGAAGGCTTGATAGACGACTATGAAGCCCATCGAGAGAGTCAGCCCAAGGCCGTAGATACCTGCTGCGGCTGGCTCGCCTGCGAGCATCAGAATGAATGTTCCTGCATACATGCTCAGCAACAGCGCCACGTCCGCTCCGCCCTGCCAGAAAGAGTAACGAAGCAGTCGTCGCATGAGCGCGCGATCAGGCCGCTCGCCATTCTTACTTTTTAGCGCAACGGTTTGCGCCAGGCCATAGATCAAACTTGCCAGCGGGTAAGCTAAGAAGACTGCTAGCGGATAGTTTTGAAGAACAAGAGCGGTCGCAATTGTTAATCCAAGACGCGCTAAAGCTGTCCCGCCTTGCACGAAAGCTGCCGTGCGATAATGAAGTCGCGCGAGCCAGTAAAAATATCCGTAATCTGCCAGCGCCGTCGCAATTCCGCCGACTACGATAGAGACTACGACCAGACTCGGAAGATTCGGCGCAAGCTTCCACAGAAGCGGAACGATTGCGATTGAGATTATCAGTAGGAACGAGATGCGACGAAACAATACTGCGAGTCCGGCACGAACAACTTCCTGCGAACGCTCGCGCAACTCTGGAACAGTGCGCAGGCGTATCATGCCGCTGTCAACGCCCAGTATCAGAACTCGACTCAGGATAAGCTGCGCGCCGATGGCCGTGACCATCAAGCCGTAAAGCTTTAGCTCCATCAGGTGCGCCAAGAGTAGCATCAGCGCGGCATTTGCGCCCGCAAGTGCAACCTTCCCGCAGAAGACCCACTTCAATCCTGCGGCATGTGTGCGCAGCTTCGACCACGCGCCGTTTAAGCCCGGATGCGTTTGAGCGAAGCCGCTACCTTGCGCTTCTATGGTTGTAGAGGATTGCGTCGGCAGAATCATGCCGTTACTGCGAAACTGTGAACAGGTAAAGGTTGACCGTCCAGATCAGAAGGCGCTGCCACACCTGCTACATCAAGGACGGTCGCGGCTATGTCATAGATCGAGTGATTACTGAGTTCCACGCCTTCAGGAACGCCCGCGCCTTTAACGAGCACAAATCCGAGCGGCGTGTGGCTTCCGCTGCGCGAGTCCTGAGTTCTGAGGCGCAGTGTTCCGAATCGCGGCGAATGAAGCGACTCCCACGGGAACGATTGATCCCAGAGCACCGTGATGTCCGGCAACCCGTCAAGGTACGGACCACTAAACTCCTCATGCGTGAAGGTCACGCGCTTGACAACCGTCCGACCCGTAACCGGATCGATCAACTCGTAAAGAGCATCCGCGATGTCCTGACACACGCGCTTGTACTCTTCGCCCGGTTCAATAAGACCATCGCGGTCGCGTCCCTTAACGCTCAAACGAATCGCGCCGACTGAATCGTTGTTCGGGACGGAGAACGCGCGGCAGCCACGCCAATCGCGCCCGCCCTTGTACCACTTGAATAGAAGACGATGCTGCCAACTTAAGGGAAGCGACTCTTTGATGAAGTATTGAAGGCGTCCCGGCAAGATCATCTTAAGAATTCTCCAGGGATTCACCTTAGCTTCGCGCGGCTTCTGATTACCGTTCGTCCCGTTGCCATTACTTTTCACCGCAGGCTCGCGGCCATAGCCCAGGAGGTCCAGAATTTCAGGCAGATTCCACGAAGCGTGATAGATTGGCCCCATGCCGTGTCCGGCGAATACCATCGTGAGCGTATCCTCACCGGCAAGCTCAATCATCTCGCCTATCTCTTCATCAATCGCCCTGTAAACCTGCTCAATCGTGTCTGCCAGATTGTGCGTGTCCTCTTCCGTGTGGCGCGGGTGCGTAGGGTCAACGAAGCGCCAGAAGTGATGGCCTACGCAATGCGTCTCGGAGAAGACCACGAAGAAGACATCCCACTCCTGGTTCTCCATGAGCCAGCGACAGACGCGCCCGCGCAAGTGCGCGCCCTCGATTATTCGCTCGCGCAGACTGCGCAGAGCTTCCGGCTTATCGTCAACAGCATCACACGCGCCTATGGGATGCTTTCCAAAACGCGCTTCTATTTCATCCATGAGCGACGCTGGCTGCGATGAACGCTGTGCGCTCGTAGCGTGTGCGCCCCAGTTCGTCAACTGAAAACCTGAAAGCTCGCGGCTCGCTGGAAACTTCGGCGGATCAATCACGCCTACGCGACGACCTGCGCGACTCAGGTAATCCCAGAACGCAGGGCGCTTCAAAGCTTCATCAGGCAGATACTTCAGTCCGACGGTTTCAGGATCGTACTGACAGTAAAAATATTTTTCCAACTTCGCAGGGTTAGAGCCTGTGTAGAGCGACGAGAGAACAGTGTCGGGTAACTGCTCCGCAGTAGTCTTCAACGTCGCGCGCGTGCCTTCTTCAATAAGGCGGCGAAAGTTCGGCAGCTTCCCTTCTGACGACCACTTATTAAGCAGTCCCCAGTCCATCGCATCGAGCGCAATCAGGAGTTGGCGCGGTGGTTTCTGTTTCGTATCTACCTGCATAAAAACTTTCCCTACTTGTTCTTAAGAGCTACGACCAGATTATAGACCCACGCTATAACGAAGCCGACGAGAAAACCTGTGACGAAGCCGTAAACCATTCCTATGAGACTGCCTGGGAACGTCACCTTGTAGCCTATGAAGAACTGACCCAGGAGAGCAAGGTGCGGACCGACAACCTCGCCGCCTTTAATCACAAGCCAGTTGGTGACGACGAAGATAAGAAGCCCGAGTATGATGCCGAAGACTATGCCGAGCACTGTCCCGTTTATGCGCAGGACTGCTTGCTCTAATAGTTCTTCACCAACATCATCTGTTTCCGACATCTTTTCGCGCTGGTTAGATTTTGAAAATGCCGCACTCATTTTTCGCACTGCTCTCTCAGGCAATCATTGAGGTTCTTTCAGGAACGCGTGGCTGTGTGGAAGCCAGAAGCGCAAACTCGTCTTCGCCATCGCTTTCGTGGCCCCTCACCTCTTCGTGATACTCCTGCTCGGCATTGACCTTCCACAGATCATAGTTTGCGCCCATGATATTTTTTACGGCAAGCATGGCCGTCAGCATCGAGTGGTCCTGATTATTATACTTGTGCATCCCGTTCCGGCCCACGAGTTGAAGATTGCCGAGACTGCTGCTGAGAAACTCGCGCACGGTCCGCAACGCTTCGGCATAGACCCCATCATACACCGGATAAGCCTTCGGCATTCTCACAACAGCGCCGTCTTCAATGTCGGAGGCTTTAGCAAGTCTGAGCGATTCCAACTCCCTCTTGCCCAACTCTACCAAATCCTTATCCGACATTGTCCACAACCCATCGCCCTCGAAGCAGAAGTATTCCAGACCAAGACAGGTCTTCGTCTCGTCCGGGACCATGTGCGGACTCCAGTTCTTAAAATTCTGTATTCTACCGACCTTCACATCAGAGTCGTGTATGTAAATCCAATTGTCAGGGAAGAGATCGCTTTTACGAACGACCAGAGCGACGGTGAGAAAGTCTCTGTAACTCAGTTTATTTGCCGCTTCTCTAACATGCTCAGGCGCTGGCGGTTCGAGTTTAGCAATCAACTCTTTTATCGGCATCGTGCTGATGAAGTGCGTCCCGTCAATCACCTCTCGCTGTCCACCTTTGCTAATCTCAAGCCCCGTCACTCTTCCTTCGGTCCACAGAATCTTTTCGACGCCTGCGTCGAATCGAATCTCGCTGCCCCGCCGCTTAACAATCTCTGCGACCGTTTCCCACATCTGGCCCGGCCCGCGCTCCGGGTAATCGAATGAATCAATGAGCGTCTTTATCACTTCGCCTTTTGAGCCTGCGCGTTGCTGCACGAGCGCGTTTTTGACTGCGGCCAGAAGCGACAATCCCTTGATGCGCTGCGCGGCCCACTCTGCGCGAATCTCGCTGCAAGGTATTCCCCAGACCTTTTCGGTGTAGGTCTTGAAGAAGATGTTGTAGAGGCGTTTGCCGAAGCGATTGGAAATCCACTGCTCGAAAGTCTCTTCGTTCTTTTCGGGCATCGTCTGAGCTTTCAGATAGCTCATGAAGATTAGGAAGCTGTTCCAGATGCCTAGACCGAAGAGCGCGTTCGTTGCGCGTAGCGGGTAATAGAAGAATTTTTTGTTGTAGTAGATTCTCGAAAGGCGACTGCGGCGCAGGAACTTTTCTTCCGTCAAAACTTCGCGCCACATAGCGTCAACAGCTTTCACTTTCGTGAAGAAGCGGTGCCCGCCTATGTCGAAATGGTAGCCTTTGTAATTGACGGTTCTTGAGATTCCGCCGACGACCACATCCTTTTCAAGCACTACGCTCTCGACGCCCGACTTACAAAGCTCGTAAGCCGCCGTCAATCCAGCAGGACCTGCGCCGACGATGACTACCTTCTTATTTTTGTTTTTCAAAATTCTCATCTTAAGGCTGATCTATAAAGTCCTGGACCGAGGACCAGTTCGCCCTCAGTTTGACTATGTGAATGTAGATTGAGATGAACAGGTTTCGCCAGACCGCAAAGTGTACCAATCGAGATACCCAGCGCGGCCCGGTCCAGACGAGCGAAGGCTTGAACGATTAACTGATCGGTTGAAGCAAGTTTGGTTCGCTTCTTTTTCTTCATATAAAGAGATGTGCTCATGGTCCGATAATCTATAAAGGCGCTTCCGGCGAATACCGGCCTTGCCTGACACTTCTATAAATCACAAATAGGCGCGAATTCCCAAAGTAGTCTCTTAAATCTGAGGTTGAAAACCGCTCTTTGATTGAATGTAGTTGAGCGAGATTCACACGCTCCCGTCGATCTTCTTGTCAGCAGAAAAGTCTAATTAAACGCAAAGAGACGATAGCGCCCGCCCATCCGGGATGTCAATAAAATTGTTGGATAGATTTCGGATCGAGTTTTCATCGTTTCTTAATTCTTAATTTTTAATTCTCAACTCTTTTGTGTACGATGCTCAAGTCATGGCTCGTAAAAACAGGAAGGCGGACGACGCTCGCTCGAAAGCTGAAGCGAAAGAGTCCGCTTCGTCAAAGAAGAAAGCTACAGAATCTATTCCGGCCAAGCCTGGACCACCAAAATCCGTCTGGCGCGAATATTTCGAGTCGGCCATCTACACGGCCATCATGTTCGTCTTCTTCATAACCTTCATAGGCCGCACCGTCGGCGTTCCCACTGGCTCTATGCAGAACACCATCGTCATCGGCGACCATTTCCTTATCAACAAGTTCGTCTTCGCGCCCGGCTCGCATCCCTTCTTCCTTCCGCAGCGCGACATACGGCGCGGCGACATAATCGTCTTCAAGTATCCGGGCGATAACTACAACCCGGGGCGCGACGAGGATAGCAAGCGCCGCTGGATATTCGTAACGATCCGCCGGGCGCAGGCGAGCCGTACACCGTCTATTACAAAGAGAGCACGATGTCGAATGGTCCAGACAAAGCTGAGAAGCCGCCTTCGATCTTTCACTTCGCGGTCGAGAAGCCTTACCAGATTCCACCCAACAACTACTTCGTCATGGGCGACAACCGCGACGATAGCGCCGACAGCCGCGCATGGGGAACAGTCTCCGCAGACCTGGTAATCGGTCGCGCACTTTTCGTCTTCTGGTCTAACGACGAGAGCGCCCCTTCAACCAATCCGCTGATAGATTTTTTCAAGAACACAAGGTGGAGCAGGACCGGAAGGATGATTAAATGAGGATTCTTACTGCTTAACTCAACTCGTCCATCTCAGCTTCAATCGCCTGAAGAGTTCTTTGCAGCATGGCGCGATGCGCCGGCCTCGTTGCGCGCTCAAGTTGCGCGAGCGTTCGTGCGCGCGAGAGGCGTAGCGATTCAAGGCGGTCGAGGCGTGCGCGCATCTCTGGCGACAGATCACCCATCGCTGATTCTTTCTGAGCGCGCTCGCTTGCCTCTTCTATCTGAGCTTCAACAGCTTTGCTCTCCCAACCTCTAGCCATCTCTCCTCCGCACCTCAATCAATATAGGTCTGCTTCGAGTAGTCATAGTCGCGCTCAGGCACAGGGCTTGATGAGAAGACCTGCGGGTTGCGCTCCCAGGCGCTAGTCTGCCAGTTGTCCATAGCGTTGCCCGGATGAATCCATGGCGGCATACTCATAAACAGAAACTTAGCCATTGAGTTCACATAAGGCTCGTACATGCGACGCAACTCCGCGAGTTTCTTTTCCGCTTCAGTTCCATCGCGCAACGCTACGCCCGCAGTCTTTAGAGTCTCACGCATCTTTGCGAAAGTTTCAGGTTGAAGGCGATCATGGTCCGGCGCGCGAGGCGGTGTGTTGAATACTTGCGCCAGATCAACCAGCGCGTGCCGCGCCATAGCGAACGTCATCTTGGCCTGCCACATGGGCACGTCCTCTATGCCAACTACAATCAACGAGCATGTATCAAGAATCGTCGTCAACGAAGCAAGCCACGATTGATTCTCGTGCTGCGAGCGGAAATAGGCAAGCGCAGGGTAAGACAGATGACTCTCCAGCAATTCCGCAGCCCAATGCTCCCACTCGTGCAGGAAATCATCGAGCGCGCTTAAGCTTCGGTCACGACCGTGCCTTGCCAGCAACTCAGTCGCGCTCGGCGGCGACCCTGCGCGCGCGTCCAATAGAGAAATGTTCGACTCGCGCTTTGAGAAGGCTTGATAGATTACAGGCATGTAGCCTATGACGATTGCCAGGAATCCGAATCCAGTTCCGGCCTCAAGCACAGTCACAAAACGCGACAGAGACGTCATGGGCATGATGTCGCCAAGCCCCAGCGTGAAGAAAGTCGTGCCGCTAAAGTAAAGGTCCGATCTAAAACTCGGCACTCCTGCGGCAACTCTGATACTAGACCCGACAGCCCAATGAATCATTGAGAAGCCCAGAATCAGACCGCTTCCCCACACCACGAATAGCATAAGGAGCGAGAGTGGTCCGAAGAAGCCCAGGAATCTCTCGCGCCACTTACCCGGTCGCATACGCTTCGCAATATTAGTGACCAGTCGCCACGTGTTCTTATAATAGAACCAAGTCAAACGCACCTTACGTGAGATACGCCTCGGTAGTATGATCGTCTCAAATACATCCCAAAGGATGATTAGAATTACGATACAACCAAGAATGCCAACAAATGTGTGCATCAAAATAGCTCCGTAAAAGCAGAATACAGAATCCAGGAGTCAGAATAAATAAAGTAGTTTTCAGTTTTCAGAAGGCTCGTAACTCAAAACTGAAAACTGAAAACTCAAAACTGGCTTCAGCCTTATCCCCTTCTGACTCCTGAATTCTGCTTTTTCAAACAACTTCTTGCGGAACGATGTTAAGAGTCAAGCGCTCTGTGCGGCGTATGACTGCGAGAGGCGAGCGTTGGCCTACGCGCTCGTCCGTCAGAAGCTTATGCAGTTCGTCAATGCCTGCTACGGGTTGACCGGCAAAGCCTATGATTATGTCTCCTTCCTGCAAGCCGCTTGCGCGCGCAGGGCTGTTATCGTCAATGTTGACTACGAGTATCCCGTTCTCGACTTCCAAATTGTAATAGCGCACGATTCTTCTGGGCAGCGGAACGTTCTGGCCCGCTACGCCTATGTAGCTGCGGCGTATGCGCCCGTCCTTTATCAAACGACCTGCGACGAACTTCGCAGTGTTGATTGCGATTGCAAAGCATATCCCTTGCGCTGGCAGGATGACGGCTGTGTTGACGCCAATGACTTCGCCGCGCGAGGTCACAAGTGGTCCGCCGGAGTTTCCCGGATTGAGCGCAGCGTCAGTCTGAATTATGTCGTCAATCAAGCGGCCAGAGTTTGCCCTGAGCGAGCGTCCCAGGGCACTGACGACGCCAGCCGTCACGGTGCATTGAAAGCCGTAAGGGTTGCCGATTGCTATGACGACCTGGCCTGTGCGTATGCTCTGCGAATCGCCCAGACGCACGGGCACAAGGTCGCCAGCATTTATTCGTATCACTGCTAGGTCCGTATGCGGGTCATCGCCGACTATCTGCGCCCCGTAGCTACGACCGTCTGCGAGCGTGACTTCCACGCCAACGGCGTTGTGAACGACGTGGCTGTTGGTCAATATGAATCCGTCCGGCGTGAAGACGAAGCCTGAGCCGCTCCCGCCTCTTTCCTGTCGGCGTCGCGGATTCGTTCGCGCACGGCTCTCTCTGCGAAGTTTGACCTCTATGTTGACAACCGAAGGGCTGACGCGCTCAGCCGCGCCGACTACTGCGCGAGAGTAAGCGTCGAGCAGGTCATCGTCACGGGCGCTGAATACGCCCTCGCCTATGCGCGCACCTTCCGGCTCGCTGCTGGTGTCGTCTGATGTTTGTAAAACTCGCTGCATCATCTCTCTTTCCTTCCCCTTTTCCAGAACGTGGTCTCAAGGCTCTCAAGACCGCGTTCACTGTTATCTCAGCCAGCACTCCTTCAAATGCCGCTTCAGCTTCACTGAGGATACGATTGAGCACACCCTTAATGTTCATTCCGACAGGGCAGCGCGGGTTCGGGCGCTGACGGTGGAGCGACAGGAGATGCCCTTTTTCTACGGCCCTATAAACTTCCAGCAGCGTAATCTCATCAGCCGCGCGCGCAAGGCGTGATCCGCCCGCCGCGCCCGTCTGCGAAGTCACCAATGAAGCGCGTTGCAGCGAACAGAGGATTCGCCGTATGACGACAGGGTTCGTGTTGACGCTCAAGGCTACGAAGTCGGATTTCACAGGCTCGTCCCCCGTCTTAGCCATTAGCGCCAACACATGAACGGCGATTGCGAAGCGACTGCTCGCTGGCATACTCTTCAATCTCTCCCGTGAAAATCTCTTTTCGTAACAGTTAAAGTTACAAATGCTTTTTGTCAAGCGATAATGCGAGATTAGCGTTAACCTTAATAAGCCCCGTAGGGGCGACAGAATCTCCAAATCACAATTCTGTCGCCCCTACGGGGCTTGACCCTTATTATGGAATCTAAACCCGGGGCTGACGCCCCGGGCTATATTCTTCCGCCCTCTATCGGGGCTGTTCTGATGTGCTAGCAACTGTTCACTGGCTCTATTTCATCTCCGCCAATCCCATTCAATTTTTAACTCGCACGCGATAGACAAGCTTCGTCTCGCCGTCTTTCGCTACGGGCACATGAAAACGCGCTGTAAATGCGCTCGTCTTCTCTGGCTGAAAGTTCGACGAGACCATTCGCCAGTCGCCACTGCTGTGCGCCGCCGTCGTCCTTTTGATAAAGACGAATCGTTCCTGCGGGCAGCGCCATCCCTAGCTTGTTCTGCTCGGAATTGACGAACTGTATGAAGACGCCGACCTTCTCTTTAATCACCGCGCCCGGATTGTCGTAGCCGTGATAGTAGCTCGACTCGCCGTTGATGATGTACTCCTTAGTTGCCGTAAAGCCAGCCGCGTCGAGCAAAGATACCTGCTTCGTCTCCTGCTCGCGGATTGAGGCTGGCCGTTGCAAAGTGTATAGGTGATACTCGAAGAGCGGCTTTTCTCCAAACTGCGACACACTTTTACCGGCAACCGAATCAGCAGGGGCAGGTCTTTCAAGCTCTCTCTCGTCTTTCACTCGATTCAGGTCGCCCGCGACGAGTTGCAGGCGCGCATCTTCAAACCCGACGCCGCTCTGATTCGTCAGCGTCACCCAGCCTTGCAGATCGCCCTTGTCGTTACCGGAATCAACGACCAGAACATAATCCGCTTGCCAGTTCATGCCTGCTGTCAGATAACTCGCTTCAACTGTTTGTTCGCCCGCGCCCGTGTTGTCAACATCCCAGACGAGCGTTGGCGTCGCAACCAGGTTCTGCGGCAGATCAGGAAAGCGCGTCTCCACTATGTTCGACGGATTGATGACAATCTGCCCGCCTATCTTCCAGACCTGCCCGTTGTTGTTCGACAACAATGTTGCCTGCACAGGCGTCAGCACCTCCGTGTTGTTCTCAAAGCGTCTGAGCACTAGCGTCACTTCACGTCCGACATATTTATCCAGAAGCTTCGACGGGTTGAGCAGATCGTACTGGTAGTTCTGTTCCATTATGCGCAGGCTGTCGGCTGATGTGAGCGACGCAAGATGCACAGTTTCGGGGCGAATCAACGCTGCAACGTCCGCAAACCTGAGCGACACACGCCCCGCAGGAAGATTGAGCGAGCGCGTCTCACGAATGAGGCCCACGTTTGAGTTGTAAACCGTTACATTGACCGAGCGGCGATCATGCGCGGTCGTCGTAGTCAAAGGCGACGAAGTTTGCGCGAGCGTTGAAAGAGAAGAGACGAAGACTAGAAAAAGAGCGAGGACGAACAGGTTGAGACGTTGCATGACTAAAGCCTCCAGATTTGATTTCGGCGGCGAGCCTTTGGCTTTCCGCTTTTCATAGGTCGAAAGTAGAACGCTACGCGCTTCGCCCGCTTGCGCTTTGAGGTTAAAATAGAGCTGATGATTACGCTCTAAAGAGTCGAACTTTGAGACCCTTGCGAGCATCAAAATGACAGCAGATTTTGCTCCCGGTTTTGACATTTGATTATTAAGAACAGAGGGAATTTGACCGAGATGACAATGAAGAAAAAGATGGCAGTGAAGGTTTCCAACTTCACGCCCGCAGAGGAGCGCGCGGCGCGCTCTGAACGTATAGAAGTAAACGAAGCAGAACCTTATGGCTGGATAGCTCGCTCGGAATCTGCCACTGAGCAGGGCTATCACCTTTTCCGCGAGCCGCGCACAAAACGCCTTTCCTGCACCTGCGCAGATTTCGTTTTTCGAGGCAACGCAGAACCCGGCTACGAATGCAAGCATGTCTCGGCTGTCTTGAAGTACATAGGCCGCCGCTATCTTGCAGAAGAGTACGACCCGCAACGCCAGCGAGCGCAAGCAGCGTAATCGAGACGCGGGGACGCGGCGATAAAGACAGAAGGCAGCAAAGTGATATGCTTTTGCTGCCTTCTGCTTTCTACCTACTGCTTTCTGTTCTTCGCCGCGTCTCGCTTACTTGCTATTCATTGGCGCGGCGTAGCGAACGAACTTCAACTCAGCAAGCGCCGCGAGTTTTTCAATAGGCAATCTTCCGATGACCATCTTCGCGGTCTTCGGATCGAGCACGACTTCAAAGCCAAGCTTCTTCAATTCGGCGATTGTCTCGTCTGATTTCTCCGTCAGCCAGATTTGAATCTCGGTCTTGCCGTCGTGGACAAACTTTGCTTCATCCGTGCCCGGCTTCGCGTTCTTATCCTTCAAACGATCAACCAGCGCGACGAGCGTGGGGTTCAGTTTCGTCTGTAACTGCTGCCGCTTCTCTTCCGCCGGAGAGAGTTTCGGCGCAGGGGCTTCAGACTCGCGGTTAATCACTCCGCCAGCGATTACGCGCCGAGCAATTACTCCATTGCCGCCGCCACCGCCGCCAGAATTTTTATCGCCTCCACCAATATTGCTGCCACGACCATTGCCAATTGGGTTTCCAGCAATTGGCGCTTTGGCGCTAACGGTATTCATGCCCGAGCTAGTTATAACATTGGTAGAGGCTGAAGCACGCTGACCTAAGAAAGGATAGGTTTGTGCACTTTGTACTGGCAGGTTTCCTGCATCTCTCCCGAAGACACCTTCATAGCTCATGCCTTCCGGCATATCAACGGGAACATCTATGCGGCGCGGCTTGCCTCCGTCTGTGACGGTCATCTCTTCGACTGCGACGAAGGAGGTGAACTGCGTCATCAGGCGATACTCAAGCCCTAGCTGCGTGATCGTCTCTTTCACATCCGCATGAGCGTTGTTGCGCTGCAAGCCAGCGTAGTCCTGACTCATCAAGTCATCAATTCGCGTTCGCGCCCAGAGAGTCGCAAGAACGTCGTGTTCGGCTTGCGCTTCCGGCAGATCAACCGGAATCTCACGCACGAAATCTCTGCCAGACATCTTGCCCTTCAAACGAATAACGCCATGACCCGCGCTCGTGTAGCGACCTGTCAAGACAACTGGCTTTGCGCTGAAGAGATCGGGAATTCGTTTCGGATAGACATCTGCGACTGCGAGACCTCCCCAATCAATAGAGATGTCCGTTAGAAGCGGGCTGCGAACGCGCTCATGAAAACGACGCGCAGCCGTAGAGCCGTCATCGTTGAGCGAAACGTATTCGACTTCACCTCGCCCTTCTTCAGCAATCTTATCGAGCAGAAAGCGATTGATAGAGCTTCCAATTCCAAATGCGAAGACGCGCGCGTTCGGGTGCTTCTGAACTTCAGAGATAATCTCGAAGTCGTTCCCGACCTCGCCGTCCGTCATGAAGCAGACCACGCGTATATGGTCCTGCGCGTCCGAAGGATCGAGCGCGGCCTTTATAGCCTTCATCATCTCCGTTCCGCCGCTTCCCCCGCGCGAAGCTAAGAAGGCTTGCGCCTTCGCTAGATTCTCTTTTGTCGCCGGGACGGGTTTGTCAAAGAGTATGTGCTCGTCGCCTGAGAAGGTTATTAGATTGAATGTGTCCTGCGGGTAGAGTCCGTCGAGCGCAAGCTTCATGGCCTCCTTAGCCTTCTCAATCGGAAAGCCCATCATTGAGCCTGAAGTATCGAGCACGAAGACAATCTCCTTCGGCGTCACGTCTTCAACCGTCACTCGCTCCGGCGGCTGAAGTATGAAGGTGAAGAAACCGCCCTTGTCCATGCGATGCGTCAACAGTGCATCTTCGACGCGCTTGCCCGCGACATCGTACTTCAAGACGAAATCCTTGTTCGGTATCTCGTCCTTGTTCTTCAAACGAACGTGTGCGCTTCCTACATTCGGCCTCTCTATATCTATCTCATGCGATTTCGATTCGACGCTCTCAAGCGGCACGCCAGCGTCGAGCGTGACATCAACAGAGATGTCGTGGCCTGCGCGCGTGCCTTTGGGCGTAACAATCGGTGTGACGCGCGAGGCATCTGGAACTTGGGTCGTGTTCGGTGAAGTCCCGCCCGCGCTGGTCGGCGTGCCCGGAATGTAGCGCGGGGCTACGACCATAGGGAAGACAAATTGATAAGAGCCATCTTCGTACTTCAACGTCTCGACGTAGCTTATCGTCACGGTCACCTTCTCGCCGGGCATTATGTTGGCTACGGATTGCGTGAAGATGTTCGGGCGCTCCTGATCTAGGAGGCTTGCGACCTGACCGTTCGTCTTCGCGGCTTCATAAACATTCTGCGCCTCTTCGCGTCGAAGGATTTTTCCCTTTACGGTCCGGTCGCCGACCTGCATCGTCATGTCGTCAACGGCTGCCGCTTGTGGCAGGGGGAAAGTGTAAACGGCTTCGATCTTATCCTTGAAGGGATTTTCAAACTCCTGTGTAACGCGCACGCGAGAGAGATAGCCGCTTATCTCTGCTTTGACATCAGTATGCTTGAGCGGGCATAGGCCGCGCGGCTGACCTTTTGTGTCAAGAACTTGAAGCGCGCCGGGCGTTGCCTCTTCCTGCGGCGCTGCGAGCGCAATGTTCGAGCGATCGAATGAAGCGTAAGTCAGAACAGTTGCGAGCGAAGTTGTTAATAGCAGAGCTATCTTGAGGGAAATTTTGTGGCGCATGACTCTCCTCCTGAAAAGCGGACCTGTAGGAATTGACGGCGCATT
>QHXM01000064.1 GCA_003222945.1 Acidobacteriota bacterium
GGTCCAGCTTGTCGTGAATTGAAGCCAGGATGTTCGCACGGTCAGCCTCCATCTTATTTATCAGGAGATTTCTTTCGAGTAGCTGGAAGTTCTTATTCAGAGATTTGCGCGACGCTTGCAGAGCGC
Source organism: Acidobacteriota bacterium (assembly GCA_003222945.1). Lineage (GTDB taxonomy): Bacteria > Acidobacteriota > Blastocatellia > Pyrinomonadales > Pyrinomonadaceae > QHXM01. Next base: position 127 of record QHXM01000064.1, read on the forward strand.
CCAGCCCTTCGGAAATAACAGTTTTGGCTCTTTCACCGTTAGTTATGCTGATCGCGCTCGCCGCGCCTATCTCAAGAAAATCCAGTATGAACTGAACCAGTCGAATCTTCTTTCTGTCGCTTTTCAGCTTATCGAAATAGAGCGCATCAACTTGATCTACGGCAATGCCTACCAATCTATTTCTGGATTGTTTTGCCGCTTCTCTGTTGGCCTCGGTAGTGCCTTTGGCGTTATCCTCGTACTGCTTCTTAAGCTCTGCGATGCTTCTGATGTTAAAGGCTGAAGGGTCTGCTGAGCCTTCGCTAAGTAGAGGCGGAAGTTTTTGGGCCTTTATACTTGTCGCGTGGCTTAACAGGATAAAAAGTAGTAAGGCAAAGACGCCTGCATTGCGAAAGAGCCATTTAGAAACTATCTTTTCCATTTTCATATCGCGCTCCTTAAATTTGAAATTTGTTTCGCTGGAATTGATCTCATAAAATTTTAGAGTTCGCGCCTTCTCTGTGTGTTGGCCTGTAGAAGGCAAGGGTCAGCGCTTAAGCTATGCGCTCTTGAAATCTCAATGGAGATTTTATGAGACCTGTTCCGGCCACCAGCGACTGAATTGGTCTCTCTGATTCTTAATGATTGGAAGGAAGAAATAGTAACAAAAAATTTTCAATCAATGGTCCGACTCGAAGGAGCGCGCTTGAGATGAGAGCGCAATTAAGCAGAGCAAACGAGGTGGTCCGCTGGTCCGAAAGGTAAATAACAACTCTTACACGCTTGCTTAAGCCAGCCAAATTCGTACAATGCAGTCTGTTCACCGGCTTTCGAGTGCCGTAACAGAATCAGCTTTCACGGCTTAACGCTTAGAGATTCGGCCTTCTGCTCATTTCAAATTCACACAGATGAGTGTGACACACTCTCGTGTTGTTACCCATCGCAGGCGTTTGTATGAAGCTACAGCCACCCTGAAAATGAGAGATTTTCCTCAAGATACTTCAAAGAACCGACGAACTTCAAGCCACGAGACCTTTGCGCGGTTCGTTGAATATCTCTCGCCGGACACCGAAGAGGGAGGCCGCCTTTACATAAGATTGCATAACAAGCTTGTGGGATTCTTCAGCTTGAAAGGCATCTCCGATCCGGTGAGCGCAGCGGACGAGACTATAGACCGCGCGGCTCTGAAGATCACTACGGGCACGCCTGTCCCTGACGTTCATAAATACTGCCTAGGCATCGCTCGAAATATAATCAAAGAAAGATTGCGTCGAACGCAACGCGAAAATCTGGTCTTTCTACAGTTCGTAGAAGAGCTAAACAATTCTTCCGCCGAAGAGGTGGAACGAATCAAGCAACTTTTAAAGCCTTGTTTTGAGCAGCTAACTCTGGAAGAGCAGCAATTGCTTGCCGCTTACTGTCAGGTCATACAAGGGCGTGCGCGCGCTGAGCATCGCCGCCGGTTGGCCGAAACCATGACGACTACTGTGCTGGCCTTGAGGATGCGTGTGACGCGCCTTCGTAATGGTCTGGCCGATTGTGTCAAGAAACGGTCAAACATTGGTTGAGAAAGAGATTTTGAATGCAACAAAACCGATATTTGGAGCATACTCATATAGGGGAGGTCGCAAAGCTGACTTTGCGATAGTTTCCCTTAAAGCTGACTTTGAGATAGTTTTCCTTCGCCCTTTTTAAGAATGACTGAAAATCGCATCATCGCTTATTTGCTGGAAGAACTGCCAAAAGAGGAATTGGAGCAGTTTGAGGAGGACTGCTTTGGCATAGAGGACTGGCCGGACCAGATAGAGTTGGTCGAGGAAGACTTGATAGACGCTTACCTGCGCCATGAGCTTACAACGGAGCAACGCCAGCACTTCGAGCGCAATTACCTGACTACAGGAGCGCGCAAAGATCGTGTCATCATGGCTGCCGCGCTTCTGGGTCACCTGGATGATATTGAGGCCGCGCCCGAGCCAACTGTTCGCGCACCGTCCGCAGAATTGTCATGGGCTGAGCGGTTGCGCGGTTTTTGGAGCAACGGTCGTTGGCAGCTTCGCGCGGCTGCGGCGCTTACGCTGGTTATAATTGTAGTCGGCGGCTTCTGGTTCTATCTTTCGCGCGAGACAAGACCGCAAAGCTTCGCAACTCTTATCCTGGAAATCAACGTCAGCAACAACCGGGCTGAAGGCGTGCGAGCTTCCAGAGTAATGCTCCCGCTTAAGGCGGACGCGCTGAAGATTTTCTTAAAGCTACCTGCGGGGGCGTCTCCAAATACCGACTACCGCGTTACACTTGAGAATGATAGTCTAGATACTAAAACTTTGAAGATAGCTGAACGAGATGCTCAATCCGTTGCGGTTGATCTTCCGGCTGCGCAACTCAAGCGCGGTCTGTATGCATTAAGACTCTTCGCCACTCAGACGAATGGAACTGAACAACGCATTCCCGGCAACTATTTCTTCGAGGTCGAGTAGTCATCCCTCTTCTTTCGCTCTCAGCAATTTATTACGGCGATGCCGCAAGACGATGAAGGTCGCAAGCGCCATCAAAGCTAGGGCTAATGCTATCTTCCAACGGAGCGTCGCCCATCCTGCGATTTGCGCTGGTTTGATGAGCATGTGATTTTCGCCTTGCAAAGTAAACGCAGCCCAATAGTAGGGCGAACGCCACTCAGGTTTTTGTCGGATGCTGTTCTGCGCCGCACGTAGAGCCGCCGCCGGAGTCATCTCTTTTTGCAGCATATTGATATAAAACTGCCTCATCAACTCGGCTGTCGCCTCGTCGTCCACCTTCCACAGACTTGCCACAACACTTGACGCTCCCGCATACATGAATCCGCGCGTTAAGCCGAGAAGCCCTTCGCCGCGCACGTCTTTGCCGAGCGCCGTCTGGCACGCGCTCAAGACGACGAGTTCAACCGGAGCGTGCAGAGCGTAAATGTCTTGCAGTCCGACAAAGCCGCTTTGAGTTTGCCCGTCAGGTTTAACTGTGGAGAGCAGCAAGCCTGAGTTTTCCGGTCTCTTGGGATCGAGTAATCCGTGCGTGGCGAAATGTAGAATAGCGTATTGCGTCAGGTCTGCCTTTTGTAGCTGCTCGCGCGTGGCATCATATTCCGCTGCTATGAAGGTCGAGCGCTCCGGCGCTACATCGCGCAGATTGGCTAATTCGCGTCTTGCATAAAAGAGGCGCTTGATTACGGATGGATCGAAAGCGTCTCCGTTAAGCTCAATGTCACGCAAGGCCTGTCTTAAACGCACGGCTTCAAGTGATCGCATAGCCAACTGCTCACCATTTGCGTCATGGCGTTGCGCATGGTCCGATTCAAAAATGGGGTCGCCAAAAGCCGCTAACACTTTGGCTGGCGGCTCACGCCGTTCGGCCTGTTGCTGCAACTCTCCTAGAATAGTAGCGGAAGGGGCGTTGATAATTTCATGGCTGCTGATGAGCGGTTGATTATTAGTCGAAGGCGCTGGCAATATCTGGAAGGGGATATAGTTGAGCGCGCCATCGGCTGCGACTATGACTTTGCGTTTATTCAATTCCGCATCAACGGGCGACAGAACCATCTCAGCTAATTCATTTGTCGCCCCGGTTAATTCGCTTTCAGTCTGAACGGCGGGGGGCGAGGCTAAGAGTTTATAAACCTTTCCCGCCGCCGCATTAATCTGCGAGCGCGGCGGTAGCTCGTAGCTCCTGATGCTGTTATGTGTGATGGCCCAAACGTAGCTCCTGTCTTCGCCCAGACTGTATTCCAAAAATACTGTTTGATCGTCATTGATAACTTTTTCCTGAATCTGCTTTAAGTCCCATGCTAAGGGTTGGGTGATCTGATTAAAGGAGGGATAGCGCGCCCGTATAGTTTCGGTGACCTGCTTGTAATCTGCTTCTAACCGCGCCAGTTCTGACTCTAACGCATCAAGCTCCTCTTTTTTGTATGACCTGCCGAGCATCGCCACCTTATAGTCATCTTTCACACGCAACGATTGGCGTAATGATTTTTCCTGCTCGGCAAGCTGCGGCTCTATGCCGGGCAAGATGTCGGTTTGCGTAGCGCGTAATAGCTCTGCCAGAGAACGCCCGCGCGCCGATTCGCTAATCTCAAAAGCGCGAACGGCAAAGCCATCCTCCGGCTCCATCCTGTTCCTGCGCATCAGACAATCTATGTAGCTCTCATAGCGCTCTTGAACCGTATCGGAAAAAGCTGCGGTCAGGTCGCGGCTCGTGGATGAGCGGCGCATCTGCTCTGTGGCTTCGATTGCCTGACTGAAATAATCTTCCGCGACGTTAAGATTATTCTGTCTCAACTCTAAAACTCCGAGCGCGTAGAGTGTGGCCGACTGATTAACGCGATCAGAGAGGGCGCGGAAAGTTTCAAGAGCCTTTTGATAATAGTTTCTTGCTGTTTCAACCTTTCCCTGCTGTTGGTATATCCTTCCCAGAAGGGCGCGCACTCGCGCTGCTTCCATAGGATTTTTAACTCGCGTATATAAATCAAGCGCAACTTCAAAATGGCTTTGAGCAGAAGTCGCATCACCCATCGCCCCGAAACTCCGTCCGAGAAAATCGTTGCACATTGCTACGATGGTGCTCTCTTTGATTGACTCCGCGTCCGCGAGCGCCTGTTGCAGATTTCTAACTGCTTCTGGATTATTACCCAAAACGTAGTAAGCTTTTCCTATGGCCCACAGTGTGACAATCGACGCGCGCCGGTCCTGTGATTGATGGTAGTACTCTAAAGCCTCGCGGTATTTGTCAATGCCTGTTTCCGGCAGCCCGCTCTCGACAAAGGTTTCAGCAAGACCGGATGTAATCTGCCCCATTCTATAAGGGTTGGCTTTTTCATTAACCAAACCTTGCGCCTGCGTGAGAAACGTAAATACGTTTTGCCATGCTCCCTTACGATACTCAATAAATCCAAGTTGAATCAGCGCATCGGCCTGTTCGTCCATGTCATTAAGCTCGCGCCAAAGATTCAGGGCCGCTTCGTAATCCTGTGTGGCTTCCGGCAGATTGCTTTGTGCAAACTGGTAGTCGCCAACGGTCATGTATGACTCGGCTATGCCGCGCTTGCTGCCTATAGACTGCCAGAGAGCCAGCGCTTCCTCAGCCGTCTTAAGCGCCAGCGCGTGGTCGTCAAAATTCTGGCAAGCGCTCAGTGTCAATAGTGCCTCAGCCCTTCCATCCTGATAACTGTTCTGCTCGCTCAGCGTGATAGCTCGCCGTAGAAAGGTTTGCGCATCGGCGCACTTGCCCATGCGGCTGTAAGTTTTTCCCAGCCCGTTAAGACTTGAAATGTTGGTTGATGGATCAGGTATTTGCTTTAGGATGGTTAAAGCTTCCCGGTAAGCAGCCAAAGCATCTTGCAGGGAATTCAGGCTCAACTGAAGGCGACCCACGCGATTAAGAGCGCGAGCCGCCTCAAGCGTTTGGCCGTTATCGAGGAACTGGCGTGCTGCTGTCGAAAGCTCTGTTAAGGTGCGCCGTCTTTCTTCTACGCTTATCGCGCTCTCATCTACGTCGGCTGTCGTTGAATCTGCATTGCCTTGCGCCTGCGACATACGCACAGGCAGCACAAAACAGAGCAGCAATACCAGCAACAGAAGACGAAGCGCTATCATCAACTTTTCTTTCTGCCCCTTAACCTGAAAGCTTTATAGGCTCTCCTGCTTAGCGAAAACCTTCTATCGTAGTTTTTAACTGAGCCGCAACTACAATCCGAACTCCCGCTGTCAGCCGGGTTAGGTTTCCCTCCGCTGTCGGCTGGATTCGGTTTACCCAAGATTGTACCGCCAGCGGAAGTGGAGTTATCGCTCACTGCACTGCCATCGAGCACAAAGGTGATACGGTTAACGCATTCTTTATGCCCATCCTTCATGAAGTAGTCCTCTTCTTCGCGCAGTTCTCGTTTGGTGCTGTCGAAATAGTCTTTAAGGAACTTATCCCACGAATTGCTCTTTAACTCTTTGGTGAAGGCATAACTCCTATAGTTCCTCATAATATCCTGAGTGCCATCCGCGATCGGCTCTGACCACGGAAAATAGATCGAGAGGCCATGAGAATACTGGTAAGTTGGACCGAAGTGATCGGAAAAGACTATGAGCGCGTCGAACGCATCCGACCTTTGACGCGCGTCCAGTCTATTTATTACTTCATCACAAGCTAATCGGACCGGGTTATCCTTCTCGACCTCTTTATCGTACATCTCAGATAGGCAGTGGCAGAAGTCATACAGGTCTGTATAATTCTCCTCCCAATAGCTCTGGGATTTCAAATGCGCCAGAAGAATGCGCTGCTTCTCCCGCTCGTCGGGCAGAGCGCGCCTGAGCGCCTTCGTCAATTCTACGAGCGGCTCGGTCAGTTCTGTAACTTTCGCACCATTCAAATTACATAAACTGATGTCGGCTGAAAATCCCGCGAACATGAAATCGGTGCTGTTGTAAAGGCTCAACTCGTAGAGTTTTCTTATTAACATCTTTACGTCAACTTCAGCCTTATCCCTTTTCGCCTGCTTCATAGTGTTGAAGAACTTTTTCAATAGCTGGCGGTAGGGCCAACTGCCCACGAAGGAACTGCCTTCCGTAGCCATCATGTAATTGGCCGTGTCCTTAAGCTCGTAAGCGACTTCGACGGCGCTCATGGAACAACTGTGCAGCCCCAGTAGTTCAAAAGTACCACCTTTATGATTCACATTCTCCGTAAAGTCACGAAGAATGTTGCCCAGTTGTTTCAGCTTGATAGCCGTGTTCGGATGCTCGTCCGGCAAAAAGGCATCGTTGCCGACAATCATGCCGTGCCCGACCAGAAAAACCATGTAATGTTCGGCAGGACATTCATTGACACAGAAGCTCAGAAAGCTTGTCAGCGACCTGACGGCGCTGGTTGTATCCGAAGTCGTTAGCTCTTTCTTAAGCTCTCGCAGCGATTCAAGAGCGGCGACACCAGCCGAGGTTCTTGAGGCTGTCTTCAACTCTCTTTCCCGTGCTTCCAGTGTTTGCGCTGTAATCCCATCTTCTATCAGGTTACGCACGAACGGATTCGCTCCATCGCCGATCTGAAATCTCTTCTCTTGCTTTCGCTGACGGTTGACCTCAAACAGTCGTGTGGACGCTCCTTTCTCGCCCGGATCGAAATAGACCAAGACTCTAGTATCTTCCTGAAAGCCAGCATCTTTGATAGCCTTGAGTTGGGAGACCATACCCGGCGAGAGCAGGTTGTCGCCAGCAAAATAGAAGATCAGTGTCCATTGATTTTTTCGGTTCATCTGTGACTATTCTCCTTTGACGAAAAGATTGGCTTGACTTACAACTTCAACTATCCGAGCTTGGCTTAGATGGTCCGTGATGATTCCATCAATTGCTCTAAAGGTTAAATTTGACAATCCAGAGAGATGGATCAATTCGCAAAGACTCGACCACATTCCATCAAGCAAGGGATCATACTATCGAGAACTATTTACGCCAGCAGTGCAGCGGTTCTACATATAATGAACCGTTTTCTTAAAATGTTTCACAAAGCCGGCGTCTCTTTAACAGAGAGGATGCTTCTTGGCATTATTCTGGAGAAGACCTGATGCATAAAGGGTCTTATGAGACTTGAATATTTTACTAAACGTGCTCGACTCAATCTTCAACTTAATCTGAAGAGCCTCTTGAAATTTAGGCGCGCAAGCGCTACCGCGCCGAGTATAGCTGTAAAGGCGAAGAGTTCAACGACGTAGCGCGGCTCAGGGTTTTCAACTGTCGAGAAGAAGACTATTCGCGGCAGCACCATGAGCAAAACCAAAAGAAGCCAGCGGCGAGAAGCATTATCTCTAGCGCGCAAGAGAAAGAACGTACCCGCAAGTGCGAGCAATGTGTAGAGCCACACAAGAGCAGCGAAAAGCGGAAGCCAAACTTGCTGATGCGTGTCGTGGTCTAAATCCGCGAGCGGAAAAAGCTCGCCTGAGAAAGGGTAGTACGTAGAATGCGTGTCGAACCAGAGTGCGGCGGCGCGCTTTGCGGGAAGCCAGAGGTAGTAGCGCAGAGGCGAGCGAGCGATTCGCTCACGCGCGATCTGTGCAAACCCTGCGTCTATCTCCGGCGTCATCTCAACATCCTGCTTCTCCTGCGCCTGCTCTGATTCGTCTTGAGATTGGTCCGACTCGTCCGCGCTCTGGTCCTCATCATTTTTATCTTCATCGCTCGCGTTATCTTCTGAAGAAGAGTTGTCGTTAGCAGATTCTTCATTGCCGGGTTTCGATGAAGATGAGTCGGCTTGAGCGTTCTTATCTTGCTCGTCGTTGGCGGAATTCGCCTGCTCTTCATCCGGCGGATGATTGTAGCGATCAAAGAGAGCGGCCACACGCGCGCGTTCATCTTCGGAATCGAAGGCGGATGCTGGAATCTTGTCCATAGTTATAGGATTGGTGTCCATGTCCCAGAGCATCGGACCGATGTACCGCTGGTCGTCAAGCCACGTTCGCAGCCACATGTTATAGCCCTGCGGCACAAACTCGCCGGGCATCTCACCGTGCGCGGGCGAGAGCGGCTGGAAGAGATGAAAGACGCGCTCGTTGCGTATGGTCCAGGGAAGCAGCACGAGGATGAAGGCGAGGGAGAAGAGAGCGCCGTGAAAGCTTGTGCGCGCCATGCGCGACAAAAATCGTCGCTTCTTTTCATCCTTAGATTCCTCGCGCATGAATAGCCCTGCGATAACGAGCGTTAGGCCGAGTCCGGCAGCGAACAGCCCGCTGTCAGGGCGAAGCGTTACGCACGCGCCCGCGAGCAATCCTGCGACAATCCACCAGATGATTTTTCTCTTACGACTCTCGGCTTTGAACGCATAGGTCGCCGTGAGCGTCATTGCTACGGCGAAGAATGTGGTCAAAGTCTCGGTCATTATCGTCGCCGTGTAGATAACTATGAACGGGCAGAGTGCCGCCAAAGCGAATGCCGCGCAAAGTGCCTTGCGTTTGCGCTTTTCATCCTCCACCCAGTTCCATGCTGTCAGAGCAACGAGCACGCAGGTCACACGTCATCAGGATCATCATTGGCAAGAAAGTATGCGATTGAGATGCGCGAGGCGAGCGTTGCCAGCACCGCCACGACGCAGAAGATTAGCCACTTCTTTCTGAGAATCTTGAACGACAACTGTTTCTGCCGCCAGCTTTGTCCGAAGGAATAAGAGGAGGTGTGGATACTTTATCGCAGATGTCAGGGAAGCGCCAATCAATTGCGGAATGCGGATTGCGGATTTGAAAGATAGTTTCTTCAATCCGCAATCCGAAATCCGCATTCCGCAATCGCAAAGGTTTATCTCCTCAAAATCGGCAGAATGATTAGCGATGGTTGTGCTGCTGTGTGATAGACGCGCTCTGTAGCTTTTTGAAAATCTGCGTCCGTGCCCAACTTGTAGTTTGGCAGAAACTTTTGCGGGTTGCGCGCAACCAAAGGAAACCATGTGCTCTGAATTTGAACCATGATGCGGTGGCCCTTACGGAAGGTGTGGACTATCCCTGGCATCACGTAAGAGATTTTCGCGGGCGCATTCGGTGTCAATGGCGCTGGCTTTTCAAAACTGTTTCGGAAGCGAGCCGGGAAAGGTTCTCCGCGCAGCAGCATCTCGTAGCCGCCGGGATCGAAGACGCAGGCAGCTGAATTGTCCGGCGGTCTGACTCTCTCAGGCTGGCCGTTGGGCAGCTTGTTTCCTGTTTCCGGGTACTGGTAATCGTCCGGGAAAACGTCAATCAGTTTCACAACGAAGTCTGAATCCGTTCCGCTGGAAGAGACGAAAAGCTGCGGCTTGATGTCGCCCGCTACAGTTACGTCTTCTGCCAGAGGCTCTGTTTGATAGACGAGCACATCGGGGCGCGAGGCTGCGAAGCGCTGGTCTTCGGTCATAAAATCGCGCGGGTAGTTGAGCGTTATCTTCTGCGTGTAGGGAACTGGATTGAAGGGGTCGCTCACGTACTCGTCGTATGTCGCACCTATAGCATTGCCCGCAGATTTATTGAACGAGAGTTTTCCGTTCGGTTGTAGATAGATGGCTGTTTCGACTGTGACAGTCGGAGGCCATGACGTGAAATCGCGCCACTGGTATGTGCCTGTGTCGAAGGCATTGACCTCTTTGAGCTGCGAGATGTCGCCTTTGTCTTTCAGAAAATAGTTGAAGAAGGGAAGCTCAAATTTCTCTCTGTAGATGAGTGAGTTCTTCTGGCCGAAGAAGGCAGTCCCTAACCAGTCGCCTTCAAGGCGCTCCCAACAGCCGTGACACCACGGACCCATTACGAGCACGTTGAAGATGCCGGGGTCTTGCTTTTCAATATGCTCATAAGTATTGAGCGCGCCGAAGAGGTCTTCGTTGTCGTACCAGCCGCCGACCGTCATAACTGCGGCGTGTATGTTCTTCAGGTTGGGCAGAATGTTTCGCTCTTTCCAGAACCGGTCGTAGTTAGGGTGCGCCAAAATCTGATCCCAGAAATCCACGCGCGTCCCAAGCTTCTGCTGAAAAAGATCGCCGGAATTTTTTAAGCCGCCCATCTTGAGATAAAAATTGTAGCCGTCTTCTGTTCCCCAGGGAAAAGGTTTAATGGCATTCGGCGAAGGCTCAAGGGGCTGCGGGCGCGGCTGTCCGAAGAAGGTGTAGAAGTTATAGTTCTGTGCCAGAAAGAGAGCGCCGTTGTGATGTATGTCGTCGCCGTGAAACCAGTCGGAGACGGGCGCTTGCGGACTGATTGCTTTGACCGCAGGATGACCGTCAATCCCGGCCATTGAAGTGTAGAAGCCCGGATAAGAGATGCCCCAGACGCCAACGCGCCCGTTGTTGTTCACAACGTTTTTAACGAGCCAATCAACCGTGTCGTAAGTGTCTGAGGTTTCGTCAATCTGCTTTCCCGTCTTGTTCGGTATGTACGGGCGCACGTCCATATACTCGCCCTCGCTCATCCATCGCCCGCGCACATCCTGATAGACGAAGATGTAGCCTTCGCGCGCGAAAAGCTCGTTCGGACCAAGAAGCGTTTTGAACTTGTCAGCGCCGTAAGGAGCGACTGTGTAAGGCGTGCGGTCCAGCATTATCGGATACTTTTGCGAATGGTCCTTCGGCTCGTAAATCGAGGTGAAGAGCCGGACGCCGTCGCGCATTGGAATCATCACTTCGCGCTTCGTGTAATGGCTTTTGATGTAATCTGCAAGCTCTTTCTGCTGTTGCGTCAATTGACCCTGCGCTAAGCAGGAGGCGAGCGGTGAAAGTAGAAGGAACAGAACTACGGCGGCAAGACTCAACGGGCGATTCAGTCTCATATCTTTCTCCAGTAGAAGCTGTAAGAGATAAACTTTTGACTGCATTTTCTACTAATGCACGGACATTGGCAAGAAGGATTCAGAGTCATAAACGACTTGCTCAAGGCTGTAAGGATGCTGCGGAAGAATTAACAGGGATGGACAGGATGAACAGGATGAAAAAAGAAGGATGAATGAAAGCGACCCGGCTGCTTTCTTTCTCCATTCATCCTGTATATCCTGTCTATCCCTGTTAATTCTCCTTAAGTTTTATGAAGCTCTTCATCAGGAACAACGACTATGGATGAAAATTTTATTGAAGATAATCTTAGTGACGAAAGTTTCCTGGCTTCAGCGGCCCGCGTTGCGGAAACGATAGAGACTCAAGAAGACTACTCTGAAATCCTGTCGCTCATAGCAGTTCGTTGCGCCGGATTGGGGCTGCTTGATGCTGCCATACAGTTGGCAGAGAGCGTCAACGATCCATACATCAGAGACCAATCGCTTGCAAGCGTAGCTACTGAATGCGTCGAGTGCGGCGAGAATATTTACGCAGACGAACTTCTGGGAATGATCGAAGACTCCGGCCTCTACGCCGTTGCGATGGAGCAGGTGTCCGTCAAGTACGCAGAGACAGGTGCGTTCGATAGATCGCTTGAGATAGCTCGTGAGTTGGATGATAGCGGTCAGGCGCTGAGCCGAATAGCTCTGGTCTATTCAGATAGCGAATCAACTCTCTTCTCGATGTCGCTGCGCTTTACAAAGAGATGGGCAGGGAAGAAGAGGCTCTCGAAATCCTCTCTAGTGCAGACAAGCTTTGCGACTCTATGGAAGACGAGCCGTACACGGGATTGACCGTGACCTTTGCTAGAGACGAAACGTTTGCGCGCATAGCCACGCGCTTTGCCGAACTTAATCGCTTCAGTGAAGCTGATAAGGTCCTGGAGAAGATTGATGACCCATTCCAGTTTGCTGTCGCAGCGGCTCAAATGGCGGTTGAATACAAAAAGGCAGGCCAGAGCGAACAGGCTCTGACGCTATTGGCTGAAGCTCTCGACCTTGCGAAAGAAGAGGTTTACGGCGAGCGCACGTTGATTGAGCGAGATACGCTCCTGGCCGTGCTCGCAGTCTCTAATGCAGAAGTAGGCAGTCTGGATGAAGCTCTCGAAGTTGCGAAGATGATAAGTGCTCCTAACCTACAATTCGCAGCATGTAGAGATGTCGGGAAGGCGTGCGTGCGCGCCGGTAATAATAACGGAATTTTTCAAGTTGCGGATTTGATCCAGCACGCTTACGCCAAAGTTCTCTACGACATTGAAACGAGCGATGCTTTAACTTCGGCTGAGCAAACGGAATTAGCCGCTCGCCTGCTTTCTCAAGCGTTGATAGAAGTGGAAGCGATAGAGATGCCGTTTGAAAAGTCGCTGGCGTTGATGGAGATAGCCTTGAGGTTTGCGCAAGGAGAGCAGTCGGCCAAAGCTTCAGAGCTTTTATTCCAGGCGCTCAGCGTTGCCACCGAGATTGAAAGCAGCTACAGCGAAGCGCGCGTGCTGATTCAATTAGATGATAAATATCGTCAAGCCGGGCTAGAGCCGGGTGAAAGGGAAGAGAGCATCTTGCAGAAGATCGGTCCCTGAACTGTTAGCGCGCGTTATCGAAACTCCGTCCTTGCTCATAACAAATCTCGCCGGAAAGAAACTGCGCAGGGCTTCGTTCATTCTCTGGATTTCATGTAGAATGCTCTAAACTTTCGGGCGATGGAGTTCGCCTTTAACCGTCCTCTGTAAAATGTGGACTGATGACTCCTAATCACGGCGCGATTGAATTGCGTTTCGGTGGTTGGGAGTTTTTACTTTGAGAGAAAAAGGCTTGGAGACATTAATCAAGTATCTGGCAGTAGCTCTTGGCGGCGCAGTCGGCGCTGTGGCGCGTTACTACTTGGGCAACTCCTTCCTGTCGCGCGTAGCCGCTCCGTTCCCGACCGCAACTTTCGTCATCAACGTCACGGGTTCGTTCATTCTGGGATTCTTTCTAACGCTTGCGACCGAGCGAATAAACATCAGCCCGCACCTGCGGCTTGCAATCGCCGTCGGCTTTGTCGGAGCATACACAACCTTCTCAACATTCGAGTATGAAACAGCAAAGCTCATGGAGGAACGCGGATACCTTCTGGCATTCCTCAACGTGACCTTGAGCTTTATAGTAGGATTCGCGGCAGTATGGAGCGGCATCATAGCCGCAAGGAAACTATAGCGATGCAGTTGTTATAAATTTGGGCAGGCAGAATAAAGACTAAGAGCGTGCTTGGCATTCAAATCTTGCGCCGCTCGCGCGGCGGAAAGAAATTTCTGAGATGCAACCTGCAACGAAGCTCACAATCATCATCGGCAGCGATGAGCGGCGCAGTCATCGTTCGCTTTATGAGGCTGTGATGAAATCTCTGCTTGAGGCTCACGTCGCGGGAGCGACTGTTACGAAGGGAAGCATGGGCTATGGCTACAACCGGCGCATTCATTCCACCATGAATGAGATTTCGATGGAGAACCTGCCGCTCGTCGTGGAAGTCGTTGACGAAACGGAGAAGATTGAGACTGTTGCCTCCAAAATCGCAGAGATGCTGGGAGAGCACGGTCTTGTGCAACTCAATCGGACATCCGTGTTCAAAGGCGCGCAAGATTGTGAAGAAGGGAGTAGCTGATGTTGAAACGCGGCGCGGCCAGTAAGCTCGTTATCTACTTGAACGAACGAGAAAAATATCAGGGCAAGCCTCTGTTTGAATCGATCGTCAGTTTTCTTCGCCAGCACAATTGTGCAGGCGCGACCGTGACGAAAGCCGTCGCAGGCTTCGGCTCAAGCGGTAAGCTTCACGAAGCGCATCTCTTTCACTTGTCGGAAGACGTGCCCATGAGAATAGAAGCTATTGACTCGGAACAAAAGATTGCGGCGCTTCTTCCTTTCCTTTACGACATGGTCGGAAGCGGGTTGATTGAAGTGCAGGAGACAGAAGTTATAAAACATGCGACGCATGAGGTGGAAGAGGAGGAGCGACGATTGAAGCACGAGAAGTTGGAAGGCCACGCGAAGATGCTTCGCATTTACATAGGCGAAGACGACCGCTGGGAAAATGAGCCTCTGCACGAAGCGATTGTGAAGAAACTTCGCATGATGGACATTGCTGGTGCGACAGTCTATCGCGGGCTTATGGGTTACGGCGCTCAGCAGCGCCTACATAAATCCGGTTGGTTAGGACTCTCCACAGACCTTCCCATAATGATCTCAATCATAGACACGGAGGATAAGATCAAAGGTGTCGTGCCAATGCTGGACGAGATGGTGGACGAGGGCCTTGTCGTACTCTCGGACGTGGAGATAATCAAGTACACACATAAGAGCGAGGATGTAGGAAAATAGAGAGCGGCGAGAGTGATTGATAAATTGAATAACAGACGTGATGCCGAGTGTTGAAGCTTTCGGTGTCAGTGCTTCTTATTTTCGTCTATGTACTGTTGCAATTTCTTCTTGTCTGGATAATCCGGCCTTTTCTTCAGGAACTCTTCGTATTCCGCCGCCGCCTTATCCTTTAATCCTGCTCCGATGTAGAGCAGAGCAAGGCGCAGGTGTGCTTCCGCCTTGCCTACGGGATCAAGACGTATGGCCTCGTACAGATAGCCTACGGCCTTCGACCCTTTTTTGATCTGCAAGTATGCTTCGCCAAGATAGTAGTTGGCGTCCGGTGATGTTGGCTTCGCTTCGACCGCCTTACTTAAAATCTCTATCGCGCCTTCAAAATTCTTGTCCATCAGGCGTAGTCTGCCGAGATTTATGTAGGCTTGAATGAATGTAGGCTCCACAGCGATTGCGCGAAGATAAGCTTTTTCGGCTTCGGCTGAATTCTTCTCAAACAAATAGGCTGTGCCAAGCTCTGTCCACGCCTGATAATCTTTCGGGTCATCCGTTGTTAATTGATTAAAAAGGGACGCGGCCTGTTCATACTCTTTCTTGCTTAGTGCCTCTTCTGCCTTCTCAAATGTCTTCTTGTTTGCAGGCGTGCGTTTGTAAAGGTCCGCGACCGCGACAATCCCTCCGGCGGATTTCGCTTTGACGGGGTTCGACTTCCATTCAAGCTCTATGTCCTGTCGCTGTTCGCCTGTGGAGCGGACTATGTTGATGTGTATGCGCCCGACTTCCTGTGTCTCCATCTCTATTACAAGATCGTACTCGCCTTCGGGCACGTCGTTGAAACGGTAGCGACCGTTGTTGACGACTGACTGGCGCGCAATGACCCTGGCGTTTGTCGTTGAGTAGAGAGTCAGGTCGAACGCCTGCGGTTTAAGACCCTCTACGTTCTTCTCATCAACTTTGAAATCTCCGTAGAGTTGCGCAGTTCTTCCGCCCTGCGCTTGAGACGTGACGGTGAGCAGGAATGAGAAGAGCAGAATTGAGATGGCAGAAAGAATCGTTCGTTTGTTCATTTTAATCTGCGGTATGAAATAAAAGTGTTGCTGCGTATTCTCTGAACGGAGAGGAGAAGTATGCTCAACTCTTTTCTTCATAGGTGACTCTCCTTACCTTTTCAGCAGGCGCGCCGTAGTGATGCGACTCTTCTGTAAGAATAAAGAGCGGGCTGAAAGCCTACGCCTTCAGCCCGCGAGTCCATGCGGGTCAGACCCGCGCTCGTTTAGAACTCAAACCTCAATCCAAACTGCATCACACGAGGAGTCCCTTGAATCTTCGTGAAGTTCGACCAGTTTGGCGGTGGCGTTGCCGTCTCAGGGTTAGCAACCACGCCGAAGCCTGTGCGGCTGGAATCTATTTTGCCGAAGTGCTGCGTGTTGGTTGCGTTGAAGACCTCCCAGCGGAATTGGAGTTTCTGACGCTCGCTCCATGGCATCTTGAACTCTTTGCTGAGGCCAAGGTCCAAGTCAACGTAGCCGGGCATACGCAGAACGTTGCGGTCGCCTGTCTCACCGGGCATAGCGTTGCGCCAACTCTCGTAGGCAGTCGTCGGATCGCAGCCGAAGAGTTTTGGCGGGTCAACGCCGCCGCGCGTCGGACAGGTCTCAATCGGCCTAACGCGGACGGCGCTCGACTGCGCATTCCAGTTTGTAGCCCAGCGTGCGTCGTCATAGGGCGAGAAGATTGGAAGGCCGGAGTTCCAGCGATAGATGCCGGAGAGTTGCCAGCCGCCCAGGACTCCGTTCACCCAGCGACCCGCATCGCCCAGAAGCCAGCGACCACGCCCGATGGGAATCTGCCAAATCCAGTTGACGTTGATTATGTGGCGCACGTCGAAATCCGAACTGGCATAATTGTCTTGCTGCCGTATCGGGTTCAGTATAAACGCAGTGCCGAAAGTCCCGCTCGTCTGAAGACCTGAAGCGTCATCCAAAGAGTGCGACAGCGTGTAGTTGAAATCGAGCGTCAACTTCTCTCCGAGGCGCTCGCGCAACGAAACCGTCATGGCGTGATAGTTGGATTTGCCAATAGTTCCGAAAGATGAGAGCGCGCCGTACTGCGACTGGTAGAAGAAGTTTGGAAGACCTCCTCTGGCAGCCGCACGGTCAATGTCGTCCTGCGTCTGCGTCCAGTCGTTGCTGTTGAAGATGAAGGCGTCGCCGAAGATGGCCTGCGTTGCGTTCGTGGCAAGACTGGCGCGGGATGAGCCTAAGAGTCTTGAAGCAAGGTTCGGGACCGCCGCGAACAGGTTCTCGAAATACGGGATGGCGGGGATGCTTTGTATGACAGCCTGCATCCTCGCTAGTGTGGCAGAGTCGGTGGCCGTCGAGCCAACGACGCCTTGCAATCCGAGGCTGCGGCGTAGGCTTTCAAGCATTCCCGCTGCCTTATACCAATCCAGGCCGGACTTCGGGTCAACTATATCGCTCAAGGCCATGATGTCGCGCGTAGCCAAAAGATGACGGCCTGCGCGCCCCACGTAAGAGGTCTGAAGCAGCAGACCGTGTGGCAACTGGCGCTCGAAGGTCAAGTTCCAGCTATAGTGAGTCGGCGTAACAAGATTCTCATCCAGAGACGATTCGATGCGACGCGAATTATCGCTCGGCTTGGTCTGCGGGAATACTAGATTTCCCGGCAACGTGATGCCCGGCAACACTCTAACGTCCTGCGTGTAGCCTGTGAAGAGTGGTCCGGGGGCGGTCGTCGTATTGAAAGTTCCGGCGGAGATGGTCGTGTTCGACGAGAAGCCCAAAGTGTTATTCGCGTCGAAGGTTACGGCCAACTGCTCGCCGAAGTAGTCGTTGGTGATGGCGAAGCCGCCGCGAATGACAGAGCTAGTGGCTGAGCCTTCGTTTGACCCGAAAATCTTTCTGAGGAGTCCCTTCTTGAAGTTCGGAGACCATGCGATGGCTATGCGCGGCTGAAAATTGTTCTTGTCCCATTTGTACATGGGGTCGCGCCCGTTGGCCGGTCCAGACAGGTCTATCGTTATAGGCACGTTGTAATTCGTGCCCTGTTGAGCCGCTGCGAGCCTGCGCTGGAAATATTCGTCAAGCGGAATGTTCGGCTTGGTCTCGAAACCGTTGGTCTCATAGACGGGTCGGCTCAGGCCGTAACGCAGGCCGTAGGTCAAGGTCAGGTTTGAATGAATCTTCCAAACGTCCTGACCATAAACGTCATACTCTTCGGTCGCAAACTCGCGCACGCTCGGCGCTCCAGTAGGCAGCAGAGTTCCATCCTTGTCGAAGATGAACCTGGCGCTGTACTGCGTGAATCGACCTAACAGCGCTGCCGCAGCATTCTGCACGGACGAAGTAAAGCCTGACCCGATGGCCGAGAATCCGTTGATGGCTGTGGAGAGCGGAGTGCCTGAGCTTGCGTAGAAAGAAGGGTTAGTGATCGCAGAGTCGAAAGAGTTTGCGAAGTTGATTCGCTTGTTGCGCACCAGACGAACGTTCGTGCCGAACTGCACAGTGTGATTTCCAGCAAGCCAGGAGAAATCGTCCGTGAAGTTATGCACGGGCGTGATGCGCGTCAAATCGCGGTCGAAGTTGCGCGGGCTGAAGACGAAACGGAAGGAGACGGCGTTCTCACGGGAGTCGCCCTGAATCGTGAAAGCCTCGCGCGTGTAGCCATAGCGGAAGTTGTTGACGTACTTCGTGCCGATTGTCCAGGTGTGGCCTGCGGCCAATCCCCAAGGGTGCGACCAGGTGCTTTCGAGCGGAGTGTCCGGGAAGGCTTGCGGAAAATCTGACGAAATCCCTAAGCCGCCGAAGAAGTCGTACTGTACGTTGACTCTGAGAAAAGCCGACTGTTTCTCATTAATCTTAAAATCGAAGCGGCCCGTGTGGGCGTTGAGCTTAACGGGAGTTGAAGCGTTGAAGCGAAAGCCCCCGGTGTTCAGACCGTCGCCGACCGTAGTATCGTTTGAAGGATACTTTGCGGAGGCTGCGGCCAACGCTGACACAGCAGCCGGATCGACTCCGCCGAGGCTGGGGAAGATCGTGGCAAGCTGCGCAGCCGTCACGGTCGTAACAGCGCCCGAAGGACTCCTGTAACGAATCTCCCCGCGACCGAGGCTCGCAAGCGGAACGACCTCGACCACGCTCTTTCCGCTAGCGTCACGACGCCCTTCGTAGTTGTAGAAGAAGAACAAGCGATCTTTTATGACCGGCCCGCTAAGAGCGCCGCTAAAAGTGTTGCGCAGAAGCTTGGGGCGCTCGATCCCCGACCTGTTGTTGAAGAAATCGTTGGCAGTAAAGATTGTGTTGCGGTGATACTCAAAGGCCGAGCCGTGCCACTCGTTGCTGCCGCTCTTGGTCACAAGATTTATCTGCGCGCCGGAGGAACGACCGAGCGCCGCGTTCGGATTGCTTGTAGTGACGCGAAACTCTTCTATAGCTTCCGAGTTGAAGCGAAGCACTGTGTTGCGATCCGGCGAAGGGTCCTGGTCTGGAACTGAGTTTGAGCCTCCGCCGCCCGACGGACCACCGGGCCGGTTCGACTGAGCCTCGTTGATGTCAACGCCGTCCAGTGTAACGTTGGCCTGATCGGAACGCGCGCCTGCGACGTAACCTTCGCGCGTAACACCGGGCTGCAAGGTCAGCAGCGCCGTCACGTTGCGAGCCTCAAGCGGCAGTTGTGTAATCTGGCTTGAGATGAAGGTGTTGCCTATGCTCGCGTCCTGAGTGTTTACAACTGCCTCCGTACCGGCAGAGACCGTAACGGTCTCTGCGACGCTGCCGACCTCAAGCTGCGCATTGACCTCTGTAGGCTTGGTAATGAGCGCGTGTATGTTGGTGATGGCGGCCTTCTTGAACCCTCTGGCTTCGACGTCAAGACGGTAATCGCCGGGTTGAATCAAATCAAAGCTGTAGTTGCCGCTCTGGTTTGTTGTCTGAGTACGAGCCGTATTCGTACCGATGTTTGTAAGCGTAACGGTAGCGCCCGGCACAACGTTACCCTGCGGGTCTGTGACAGTGCCGGACACAGAAGATGTGGTACTTGTTTGAGCAAGAGCATTGCTGAATGAGCAAAGCAGGAGGAGAAGCGCGCCAGCCAATAGACCAGCAGAGCCTCTCGGGAACCATCGTTTTGTCATGGCGTCCTCCAAAAAGGTTGGTAAGGCTAAACTGAAAGTTTGTTGACGGTTCGGAAGTTGAAATACTTAGCGCGGCGTAATACTAATAACAATGGCCGATAAAAGCAACAGTTTTTTGGACGATAATTCAATTATTTGTGAAAGTGGAAAGTCAGAGAAAGGCAGAATCCAGAATTCAGAAGTCAGAAGGGGAAAGGGCCGCGAGCCATTTTGTTTTACTCTGAATCCTGACTTGCGGACTCTCGAAATTCTTCATTCTATTTTTCCGTGTGATTGCTGACAATTCGTGATAAGAGTTAAGCTATCAGCGCGGAGCATGTAACGCACTTTTCAAGTTTCGTTGAAGAAGAGAAAGAGGCACGAGGCGGAAAGCTGGAGCGCTCTACGCCTATTCGTGAAACTATCTAATCTTGCAAAGGCCATTCAGAACTGAAGGGAATGTTGGTCTGATGTCGAATGAAAAGAAACGTGCATTGATTGTGGTTGATGTGCAGAATGATTTTTGTCCGGGCGGCGCGCTGGCCGTTCCACGCGGCGATGAGGTGGTAGCGCCGCTCAACAATCTGATCGAAGAATTTCTCTCGCGCGGTGAACCGGTTTATAAGAGCCGCGACTGGCATCCTCAGCGGACCAAGCACTTCGCAGCCTACGGCGGCACTTGGCCCGTTCACTGCGTTCAGGGCACACAGGGCGCGGAGTTTCATCCAGAGCTATCGGACGACCCTCGCATCGAAACCATCTCCAAAGGCATGGGCGACGAAGACAACTACTCCGCGTTTGACGGAACTGATTTGGCGAAACGATTGCGGGAGCAAGCCATTGAGGAGGTCTGGGTCGGCGGCCTCGCCACAGATTATTGCGTTAAGAACACTGTGCTGGATGCGCTGAAAGAAGGCTTCAAGGTCAAAGCCGTTGAAGAGGCAATGCGCGCCGTTGAACTTCAACCGGGCGACAATGAGCGCGCCATCGAAGAGATGAAACGAGGTGGAGCGGAAATTGTTTGAAAAGCAGAATACAGAATCCAGGAGTCAGAATTTAGAAGTGGGAAAGGGCCGCAAACCAATTCTTTCTTTTCTTCTGACTCCTGACTTCTGTATTCTGAATTCTGCCTTTGAAAAATGGCTACACTAAACATTGATCGTTATCACGCCGCGATGGGCGATGCGTCTTACAAGGACGCGACGCGGCTTCGTGATAAATCTCTTAGCGAGGCGCAGGCGACCTTTTATGTAACGCAGCGTAAACTCAGGTTCGCGCCGTGTCTGGGGCATGAGCGGCTTGTGCATTCTTTGATTGAGAGCCAGATTGATCGCCCGCGCGTGCGCTTTCTCGAACAGGATCGCGGCGGATTGAAACTCTTCGCAGACGCCATAGAAGACATGCACTTCGTTGGCGCTGTTCGCGCAGTTCGTCCCGCAACAATCGTCTTCGCGCAAGAGCCTTTCGCGGACATCACAGGACCATTCGGTCTGACGCAGGCGCAGGAGATAAAGTTCGAGCACGCGTTTGATCTTCCTATGACGACGGCTAGCCTAGCCATGCAGTTTCGCATGGCAGCAGAAGGTCGCTGGCTCTCAGACTTTTCTTTACGCCGCAACGGAGACATTGAACGCGCCGTAGAGGTCGCAACCTACGCCTTCATAGGAGGCTTCAACGACACGTCGAACATGGAGGCGGCGCATCGCCTGGACATCCCGGCGGTCGGAACTGAAGCTCACTACTGGCAACAGTCCTATCTGGAATTCATGTATGAGCCTGAGATTGAGCCGCGAACAGGGAAGCCAAAACATTTTGAGCAGGTCGCGTTCGAGCGCTGGCTAGATGCCAATCCGAATGGGACGACGCTTCTGCTCGATACGATTGATGTTCACATGGGAGCGGTTCACGCTGCTATGGCTGCGACTTCGACAGACGCGCGACGCCGCGCCTTCAAAGGCTTTCGCGTTGATTCGGGCGACCTGGCGAAATTGGGAAAATGGTGTCTCGAATTTTTTGAAGCGAACGGACTGCGCGGGCTGATGCCAATCCTGACGGGCGACCTCAACGTTGAAAAGTTGCAGCGCATCGTCGAAGAGTTTCCTGAAGCGGCAGGCTTCGGCGTGGGAACGAAATTGTCGAGCGAGGTGACGAAGATAGCTGGCGTCATCTTCAAAGAATGTCTGATTGAAAACCTGCCGACGCTCAAAGCCTCTAACTCACCCGACAAGACTACGCTCCCCGGTTACCTGCAAATCTTTCGCGGTGCGGATAAAAATGGAAACTATGTGCGGGACGTAATCGGCCTTGATGAGGAAGAGGTTGAGATTCCAGATGCCGTGCGCGTCGAGAGATTGCTCGTGCCATTCTGGGAGCATGGGCGCTACGACGCGATTCCATCCATCAAGAAGCAGAAAGATTTTGTTGAAGAGCAGCGAGCACGCTTCACGGACATCAACAACTATCCTTGCGCGTTGAGCGACAGGCTACGCAAGTTGCGCGATGGTCTTACAGAGAAGATGCGCGAAGACAATTCCGGCTGGCAAGATATTTTGAAACTCCCTGAAGACCTCGCACCGGAGATTGCCGGAAGAAAATAGATTAACCAATGGTCTGAATCCCTGCCCATCATTCAATAGAGCAATGCTTGCTCTTCCTCATAATATCTTTCCAATCGTCGCTCTACGCGTATCATTTATGTATAATATGTCCGTCTCCATTCAATCTATCAAGAAAGTTTCAGGAGTTTTTCTGCCATGAGATTAATGATAATCGTCTCGCTCCTGTTGTGCCTGGCCTGCGCCAGTTTAGCGCAGCGCAGGCGACCTGCACCTGCGGCGCAACCTAAACAGCCGCCGACGGAGAAGAAGATATTTCCTTATCAATACACGATTGACGAACTGCCGAACGGGCTTCACTTGATTACGATTCCAACCGATTACCCGAACCTCGTAGCGCTCTACATAGTGGTCCGCACAGGCTCCAGGAACGAACCTGAGCCGGGCAAGAGCGGCTACGCGCATCTGTTCGAGCATCTGATGTTTCGCGGGAGCGAGCACTACACGGGCGAGCAGCGCAACGAGATTCTGAAGCGCGCCGGGGTGGACGATAACGCTTACACTACTGATGACCGAACGGTCTTTCACGAAGTCTTCTCTAAAGAAGATATGGACAAAATTCTCGAACTCGAATCGGACCGCTTCCAGCATTTGAAGTACGACCAGAACGGTTACAAGACAGAGACGAAGGCTGTGCTCGGCGAGTTCAACAAGAACAGCGCCAACCCTTCTGAAAAGATTTTTGAAGTCCTGCGCGCCGCAGCTTTCAAAAAACACACATACGAGCACACCACTATGGGCTTCATCAAAGACATAGAGGATATGCCCAATCAATATGATTACAGCCTACAGTTCTACAATCGCTACTATCGCCCGGAAAACACTTACATTACGGTCGTAGGCGACGTTCAGCACGACGCAGTGCTTGCGATGGTGAAGAAATATTTCGGCAACTGGCAGCGCGGAAACTTCAGTCCGCAGATTCTCGGTGAGCCTCAGCAGACCGCGCCGCGCGAAGAGCACATTGACTGGCCTTCGCCAAGCTTGCCTTACGTTGATGTTGCGTTTCGCGGTCCGGCTTATTCAGACACTGAAAAGGATCACGCCGCACTTGACTTGCTTCAATCTTATGCCTTCGGAGAAAACTCGGAGCTTTATCAAAAACTTGTTCTTAAAGAGCAGAAGGTTGACTCTCTTGACACTTCATTCTCGGATCGCCTGGACCCGGAACTCTTCTACGTCGAGGCGCGCGTCAAAGACGAGAAGGATATAAATTACGTGCGCGATCAAATCCTTGCGACCTTCAAACGCTACACGACGGAGTTGATTCCGCAGGACAAGCTCAACCAGACGCGCTCGCGTATGCGTTACAGCTTCGCGCTCTCTTTGAATAGTTCCGAAGCGATTGCGAGCACGCTCGCAGAATACATAGCCCTGCGCGGCACTCCTGAGACGATCAACAAGCTCTACGCGCTCTACGATCAGATAACGCCCGAAGACATTCGCGCGGCGGCTGCAAAATATTTCGTTGACAACAACCGGACCATCGTCACGCTCACCTCGAAAGCTAAAGGAGGCGCGGAATGATGAGAGGTTGCAAATCACAATCGGTAAAATCTCTGAGTGTCATAACAATGACGCAAGCCGTCGTAACCATTCTTGCTATGTTTCTAATTCTTTTCGGACAGACAGCCTTTGCGCAAGATGACCAGACCATTAAGCCGCCAACCCGTAGTGCTGTTGGCGCTGCGCGCTCATCATCTAAACTGCCTGCGAAGGAAAAGCCTGCGAGCGCGGCAGCAGGAACAATCGCAAGCGTGCTTGAGCCGAACCGCTCGCCGCTCGTCACATTCCGCATACTCTTTATGACAGGCTCTGCCTCAGACCCGAAGGGCAAAGAGGGAGTTGCAGCTTTGACGGCAGCTATGCTTGCGGAAGGCGGCTCTCGCCAGATGTCTTACGACCAGATAACAAATGCGTTCTACCCTATGGCAACATCTTTCAGCTACCAGATTGATAAAGAGATGACAGTCTTTACGGGCACGACGCACGTTGACAATCTGGACCGTTACTACTCGATCATCAGCCAGATGCTTCTTGATCCGGGTTTTCGCCCGGAGGATTTCACGCGACTGAAGGAAGAGGCCGTCAACTTCCTGAAAGTCTCTCTGCGCGAAGGCAACGACGAGGAGCTTGGCAAAGAGCAACTCTACAACATCATCTACGCGGGCCACCCTTACGGCCATCACAACATGGGAACTCTGAGCGCGCTCGAACACATTACGATAGACGACGTGCAAGCTTTCTATCGTCTGCACTACACGCGGGCGAATCTCGTCTTAGGTTTAGCGGGCGGCTATCCTGCGGGCTTTGTTAAGAAGGTTGAGGCGGATTTCAATAAGCTTCCCGCAGGTCGGCCTGAGAGCGTGAAGTTCAATGCGCCGAAGGTTGATCCGGGAATGCGTATTGAGATAGTTAAGCGCGACACGCGCTCCGTCGCAATCTCTCTGGGCTTCCCCGTTGATGTCACGCGCAAGGATAAGGATTGGCCTGCGCTCGCTATTGTCGCTTCATACTTCGGACAGCATCGCTCGTCAAATAGTTACTTGTATCAGCGCTTGCGCGAACTTCGCGGTCTGAACTACGGCGACTACGCCTACATAGAATATTTCCCGCGCGGCATGTTCCAGTTTCAGCCGGACCCGAATCTTGGACGCCAGCAGCAGATTTTCCAAATCTGGATTCGTCCCGTAGAGCCGCAGAACGGACACTTCGCTCTGCGCGCGGCGCTCTATGAATACGACAAGCTCATCAAAAACGGCATGTCGCAGGAAGCATTCGAGGCCACGCGACAGTTTCTCTCAAAGAACGTGAATGTCTTGACCGCAACGCAGGACGCGCAGCTTGGCTACGCGCTGGACAGTCGCTACTATGGCATCCCCGACTTCAACTCTTACATGCGCGACCGGCTATCGAAGTTGACGCTCGCGGAGGTGAACAACGCCATACAGCGTTACCTGAAATCGGACCGTATGCGAATCGTTATGATCACGAAAGATGCTGAAGGTTTGCGCGACGCGATAATCAACAACACGCCTTCGCCGATTAAGTACAACGCGCCGCGCCCCGCAGAGATACTAGACGAGGACAAGGTGATTCAGGTTTACAAGATCAACGTCAAGCCTGAAGACGTGGCGATTGTTCCGGTGGAGAGAGTGTTCCAGTAAGGTAAAAGGAAAAAGGTAAAAGGCAAAAGGGAAGATGAGAGGCACGGCTCTTTCTCTTCCCTTTTGCCTTTTACCTTTTTCCTTTTACCTTCTTCAGAAGCTCTTTCTGAACAGGTAGGACATCTTTATAAAGAAGGTCCGACCGTTGCGGCGAAAGCCTGGTTCGAGAAGACCTGAAACCGGACCGTAGCCGTTAAAATTCAGGTCGTCGTTGTAGCCGACGTAAAGGGACGTGCCAGGGTTCGGCGCCCAACCTAAAAGGAACTGCGCTCGCACGCGTTCTTCAATCGTTTCGTAATCAATGCGAGCGCGGGCGAAAGTGAATCGCGTGAATTGATATGTCCCCCTCAGCGCGTAGATGTTTTCGTCAAAGGCCAGGCGTCCGGTGTCGCGGCGAACCAGCCGGTCTTTCGTGTAATCGAGCGAGAGGCGCAGCGCGTTTGTAGGTTGATAGGTTACGTTGCCATCAAGATGCCATTCGTTGCCTTTGCCCGGATCAAGCGGCGCGTTCGGGTCCAATAGCGCTGCGGGACTTACGCGCGGGAAACGTGGACCTGCGCCGAAATCGAAGTCAAACGCTCCCCAGTTGTAGATCGTGAACATATTGAGCGAATACTTCTTGCTCGGCGTAGTACCTGCGAAGCCGTAGATGTTATTGCGATGTGTGGAGCGTTCGGAATCGTCTCCAGCAAAGCCGCAATGCCAGAGCGGATTCGACTGTAGCTGCGCTGCGGAGAAACAGCTTAACGAAGAAGCGTTTCGTGTAGCCCCAAACTCCTCCTCGAAGATGCGCTCGTAGTTGAGGCTTACGCCAACGCCGAAATTGGTCTGATTCTTTAAGTTAAAGTCCACCTGGTTTTCTAAGCCCCAACTCTGTATGCGTCCCTGCCAGTCGAACTGTATTTCGGGCAGAACGTGAAAGTTCGTTCTGATGAGAGTAGCTTTAGGCTTCTGGTCAGTGTGGTAATAGACGAAGAGGCCGTGACGGTTGTTGTTCGTGCGGCGCGTAAAGCCAACGTCGGCGCGATAGTCTCGTGTGAAACCGCGTGCGTCGTAGTTCCACCCGAAATTTCGACTGTCATAATCGTAGCGAAAGAAGTAGGCGAAGGCATTTCCAGTGCGAAAGATGTTCTGGTTCTGGTCCGGCTCGAAGAAGTTGGTACGCGTGGTCGTGCCTACGACTTGAAAGCTTGCGACCGACTTCTTATCAAGGCGAAAGCGTCCGTCTAGACTGAGGAGGTCGTTGTGCTTCTCAATAAAGTTGTAGGTCGTAGCTTCCATGCCGATGGTGCTCTCGCCTTTGCCCACATCATGCTTGAGTCTCATCACGCCTATGTAAGCGTTCTTATTGATAAAGGGCGCGTTCGCCGGATCAAGCAGGTCCGCGCCTGTAAAGTTTCCCGGTCCGTTGTCGCTCGCGGCCATTATCCCGAAGGTGTTGCGGCCACGCTTGCCCGAAAGCTTTATGGCGATGTCCGGGTCTATGATTGCGCGCGTGTGAACGACCGTGAGCGGCGTTTGGAAAATGTCTATGCCTTCAAGGAAGAAGGGGCGCTTCTCTTCAAAGAAGATTGGAAAGCGTTGATTGGCTGTGACGACTGTTTGGTCCGCTTCGACCTGCGCGAAGTCTGGATTGATCGCAAGGTCGAGTGTGACGGTTGGAGTCAGTCCAAACTTCGCGGTCAAGCCCGGATCAATCTTCACAGGCTCGTTGACCATGCGGCCAAAATCAGTTTGCCCTGCGGGAACTGGCAAGTATGAAGGCACGCGCCTGCCCGTCTCTGAAACGGTAAGGCTAGGAATCAATTCAAGCGTTCGCTCGGTCGAGATGCCTTCGAGTCCCGTGATGTGACCCTCCTGATTGAGCGTGCTCGAATTGTCGCGCGCTATTGGCATCCAGGAGTCCTGCTCGTTATTGAACCGCTTGATTGTGCGCAAGAGATGAATGCCCCAGAGCTTATCTTTGCCCGCCTCGTAGTGCAGCGACTTGAAAGGAATCGCAACTTCTACGACGTAGCCGTCATCTGTGATTGAACCTTTCGAGTCCATCACAAGATCAAAGCTGAAATCATCGTTCCTGCCTTCCGTGAAGATTGCGTCGGCCTGAACGCCGAGTGGATTGAAGAGCAGTTCGTAAGCGCGGCGGCTGTCGTTGAAGGTGTCAAGAAGGACGCCTATCCAATCATCGTCGAAAATATTGTCTCGCTTGGCAACAGTCGCGCGCACCTTTCCCGGCTCATCAAAAGCGTGAAAGGCCATGTAGATGAATTTCGCGTCGTAGCCTATGAGAACTTCCGTTGGCTTTGAAGGAGCAATGTTGTCGCCCGGCTTGAACTGGTAGAAATCTTTGAAAGTGGCTGCCTGCTTCCAGACTTCATCATCAAGATGACCGTCAATCACGGGCGGCTTATCAAGTTTCGGTATGCGAACAGGCGCAGCTTTCTCTGCCGGTAAAACGATTCCGGGTTTGCTGACCGGCTGAGATGTCACGGTCGTAGATTTTGAATCAGAAGATTTCGCATCCTTCTCATTTTTCTTTGAAGATGATTTCGGGTCAGGCGTTGGGATGGGCGTCGCAGACAGGCTTGCATTTTCATTGCGCGCTAAAGTGTTGCTTGAAAGTTCGCTCGGAGGCGCTTGCGTTGAAGTCACTCTCTCGGCTGCGACCAACACGATCTTTGCAGCCGCGTCGGGCGAAAAAGTGAAGGTCACATCAAGCCGGTTGAACTTCTGCGCAACGGTAGCCTTCGCACCCGGCTGCAATAGGAACGAGATATCAAGGTCACTGCCATCGCGTTCGACTTTCATGTCCACGAATGCGCGACCTTGCAGACTGTCTGTTTCGGAAGCGTCAGCCTGCGGAATCAGTATATGAAATCTGCCAGCGCTCTCGAAGACCTTGTAATCGTCGAGCGACGAGTCGGAAGTAATCCTAACCCTTGAGCCTTCCTCAGTGTCGAAGCTTTGAAAGGGCGCGACTCTTTTCACACGCGCCGTCGTCGTAAAGCTCTGTGCATTGGCCGCTGGAATCGAGAAAGAGATGAGCGCCAGGAGCGCTGTCAATATGAAGAGGAGGCGTTGCGTTAAATATTGGTGTCCGGTTTGTCGAATTGACTCCAGGTCCATTGAAACAGGCGCGGGAGTTTTTTGAGAGACTGCACCCGGAAGGGCGAACCGTAAAGGCAGTCCATTTCTCATATAGATTGCTCCCAAGGAACTTTCGAGTTCCAACTGTACAGCGCGACTATCGCTTGTTGAATTGGCTGAACCGCTTTGCGAGTGCAAAGTGTCAGAAATCAAAACGTCCCCAAGCGCCCGGAAGTTTCGCTTAATCTTCAGATGAATTCATCAAAACAGAGCGAGCGCCTGTCCGTGTTCGCAATTAAGGACGCGATAGCCAATCTATTCGTTAACTTCTATTCTCCGCCAAGATTTTTGTTGAAAGATAAGATTAACCACAGAGAGCACAGAGGACACAGAGGGAGTTAATAAATTTAAGATTACAGATTTGAGATTTCAAATTACTAAGCTGCTATTTCAACCATCTATAAATCCTCTGTGTCCTCTGTGCTCTCTGTGGTTAATCTGTGCTTTCATTGTCCGGCCCGGCGCACGATTATTCGCCCTTCTCCCGCGTGCAGCGTCAGAACTGGTCCGCCCTGTCCGATCTTCCAGCGTTTTAGACGACGAGACGAGCCTTGTTCTTCCGTCAAAGTTAATCCTTCGTTGTTTACGGAGTTGGAATCCGTTTCGATGGTCGCGTTGAAATCCTGCGGAAGCGTGAGAACGATTGAGCCGCCGCCTGTGCGCGCGTTCAATTGCTCGAAGCGTCCGCCAAGATTTATTCGCCCGTCGCCCGTGTTAACTTCAACCGAGCCGTTAAAATTTTCCACCTCAATGCGCCCGTCGCCCGTCTTAGCCGTAAGACGCCCGTTTGAATCGCGCACTTCGATTCGCCCGTCCGAAGTGTTCAATTCAAGATTGCCGTTTATGCCTTCCAACTCAATATGGCCGTCGCCCGAAGTCAGGCGCACGTTCGAGTTTCGCGGAACGTACACGTCGAAACTTACTAAGGCATTCGTAGTCTCCATGCCGCCTACTTTAGCCGCAAAGTTTTTATCAAAGTCTGCGGCGATGTTTATGTCCGAGCCGGTCTGAGAGGAGCGAATGTTTATGCCGCGCATCTCCTGTTCTGTGGCGGCGCGCTTGCTCGACGTGACTTGAACCTCCTGCTTATCCCATGCGTGGACAGCGATGTAGCCGTCAAAAGTTTGAAGGTTAAGATGCGGCATGCCGCTCACCTGATAGGTTTTCGAGTCGCGCTCGACAAGGCGAAGGCTGTTCATGCCTTCTCGATTGGCCGTTACAGCTTCGCGTGCTGCGCGCTTTGCTTCGTCACGCGCTCGTATGGCCTCTTGTCTTGAGACCTGCTGAGCGATTCTCTGAGCATCGCGCCCGCTTTCGGCCTGCGCGCGTTGAGCCTGGAGTTGCGCGATGCGCTGCGCACTCATGGCTTCAGCCTGAGCGCGTCTGACTTCGGCCTGCGCTCGCATGGCCTCGCCTGCCGCTTCGCGTGCTGCGCGACGAGCCTCAGCCCTATCGTCAATCATGTCGTCCTTGTCTTTGTCCTTATCCTTATCTTTCATCTTCTCGGCAAGAAAACTTGTCGCGTGACTAAGGGGGCGACCGTCCGCGGCGTGATGAATCGTGATTGAGCCGTTGACGTTGCCAAGCTTTATAAGGACTCCGCCCTGTCCGAGTTGTCCTGCAAGCTCGTGACCGACGTACTCGCCATCGCGCACCGGGAGACCGAAATCGTTTCTGATAGCTCCGTGAACCGTGTTCGCCTTCAACTGCGCGTTTGCGTCGGATGGAATCGTCAAAGAGACGCCGCCGTTGACTGAGCCGACCGAGATCGGCTTTGACACATCAAGACGGTCAAACGCTGCTTCAAGGCTGCCGTTGATTGTTGAAAGCTTGGTCGCGCCCGTCAGCCCTCGCGCGCTCAGGCGTCCGTTGATTGCGGATGCTTTGACATCGCCCGCGACGCCTTCTATGTCAAGATTGCCGTTGATGAGTTCAATCGAATCCAGTCGAGCGTTGCGCGGAACTGTGAGCGTGTACTCTACAGTCGCAGGATTGTTCGCGCGGCCTTCGCCGTTCGTGAAGGTCTGCGATCTATTGGGATACTCGGTTTGAATACGAATGCTGTCGGCGTCTGAGCGCACATCAATTTTGGCTTCGTCTAATCGCTCACGAGTGTAGGCGGTCTTGACCGCATCAACTTTGACTTCGTTGCGATCCCAGCCCGCGATGTGCACTGAGCCGTTGATATTTCCAAGACTCACGCGACCGTCAGCCGCAATCGGATAGCTCTGGTGAAACTCCTCGCGCAATTGGTCGCCCTGCTGAGCCGGGAGAGCGCTGCTTGCAGTCATAAGCAGAACGGCGAGCGCGATGAGTGTGGTTAATGTAATCCTCTTAATGAACATGGTATTCCTCAATTCGATATATTGATTCAGTGATTCATGTGGTCATTGACTCATTGATGAAATGACCGCATGAATCAATTCTTAAAATCCGCTTAACGCGCGGCGAAGGTTAATGCTTCCGTTGACGGTCTTCAAAGATAGCTCGCGCCCGCCGCCGCCGATTGTGCCGCTCAAGTGCCTGCGGTCGGTGCGGCTCTCTGTGGTCAAGGGAAAATCCGTTGAGATTTCGCCGTTCAAAGTATCTGCCTGAACTTGTGCGTTCGTATTCGACGGAAGGTCTAAGGTGATTCCGCCGTTGACTGTTTTGAAATCAAGCGTCCCGGTCCAGTTTGCGCTGCCGAGCGAAGCATTGATTGAGCCGTTGACAGTCTTCGCGCTTGCGATTCCGCCTGCGGCAATCTTGATTGAGCCATTGACAGTCTTTGCGTCAACGTCGCTGCTGAGCGCGCTGGTTTCAATGTCGCCGTTGACAGTCTTTCCACTGAAGCGCACGCCCTGCGGCACGCGAACGGTGAAGTTAACCTGAACGTCATTGTCATGCGTGCGTGATGAGCCGTTTTCGCCCGACTCGCAACTGTTCGGGTTGCCGGGACTGTCGCTCGGATAGATCGCACAGATAGTGACGCCGCCGCTGTGCTCTACGACACGAATCTCGACCTCTTTCGGGTCGCTTCGTCGCCCGGTCTTCTTCGCTGTGACCTGAGTTTCATTGCCAGACGAAGTTTCTGCGCGGATGCTTCCGTTGATGCCTTTGATCTCGATTGTCTGTCCCTGATTGATGCGCCCGTTCCAGTGGAATTCGTCCGCAGATGATTGGATAGGATTGGCAACTGAGATGGACATACGTTGTCCGTTATTTGCTTCCGCTCTCTCGCTAGCATGAACGATCACTACGCCGCTCAGGAAATTGTTCTTAGCCCACCTCTCCGCGAAGCCTTTCAGGTTGCCCACTTGCTCAATTGCAAGTGGCGCAGCCAGCAGCACCAGCACCGCCACGAATAGAATCGTCGTCAACTTTTGTTTCATCTCGTTCACCTTCATCCTTCTCAAGCGCGACCGAAGCGCGTCAATGTTTAGGCCAGAATGTTTCAGGAAAATAGAGCGACAGTTGATTTCAAATTCCGTGCGAGCCTTCACCAATCCCGGCTCATACTTCGTCACTCTGATATGAAAACACCGCGAGGAAAAACTTTGTGACAAATATTTTAAGGCAAAAGGCAAAAGTGTGGACATGCCTGCGGCGTGAATATAAGAATAAAATTCAGCGCGTAGCGCTGCCTTCACTTTTGCCTTTTACCTTTTTACTTTTTCCTTAACCGTAGCGTTCCGCTGAAAGAGATTAGATTGATGTTCGCGTCGCCTGAGCCGTAAGTTCCTGCGAGGCGGCCTGTGTGCACGGGGTGGCTCGCGGGCGAGGTGTTGCTCGTGTATTTGAGTGGAAACTCCGTGACGATCTCTCCGCCTTCAGAAACCTTCGCGGTCAGACTAAAGGACGAATCAGCAGGAATCACTATCGTCACATCACCCGACGTTGTAGTGAAATTGTAGAAGCCGCCGCGCGCGAGCGCTCCTTCAAGCTTGATTACTCCGCTGATCGTGTTGGCTTCGACGCGCGAAGTTGCGACGCGGTCAAGCAGTATGTCGCCGCTAGCCGTCTTAGCCTTCAGAAAATCGCCCGCGTCCGATGAACGCAAATCTTTGACTTCGATTGAGCCGCCGATTGTATTGAGCCGCGCGCGCCCGCTCGAATCTTCCAGATTTACATCGCCTCCTATGCTCGTTG
Organism: Acidobacteriota bacterium; assembly: GCA_003222945.1. Lineage (GTDB taxonomy): Bacteria > Acidobacteriota > Blastocatellia > Pyrinomonadales > Pyrinomonadaceae > QHXM01. The sequence goes on from QHXM01000064.1 coordinate 32,957, forward strand.
CTTCAATCGCTCTGGAGATGCGGCGCATATCAACTCTTCCGTCAACGGCTTCTATGTGAGCTTCCGTGATACCTTCTACGTCAACGTCGCCGTCCTGAGATTTCAGAAAAACTGTAGCGCCGCGCGGAACGTCCAATGTCACCGGACTGTCCGACTCATCCGCATCTGGATCATCATCCGACTTGCTGGAAATAAGCACTTCAACATGCGACGCAGGATTTGAAGCGACACCCGCACCGCCCACTTTACGCAACTCAACACGTGCGTCCGCTTCTTTCGCCTGAGCGTGAACCTCTTTTCTGTCCCAGCCGCGCACAGTGATGTTGCCCGCGCCTGTTGTGAGCGTCACGTTAACAGTCTCGGTCGCCGCAACAGTCTGCTCGCTAAGTTTTGCCTCGCCGCTTCCTTTACCTTTACCTTTGCCTTCGCCGCGTCCCATTCCTTCGCCACGCCCTGCTCCCTTACCTGAAGACTTCTGGGCATGTGCGCTCGCGCCGCACAAAAGGAGCGTTGAGAGCAAGACCGTGACGATTGAAGAATAAAATCTCATCTTAAGGAATTACCTGTTCACCTTTATCTGGTAGCAATAGTTGGCCGCACCTGTTCTGCGACGGCGCTCAATAAGTCTAGCTTGCTTTGATAAGACGAGTATAGAAACTGCACTGCGTCCGCGTCGTTCGGATTGCGACGCGCAGCACGCCGCGTTGAATCAATCGCCTGATTGACGACCGCAAGGTTTCGCTCGTACTCAGCGCGAAGGCTTGGCTTCATCGTAGCCGCATCACTCTCTTGAATCTCCGATGTTAGCGAATCAATAGCCTTCAGATAGTTCTGCTCGCCGGGCAGAGGTTTATAGCTTGCCTGTTCGACTCGTGGTAGTTGATCCGGCTCAGGAACTAAAACCGGCTTCGTCTGTTTCTTTGGTTGTCTGCGATTGTTCTGATTATCGTTCGGCCCACCCTTGTCCGGTTCACCGTTTGTTCTATTCTCTTTGGGTGATGGAGACACCGTAGCTGTCGCATTTGTAGTTGGTGCATTCGGTTTGTTGATAGCAAGAGTTTCCACATCGTTGCCGTTATTCCCAGCCCGACGCAAATAGATTGTTGCGAAGATGGCTGCGAAAGCTATGACTGCGATGAGACTCGCAAAGCCAATGGCGCGTTGCGGCGAAACTTTAAATAGCTCGCTGAAAGATGCGAGCCAGCCGTTAAAGCTCCAGCCCTGTTTCTTCTCTGAAATCTCAATGGGCGCGCTTCTCTCCGCAATCGCACGGTCAAGCGAAGCGCGCAGTCGAACGGTCGGAACATCCGTAAGCATCACCGGCTCGAACGCTCTGGTGAACATAGCCATCTCGCTTGCGGCCTCATCGAGAGCTTCGCTGCAAGTAGAGCAATGGGCTGCGTGCGCCTCGACACGCTCTGCCATTTCACGGGAGAGTTCGCAGTCAACGTAACTCTGTAAGACGCCCTCTTCGATGCACTCTCTCATCTGCCGCCTCCGATCTTGCCGTAAACTCTGACGAACTCTTTTCGTCCTCTTGCCACAAGGCTTCCAACATTTCCTTCGTTGACTTGTAGCGCCGTCGCAATCTCTTTATAAGACAGCCCCTGTTGCTTCAAAAGTAGCGCGCTGCGCATAGGCTCTTTAATCTTATCAAGCGCACGCCGCGCCTCCTCAATCTCCGCGCGCCTTTCATACTCTTCCTCAGGCGCTTCGACCGTAAACCATCCCGCGCCCTCCGCGCGTTTTGCGTACTCATCCTCACGCGCCGTTGCTCTCGATTGGCCTCGCAAAGTGTTCCGCGCAACGTTCATGGTAACTCTTAGCAGCCATGCTCTCAACAACTCATCATTGGGCGCGGAGTCCATATGATTATAGAGCTTTAGAAAGACCTCTTGCGTCACATCTTCCGCCAAGCCCGTGTCGCGCACCATTGCGCGCGCTGTGCGAAAGACGGCTCTGTGATGCAGCGTGAAGACCTCGTCGAAGCCGAGCGGCTGCGCGTTTTTCTCAATCGTTTCTGGCATTGAGTCCGTCAAGGCTCTCGCGCTTTCGCTCATAACTCGCCGCTCTCAACTATAAAACACCGCACAAGCCGGGTTTGTGGCAGAAAAAAGCAGAATACAGAAGCCAGGAGTCCGCAATTCAGTATAAAAGAAACTCTGTAAATGTGGTTTGCCGCCCTTTCCCATTCTGACTTCTGTATTCTGACTCCTGAATTCTGCCTTTCCGTTTATGCTGCCTCTTGTTGTAGTCTGGATGCAAACGCCGAAACCGATGCAGCTAGGAAAGCGAGAGGCAATCGAATAGACCTTAACGAAAGCTAACGCGCTCCGGTTCAATCTGAATATTTTAGGGAAGAGAGCAGATGAGCGTAAAGAATAACGCGGAAACGGACGAACTTTACAACAGCCCCTTCATGCGCGCCTGCCGACGCGAGCCAGCGCCCTATACGCCCGTCTGGCTCATGCGACAGGCCGGGCGCTACATGCGCGAATACCGTGAGGTGCGCGACCGCGTGAGTTTCCTCGAACTCTGCAAGACGCCCGACCTTGCAGCGGAAGTCACTGTCACAGCCGTCGAGCGTCTCGGCGTTGACGCTGCAATCATCTTCGCAGACATTCTTTTGATTATTGAACCTATGGGCATCCAACTTGAATTCGAAAAAGGCGAAGGCCCTGTGATTCATAATCCTGTTCGTAGTGCGCTCGATGTCGAACGCTTGCAGGAAGTCGAATCGGTCGAGTCTCTGGACTTCGTTATGGAGGCTATACACCGAACGCGCCGCGCGCTGCGGCCCAACATTCCTTTGATAGGTTTCGGCGGCGCACCCTTCACGCTCGCCTCTTACATCATAGAAGGCGGAGGCTCACGAAACTACGTCCACACCAAAACCTTGATGTACACGGACAGCGGCGCATGGCACTCGATGATGTCTCTGATCGCGCGCGGCCTTGCAAAATATCTGAACGCGCAGGTCGAAGCTGGCGCGCAGGCGGTCCAACTTTTTGACTCATGGGTTGGCTGCCTCAGCACGGACGATTACCGCGAATATGTTCTCCCGCACACGCGCGCGGTCATAGAGAGCGTCAAGACGGGAACGCCCGTCATACACTTCGGCACTGGCACGGCGGCGCTGCTTGAATTGATGAGCGAGGCCGGAGGCGACGTGATTGGCCTTGACTGGCGCGTTGACCTGGGCGAAGCATGGCAGCGGCTAGGCGATGTTGCAGTGATGGGAAACTTCGACCCTGTTTCTCTCTTTGCTAATCAAGACTTCATAAGCGCGCAGGCCAAACGCATACTTGACCGCGCAGGCGGGCGAGCAGGCCATATCTTCAACCTAGGCCACGGCATCTTGCCGGAGACTCCGGTAGATAATGTGATTGCTCTTGTAGAAGCTGTGCATGAGATGAGCCAGCGTTGAGAACGCATCTTGATATTTATGCTGCGCACGCTTCATAACATCGCAAGCTATTTGATCGTCGCGCTCGGATGCGTGCATCTGCTGTTCACGTTTCATAACTACGACAGCTTTGACATGGATGCGGTCTGGTTCTTCGGCGCGGGCATGGCAATTGTGTTTGCTGGCTTTCTAAATATCGTAGTGCTGCGCGCAAGCGTCGTCGATCTATTGGCGCTGTCGCTCTGTCTGTTAGCAGACCTGTTTCTGCTGATCGGCTTCGCAGGGGCGCTCGCCATGATGCGCCAGCCACAGGTCTTCATAGGCTTATTACTATCGGCGGTTGCCACTGCTGGCATACTTCGATTGTTATTCCGGCGCGCTTGAATTGAGAGAGCGGCTGAGAACTTTGCTAACACAATTATGGCTCAGACCTTCGACGCAATCTTGATAGTCTCTTTCGGTGGACCGGAGGGGATGGACGAGGTGATGCCGTTTCTTGAGAACGTGCTGCGCGGTCGGAATGTGCCGAAGGAGAGAATGCGCGCCGTCGCTCGTCGCTACGAACTGTTCGGCGGCGTCAGTCCGATTAACTCTCAGAACCGAAGCTTGATTGCGGCGCTCGAAAAAGAGTTACAAGAAAACGGTCCGCATATTCCAATCTACTGGGGCAACCGCAACTGGCATCCCTTTCTCGCGGACACGCTCAGGCGCATGGCTGACGACCGCATCAAACACGCGCTCGCCTTTTTCACTTCGGCCTACAGTTCATATTCGGGTTGTCGTCAATACCGCGAGGACATCATGCGCGCGCAAAGTGAAGTTGGAGAGAGCGCACCGCAGGTTGAGAAGCTAAGAGCTTTCTATAACCATCCGGGATTTATTGAACCGAACATCGAAAACGTCCGCACCGCGCTCAACAAAATTCCAGAAGAACGCCGCAAGCGCGCCCATATAGCTTTCACGGCGCACAGCATCCCGCTCACGATGGCCGACACTTGCGATTACGAAAAACAGCTTCATGAAACCCGTCGGCTCGTTGCCGAAGGCGTCGGGCACAAGAGTTGGCGATTGGTCTTTCAGAGTCGAAGCGGACCGCCCACGCAAGCTTGGCTTGAGCCGGACATCTTGGATTACCTGACGGAGTTGAAAGAAGCGGGCACGACGGATGTCGTCATCGCGCCCGTAGGTTTTATCTCGGACCACATGGAAGTCATTTACGATCTTGACACGGAAGCGCGCTCTCTTTGCGAGCGTATAGATTTGAACATGGTTCGGGCTTCGACTGTCGGCGCGCATCCCGTATTCGTCAGGATGATTCGTGAGTTGATTCTTGAGAGAATGAATCCTGATTCTCCGAAACGTTTTCTTGGAACATTCGGCGCGAGTCATGATGTTTGCCCGGCTGATTGTTGTCAGATGAGTGCAGGAAGAGTTTGAGCTTATCTCATCCGCGCGAGAAAATTTCGCGCAAAGACGCAAAGAAGTCTCATTTTTTAACTGATGAGCAAGAGGCTGAGCGAACAGAGACGAGTTGTTGTGATCGGCGGCGGAATCAGCGGCCTCGCTGCGGCTCATCGTCTCGTGGAGCGGCGCGAACAGTCGAATGTCGAAATCGTACTGATTGAAGCGAGCGGGCACATGGGCGGCATCATTCGCACAGAGCGGCGCGAACGGTTCTTGCTCGAATGTGGACCGGACTCGTTCATCTCCGAAAAGCCTGAAGCGCTTGCGCTGGCGAAGCGAATAGGTCTCGGCTCGCGCTTGATTGAAACAAATGAAAGCAATCGCCGCAGTTTCATTGTGCGTGGTGGAAAACTTCATGCTGTGCCGGAAGGGTTTCAACTTCTTGCGCCTTCGCGCTTCTGGCCTTTTGTGACGAGCGGGATTTTCAGTCTGAAGGGCAAGGCGCGCATGGCGCTCGATCTTTTTCTGCCTGGACGCACAAGCGTGAATGGAAACGATGATGAAAGTCTCGCAGATTTCGTGCGCAGAAGATTCGGGCAGGAAGCGCTCGAGCGAATGGCGCAGCCGATGGTCGGGGGAATCTACACGGCTGACCCTGAACGCTTATCTTTACGCGCGACTATGCCGCGTTTTCTTGAGATGGAGCGAGAGCATCGAAGTCTCATTCGTGCGATGTGGAAACGGCGACGCGCGTCGGGCGAGCATGAAGCAAAGGGGACGAGCGGCGCGCGCTACAGTCTCTTTCTCTCGTTTGACGATGGGATGCGCGTGCTCGTTGATGCTTTGGTCGCGCGACTTGAAAGTGTTTCGATTCGGCTGAACACGAAAGCGGAGTCGGTCTCTTTTGATGAAGCGTCGCGGCGGTGGAAGATTCAGACGGGCGCGAATGAAACTATCAGCGCTGATGCCCTCTGTCTTGCGCTTCCTGCTTACACGTCTGCGAATCTATTGCGCGAGGTGGACGCGCAACTTGCCGTTGAACTCGAGGCGATACCGTATGCTTCGACTGCTACGATCAATCTTGGTTACAAATGCTCTGACATCCCGCACCCTCTCGACGGCTTTGGCTTCGTCGTTCCCATCATCGAACGCCGCGCAATACTCGCCTGCACCTTCAGCAGCGTGAAGTTCGCGGGTCGCGCACCCTTTGGTCATGCGCTTCTGAGAGCTTTCACGGGCGGCGCGCTTCAACCAGAAATCTTCGCGCTCGACGAAGGCGAGATGATCGCCCGCGTGCGCAAAGACTTGCACGATCTTCTGGGAATTGAAAGACCGCCTCTCTTCGCTCATGTTGAGAAGTGGCCGCGCTCTATGGCGCAGTATCACATTGGGCACGTCGAGCGAGTTGAAAGAATCCGCGCGCGTACTCTTCAGTTTCCAAATCTGAAACTTGCAGGCAACGCATACGCGGGCGCTGGTCTCCCGGACTGCATTCGCAGCGGCGAGAGCGCGGCAGATGAATTAAAAATGCAAATAGATAGGCAACCTATCAAGTGGGAACTCGAAGCGCAGGACGGCGGGGCGCGCGTTGGAGTTTTGAAGACGCGACGCGGGATTATTGAAACGCCTGTCTTCATGCCTGTCGGTACGCTCGGCACAGTGAAGGGCACGCGCTTTGAAGCTCTGGAAAGCGCGGAGCTTGATGCTGGAATTATTTTAGGCAACACCTATCACCTGTGGCTTCGTCCCGGTGAAGAGACGATCAGGGCTTGCGGCGGGCTTCATCGCTTCATAGGTTGGGAGCGTGCGCTACTGACAGACTCAGGCGGCTTTCAAGTTTGGAGCCTAGGCGCTTTGCGAAAGATTACGGAAGAGGGAACTGAGTTTCGCTCGCACATTGACGGCAGCCTGCGCTTTCTCTCGCCGGAAGTCTCGATGCAGGTTCAGGCTGCGCTAGGCTCTGACATAGTGATGGCGTTTGACGAGTGCGCGCCCGGAAAGGCTTCGCACGAGATTGCGCGCGAGAGCATGTTACTGACCACGCGCTGGGCAGAGCGCTCACGTCGTAGCTTCGATGCGTTGCAGAAAGAAGGCATGGATGCAGGAAGAGTTGACGAGAGGGGAGCGCAAGATAGTTCAGAGTTAAGTGGAGCGCAGGCTCTGTTCGGCATCGTTCAGGGCGCGGCGCATCTGTATTTGCGGCGTGAGAGTCTTGAGCGAACCGTCGAGATTGGTTTCGATGGTTACGCAATCGGCGGCTTGAGCGTGGGCGAAGAGAAGAGTGTGATGTATGAGGTTGTCGAAGAGATTGCGCCCGCGATGCCTTCGGACCATCCACGTTATCTGATGGGTGTTGGCACACCTATGGATTTGGTTGAGTGCGTTGCGCGCGGCATTGATATGTTCGATTGCGTGCTGCCAACCAGAAACGGTAGGACCGGACAAGCTTTCACCTCACGCGGAAAGTTGAACGTGAAGAACGCGCAGTGGGCGCGAGATACGCGGCCTCTGGATGAAGCCTGCGCTTGCAGCGTCTGTCGTCGCCACTCGCGTGGCTTTCTACGCCATCTTTATATGACGGGCGAGATGCTTGCGAGTATTTTGTTGACGCATCACAACCTTGCCTTCTTCCTTGACACCATGCGCCGCGTGAGGCAAGCTATTCGGTCTGGCGATTTCACGCGATTTCGACGAGAGTTCCTGGAGGAAGTCAACTCCGGCGTGGCATGAGAGCGGGCTGGATTTAAGGCCGGAGTTTTTAGCTTAGCCTCTAAGCGGGCGCGTGCGTATTCGCTTCGGGTGTTCTGATTATTTTCGGTTAAATCCATAAATTAAATGTCCAACTTCTTTATCTTCTTTCAGCAGCCTCAAGGTGGTGGCGGCAATTTTATTGTAGCCATACTGCCGTGGGTTCTGATCTTCGGCGTCTTCTATTTTTTGCTCATAGTGCCGCAGCGAAAGCGCCAGCGTCAGTTGCAGGAAACGATTGCAAGCTTGAAGACCGGCGACCGCGTTGTCACAAACGGCGGCATCGTCGGCACAATAACGGCTGTGCGCGACGCTACCTTCTTAATCAGAAGCGGCGAGAAATCCATACTCGAAATCTCGCGCGCCGCCATAGCGGGTTTGCAGGAGGAAGAGGAAGAAAAGAAGTGATGAGTGATGAGTACTGAGGACTGAGTGAAGTAGGTTTTTACTCAGTCCTCAGTACTCATCACTCAGTACTAAATAATCATGAAGAAAAGTAATTTACTACAGCGCTTTATTATCATTTTGATTGTGACACTTGGCGGACTCTATCTGGTCATAGGACCGCATCGTCGTCCCCGTTTGAGCGATTTCACTCTGGCGGGAATCAAGAACACGCTCGCTGAGAACATCCATCTTGGTCTGGACCTGAAGGGCGGCTCGCACCTTGTCATGCGCGTCAAGGTCGAAGATATGTTCAAGCAGCTTGCCAATGACAACGCCGCAGTAGCGCAGAAGGTTGCGGAGGACAAGGGTATTAAGATTTCGAACGCTCGCTCCGACACATCGAACGGCTATCGCTTCATGCTCACGGCGGATGACCCGGCGAGGCTCAAGGAGATTCAGGACGAGGTAGCAAAGAAGGTTGACACGCGCGAATGGACTCCTGCGGTTTCTGGTAACACCGTCACCTGGACGTTGACTACTACGGCGGAGCGCGATCTTGGACAGCAGGCAACGGAGCAAGCCTACAAGATTATTGACAGTCGCATAAATTCTCTGGGTGTGGCAGAGCCTACGCTGCAATTTCACGGCGCTCAAGGTTCAGCTCTGGGCGGCACTGTTCCGCCGGACCGCCGTGTGTTGCCTTACGCTGAACGCGACGAGCCTACTACGGCGAGCAGTCAGACGGCTGACCCGAATGCGCCCAAGCCGAAGAAATATGTGGTCGTGGTTTCGCCTGCTGTCGTTGACGGAAGCGAATTGCGAAACGCTTCAGCAGGACAGGGACGTGCGGGCGGCGACAAGTATGAGATTGATTTTCAGTTGAAGAAAACGGGCGCGGATAAATTTGGTCCGTGGACGACGAGTCACATCAACAAGAACATGGGCGTGGTCTTAGAGGGCGAAGTCAAATCCATAGCCTACATCAAGCAGCCCATCTACGACGAAGGGCAGATTTCGGGCAACTTCACGCAGCAGTCGGCTGATGATTTAGCCATGACGCTACGCTCAGGCGCTCTGCCCGCGACGATTGAGTACCAGGAGGAGCGTACGGTTGGTCCTAGCCTCGGCGCTGATTCGATTCGCTCGGGCGTGACGGCTTCGCTAGTTGGCCTTGGGCTGGTCGTCGCCTTCATGCTCTTCTACTACAGAGGCTCCGGCATAAACGCAGTGGTCGCGCTTCTCTTGAACATGATTCTGATGATTGCCGCGCTCGTCGTGTTCAAGGCTACGCTGACATTGCCGGGCATAGCTGGAATCATTTTGACTATAGGCATGGCCGTTGACTCGAACGTGCTCATCTTCGAGCGCATACGCGAAGAGTTACGAACAGGTAAGACTGTTCCGTCTGCCGTAGAGCAAGGGTTTGCGCGCGCGTTCGTGACAATCATTGACACGCACGTGACTACGATCATCTCATCGCTCTTTCTCTTTGTCTTCGGCACAGGTCCGATCAAAGGTTTCGCCGTGACGCTCGTTCTCGGTCTATTGATTAACCTGTTCTCAGCCGTCTATGTGTCGCGCACAATCTTCATCTGGCACTTAAACCAGAAAGGAAGGCGACCGGATTCGCTAAGTATTTAATTCAGTGAAGTGAATAATGAATAGTGAAAAGTTAAAGAACGGCTTTCCACTATTCACTATTCACTATTCACTATTCACTAATTATCATGATTCAACTATTCAAAGACGTTAAGGTTGATTGGCTTGCTAATCGCAGGATTTTTATTGCCATCTCAACTCTGTTGATGCTGGCTGGGCTTGCTTCGGCGATTATTCGTCAGGCAGCGCCGGGCGGGACTGATGCTTTCAACCTAGGCGTTGATTTCAAGGGCGGCACGGTTATTACCGCGAGGTTTTTGAAAGATAGGCCGAGCGACGAGACTATTCGCAGCCGTTTCGCGCAGCAGGGCGTTGGCGACGCAATCATCCAGCGGACGGATAAGCCGGACGTAGTCCTGATTAAAGTCCCGCGATTGGAGGGAAGCGCGAGCAATGCGCCGCAGCCTGCGCAGCAACAACCACAGGCTCAGACTACGCAGGGACAAACGCCCGAACAGCAAGCAAGCGGAGCGCAGGCGCAAGGGCAGCAAGTTCAGACGCAGGTTGATCCGGGCGTTCTGAAAGTCAGGCAGGCTCTTGATACTTTCGGACCGAAAGACGAGGCTTACAAAATAGAGGGCACTGACGCGGTAGGTGAAATCGCAGGCAAGCAGCTACGCATTCAGGCCATCGCCGTAACGCTCGCCGCGCTCATAGGCATACTCGTTTACATAGCCTTCCGGTTCGAGTGGACTTACGGCGCGGCTGCCGTAATAGCTGTCTTTCACGACGTGTTGGTAACGCTCGGCTTCTTCTCAATCTTTCAATGGGAAGTGAGCCTCACGGTCATTGCCGCTCTTCTGACGCTCGTAGGATTTTCTGTAAATGACACAATCGTTGCGTTCGACCGCATACGCGAGAACCTGCGCCTGCATCGCCGCGACTCTCTTTATAAAGTCATGAACGATTCCATAAACCAGACGCTCTCGCGCACGGTCATCACATCAGGCTT
>QHXM01000257.1 GCA_003222945.1 Acidobacteriota bacterium
CAAACGGAACGTCTTGGGGACGGCTCAAGTCTAAAAATAGTTAGACTTAACTCGCTCAGCAATACTTTTCGACGAGTGGCACAACTATTGAAATAGAGAGGGGCAGATCGTTGATAGGAAAGCTGGCTCAGGATGGAAGCGGCCTAATTCTTGACCCGAATGGGGCGCTCCTCAAAGCGCGCTGAATGCGCCTGTCAGCGATCTAGTCCTAATTTAATCTTGAAAAATTTAATCTTTGTGCCCGTAACCCCTCGCATTAAGCGCGGCTTTCACGGTGAGGCACTACGAAACGGAAAAAGGAGAAACTAAAATGTTTCGTCGCATCACAGCCAGCGTAACACTAATCGCTTTGGTCGCAATCTCTCTAGCTCCCCTGACAACTTTCGCCGCTCCTGCAAAGCAGAACTCAAGCCCCCGACAGAGTCGCGGCTTCGGCAAACTCGCTCCTGAATTTGACGCTGCCAGCAACTCAACTGCTACGGTTCGCGTGCTGGTTCAAACCAAAGGTCAGCCCTCGGCTTCGCACGATGCGGCAGTTGCAAACGCTCATGGAACGAAGCGCGCAAGCTACGTAACACTCAACATGCTGGTCGCGGACGTTCCGGCCAACACAGTTGCATCGCTCGCCCTTCGTGACGACGTTCTGTACGTCTCGCCGGACCGCCCCGTAAAAGCTCAAGGCAGTCTGACGGACGATGCAATCGGCGCAATACAGGTTCAATCAGGCGCAGGCAATTCAGGCGTCACAGGCAAAGGCATCGGCATAGCAATCCTTGACAGCGGCATCAGTGCAAACCATCCTGACTTCGCAGGAACAAACAACAAGTCTCGCGTCATAGCTTCCGTTGATTTCACAGGCAGCGCAAAGAAGGGCGATGTTGATGGTCATGGAACGGGCGTGGCTGGCGTAGCGGCTGGCAACGGCGCGGCCTCCGCAGGCTACGGCGCGAACTACGCTGGCGTTGCACCCGGCGCAAACCTCATTGACGTTCGCGTGCTTGATGAGAACGGCGCAGGCCGCACAAGCAACGTTCTGGCAGGTCTTAACTGGGCAATCGAAAATAGCAAGAAGTACAACATACGCATCGTGAACATGAGCCTCGGCGCTCCCGTTCGTGAGTCCTTCCACACAGACCCGCTGGACAAAGCAGTTGAGGTTGCAACACGCAACGGCATCGTCGTCGTTTGCAGCGCAGGCAACATGGGCCGCACGGACCAGATCATAGGCCACAACGCGGACGGCTCGGACATCTATCAACTTGCTTACGGCACAATCAACAGCCCCGGCAACAGCCCCTATGCAATCACAGTCGGCGCAACAGACACGCACGGCACAGCGAAACGTTCGGACGATACGGTTGCTTCATGGTCTTCAAAAGGTTTCACACGCTTCGATCATCTTTCAAAGCCTGACATCGTTGCTCCGGGCAGGAAAGTCAATGCTCCGTTGTCGCAAGAGCCGAACCCGACGCTTGCAAACGAGTATCCTGAGCGCATTGTGAAGCCGACATCCGCGAGCGCAATGCAGAACGCTTACTACAATTTTTCAGGCACGTCCTTCGCCGCTCCAGTGGTCTCCGGCACAGTCGCTCTGATGCTCGAAGCAAATAGCTCTCTGACGCCAGTGCTCGTCAAAGCAATCCTGACTCGCACTGCACAGAGACTTCCCGGCGCGACCTACCAGAACAAAGCGCAGACCGTTTACACGCAGGGCGCGGGCGAAGTGAACGCCGCTGGCGCAGTCGAGATGTCGGGTGCAGTTGTCCCGAACGCTGACAAGCTCAAAGCTGGCTCGTCAATCTTCCGCCCGAACACTTCCTTGAGCACGCTCTCGCAGTCGTTCTCAATCGGCGGCGAGACAGTTCCTGCCAGCAAGAACGTTCTCTACGCAGACGGCGTTCTCTTCTCAAATCGTCCGGTGCTGACGAACGGAATCATGCTCGGCGACGGAATCATGATCAGTAGCGGGATAGTGATGACTGACGGCATAGTGATGACGGACGGAATCATGTTAGGCGACGGCATCATGTTGGGTGACGGAATCATGCTGGGCGACGGAATTATGCTGGGCGATGCAATCGTCAAGGGCGATCACGTTGTTCTAAGCGCTGGCATCGTTATGACGGATGGCATCGTGATGACCGACGGCATAATGTTTGGCGACGCAATTCATTTCAGGGCCGACGGCATCATGCTGGGCGACGGAATCGTTATGACGGATGGGATAATGCTCGGCGACGGCATCATGCTTGGCGATGGCATCGTGATGACGGACGGCCACCTCTACAAAGACGGAATCATGCTCGGCGACGGAATCATGATCAGTAGCGGGATAGTGATGACGGACGGCATCGTGATGACGGATGGAATCGTGATGACAGACGGCATCATGTTAGGCGACGGCATCATGCTGGGTGACGGAATCGTCATGACTGACGGAATCATGTTAGGTGACGGCATCGTTATGACGGATGGAATCGTGATGACAGACGGCATCATGCTCGGCGACGGCATCATGCTGGGTGACTAGTAACGGAAACTATGAACGCGGAATGATGAACGATGAATAGAAGGCAAAGGCTTTCAGTTCATCGTTCATCGTTTCGCGCTCATAGTGTCTCTTTGCTTCCTCTCAATCACAAGGCTCAGTCCCATGATGAAATAGAAGACCATCACAACTTCTGAATCGCCGAAGTTGTATTCAAACATCCCGCTCGCAAGGAATCCTACGAGTCCGCCCAAAGCGCCCAACACAACGCCGCGCTCAATCCATCCTTCAACCCTGTCGCTTCGCGCTATGCGCCAGAGCATACGAGCGTAGATAAAGATAAAAGTAATCCAAAGCAGGAGCGCGGGCACGCCACGTTCTACCGCCAACTGCAAAGGCGTGTTGTGCATGTGACCCACAGGGATACGCCCCTCGTCGAACAAGCCCCACTCGCGCCAGTGCCCCTTTATCGAATCCATCCCGACGCCCACGAGCAAGTGTCGCGGCCTGGCCTTAAGAAGTTCGAAGCCCTCGCGCCAAACAGTCTCGCGCCACGTGATTGATTGATCGCTCTGGTCAACAAATCCTACCTGACGCTTTTCGTGAAGAATGAATAGCCCCGCCAGAACAAGCGGCACGGCAACGCCCGCCATTATAAGAACTGCGCGACGGCTCAAGCCTACGAGCGTGATTACGAACGCCGAGAGCAGAAGCGCGAGCCACGATGCGCGCGTCACAGTCAAAAGCAGCGCGCCGCACATTCCCGCAAATGCTAATGCCAGAAGAGCGCCGCTCAAACTTCGCTTCTCTCGCAAAGCTACAAACAGACCCAAAGCGAGCGAAGCGATCAACTGTAGCATCTCGGCATAAGTGATATAGTGACCATAGAAACCCGTCGCGCGCCAGTCGCGCCCGCGAGACCAACTCGCAACGCCGAGCCTTTCGAGCGGCGTTGTTCCGCTGAGCAGACGCCCGCGCTCGACTCTCACAACACCTACCCACTCGACGCTATAAACTTTTATAAGCGCAGGCTCAAGGCTTACGTCGTCCAGCGCTGCAACCAACTCTTCAGGACTGCGCAGAGGTTTTCCATCAACCTCAAGCAGTGTGTCTCCGTTTTTGACAGGACCGGGATGCGCTTCCCCTTCTTCGTTCACGAAGATGGCTCTTTCGAGCGGACTTTCAGCCCTTACGCCTTCAACCTTCACGCCGCGCCCGACTATGCGCTCACCGAATGTGTAAAAGACATTCACCATGCAGCTTGCTACGAGCGCGAGCGCAAGAAGCCGTAGCACATGCTTCGACGTAACGTTCCACGCGACCAGATAAACGATTGTGAAGAGAGACGCGGCGCGCAGTTTTCCGGTTGAAACATTCGGATCATAAGAGAGAAGCGATGAAAGAAGCGTTAAGGCAAGGAAACCTATGAGAGCATAATCAACGGGCGTGCTAAAGGTGCGCGTACGTGGACGAAAGAAAAGGCGCACGCCGCACGTCAACAATCCGCCCACCCAGGCGATCTGCGTCGCTGCAATCGAGTGCGGCGCAAAGACTGCAAACAGAAACAGCCAGAAGATAATCGCCCTATCAAGCCACACTGCTGCACGACTTCTCTGTTGCTCTTTGATTTCAGCGGGCGCGCTTACCGTTACCATTGTCACAAAGGGATTCTGATCCTACACAAACTGGGGCTTCTATTTGCAGGCTTTAGCATTTATGTTAACGGATTAAATCAAGCTGCTGGATAGATATTTGAAAGTTTCAGTTGCCACTAGCACAAGCCTGGTGGCAACTGATTACTGCATTGATTACTTTTTCGCCGTGATGATTACGTTCCAACCTATCCTGCGGCGCAAACGTCGAAAGAGATTTTCGGGAATAACACGACTGAAGATGCGCAACTCGTCCCGGACCATCTGCTCGACTTCGACTTCCACTTCGCCGAAAAGCTTAAAGAGCGAGCGAGCCTCTCTACGGCTATAAACCTTAACAAGCGGCTGAGCGCCGTGCTCTGAGTATTCCACGCAACGGCTCATTATCTGCTCAGGCGATTGCCCGCGAAACAGCAGCCCGCGCAACAGCCCGCGACGCAAAATTATCTCAACCCAGTAGTTGAGCGAGTTGCGATGATAGAGCATCACCTTTGCAACGCCGCCCTTGCGCAAGACTCTGTAGAGTTCGCCTATTGCACCGGCTGTGTCCGGCGTATGATGCAGGACGCCGTTTGAATAAACTACGTCGAAGCTCTCATCCCTAAACGGCAAACGCTCTCCGTCCGAAAGCAGGAAATCGCCTCGCTCACCATAAACATTGAAGCGGTGGCGCGTGATTTCAACCGAGCGCGGCGTCAGATCAATTCCCGTGCAGCGTGAGCCGCCGCGCGCAAACTGCAAAAGGTCCGTGCCCATGCCGCAGCCGACTTCCAAAAGCCTCGCGCCAGCGAATTTGTCGAAGCCCATGACAAACGGCATCCACGGAGCGTATTCCTTATAACGATAGCTCTCGACTTCATCAAAAAATTGGCGCGTGCCGAGTTCGTGCTCGCGCACGTACACAGCGCCGCAAGGGTCTTGATCCCACTGCTCGCGCGCACGCTTCTTCTCTTCCTCAAGAGTTGTTGTGCCGTCTGTCTTCACAGTGCTCTGCACTTTCTCCGGCTTATCTCAAAAATTCATCTCTTCTGCACGACAGATTTCGGGTTAGAATAATTCTGCAACTCGAAACGCTTCCGAAGTTCCGAAAGATTATATTCGACTAAAAGGGAAAGAGCATGTCCAAATCAACAATCGCCCTTGCGCTCATTCTTATCATTGCGCCAATCCGCATTTCAGCGCAGAACGAAACAGTCGCACAATTGACCGAACAGGCCAGGAGCTTACAGAGTCGGCCAGAAGTCGCGGCTGCTCTGGATTACATAGACAAGACGCGCGATCAAATCCTGCGCGAGTGGACCGCCATGACGGAGATTAACGCGCCGTCTGGTCAGGAGAAAGAGCGAGCGCGCTACATCGAAAAGCTTTTGAAGAAGATGAACCTCAAACAGATTCATTACGATTCCGTAGGCAACCTGATAGCCACGCGCAAGGGCACTGGCGGTGGACCTGTTGTAGTCTTCGATGCTCACATGGACACAGTCTTTCAGCCGGGGCTGAAGATTAAAGCGACAATCCGCGATGGCAAGATATTCGCGCCCGGCATTGGCGACGACACGCGCAACATAGAAGCCCTGCTCGCAAGCATTCGCGCTCTTGATTCCGCGCACGTCAAGACGAAAGGCGATCTCATATTCGTCTTCACCGTTGACGAAGAGAAAACTATGTCGGGCGCTAAAGCCTTCACGAAAGATAACAAGGGCAAGGTCAACTACTACGTCGCGCTAGACGGCGGCTACGAAGGTTTCACTTACGCTGGGATAGGAATCAACTGGTATCGCTATCACTTCATTGGACCGGGCGGCCACACGCGCTCCGAAACGCCGCCCTACTCTGCAACGCTTCCACTTGCGCGTGCCATAGAGCGTATCTATCAGCTACAAGTTCCGAAAAACCCTTCGTCGAATCTGAACATAGGTATGCTCGGCGGCTCTGAAGTCGTCAACGCTAAAGCTGCGGACGCTTGGTTCTCGCTAGACCTTCGCTCAACGGAGAACAACGTGATAGCTGACTTAAAGAAGAAGGTTGACGACATCGTTAAAGATGAAGCTGACCGCGCGCAGATGACTTTCAAGACCGATGTCATCTCAGAATCGCCCGCAGCAATGATTCCCGATCATCGCAACTCTTATATAGTCAGGATGGTCGAAGCGGTTTACCTTGCGATGGGGTTTGAGAATCCCCCCATTACGAATACAGGCTCGAACAACGCTAGCGCCGCGCTGCGCGAAGGCATTCCAGCGATCTCAACCGGCGCAGGCCCGTGCGGTGACGCGCACGCTCTGACCGAATGGTGCTACATAGACCCTTTCTACAGAGGCACGAAGAAGACAATCATGCTTGAGCTTGCGCTGGCTCAGATTAGTAACTGAGAATCGAACATTGAAGATGAAAAATAAATCTACCAGCCACGTTATCGAAACAGAGAATCTACAACTCATCGCCTGCGAAGCAATTCATTTCGAGGCGTTCTTGAGAGACAAGAAGGAGCTTGGCTCTCTACTCAACGTCTCCGTCCCGGATTCATGGCCTGTGTTTCCAGACTCCATGCCGCAGGGCTATGGCTTTCTAAAGTCCGACCCGGATTCAGTCGGCTGGATGACCTACATCTTCGTTCATACGCATGACCGTATGCTGATAGGCGAAGGCGGTTACAAAGGAAAGCCTGATAAAGAAGGCATGGTCGAGATTGGCTACGCGATTGTTCCTGAGTACAGGCGACGCGGTTTAGCCTACGAAGCAGCAAGGGCTTTCACCGACCGCGCCTTCTCACAGCCGGAAGTCAAATTCGTTCAGGCGCACACGCTCAAAGATGGGACTGCATCAATGCGCGTTCTCAAAAAGCTCGGCATGAAACTAGTCGGCACGGCACAAGACCCGGACGAAGGCGAAGTGTTGCAATGGAGAGTGGAAAAGCAGGGATGAGGGATGAATGAATTGAAAGAACGAAAGCACTTTCTCTTTTCTTTACTTCATCCCTCATCCCTCCGCCCTCATCCCTGCTCTTAATACGCATCGTCGCCGCGCAGCATTACAGGCAACGTGCGCAGGATGATTTTCAGATCGAGTAAGAGCGACCAATTCTCTATGTAGAAGAGATCAAGTCTAACCATCTCGTCAAAGGGCAGGCGGTTTCTTCCCGAAACTTGCCACAGTCCCGTCAACCCCGGCTTCATATCAAGTCGCTTGCGATGCCATAGCTGATATGCTTCGACTTCATAAGGAATCGGCGGGCGTGGTCCGACCACACTCATGTCGCCGCGCAGCACATTCAATAGCTGCGGCAACTCATCGAAACTCAAACGTCTGAGCCAACGCCCGACTCGCGTGATGCGCGGGTCCGTCACAAGCTTGTACGCGGGACGCTCTCCTTCAACCAGCATCGCTTCCGCGCGCCCGGCAATATAGTTCCTCTGATACTCCCTGTGCGCCGAATCGTTGGCATTCATACGCATAGTGCGAAACTTGTAGAAGAGAAAGATGCGCCCGTCCATGCCTACGCGCTCCTGCTTGTAAAATACCGGTCCGCGCGAGTCCAGCTTGATGACGAGCGCTATGATTAGCCAGAGCGGAGAGAGGATTGCGAGCGCGACTGATGCGATGATTATGTCTGAGGCGCGCTTGACTATTCTAGCAGCGGATGACAGAGGCTCGCGGAAGAGTCGTATCATTGGAAGCGCGCCGATCTGGTCTATCTCGGTCTTACGCGGCAGGCAGTTAAAGAGGCTCGGCGCTATACGAAACTCAACTCCGCGCCCGCGCCCCACGCGCATCATCACGTCAAAGAGCACATCGCCCGACACGCTCGAATCCGTGATTATCACTTCATTTGCGCGCGACTCACGAATCGCATCCGGTAATCCCTCTATGCCGCTTATGACAGGCACACCCTCAAACTCCGCCGGAACACTTTCGTCAATCACTCCATTTTCTACAACGCCGATGACTCTATAGCCCAGACTCGGTCGCTCCCTCATCTCCTTTATGCAAAGCGCGGCTTCCGGTCCACGCCCTACGACGAGCGTTGGAATCAGGTTGATGTCGCGGCGGCGCGCAAACGTCTGCGCCGTGCGAACAATCAGTCGCACAAGCCCAAACGCCGCCAGTGCGATGAAGAAATCCAGAACGAACACTCCGCGTGCATAAGAGAATGCGCGATACTCAGTGACGCCGCGATACATGAAGGCCGTCGCCACTATCAAGAGTGAACCGATTGCAGTCGCCTTAAAGACCTTCACACCGTCTTCTACGAACGAGAACTCGCCGCGCAATCTGTAGAGATCAAGGTAATAGAACGCAAGCAATCGAATCGGCAGTATGAAAGGAAGGAGCGCCGCGTAAGGAGCAAACCTCGCGCTCCACGTCAGGTTTCCATTGGCTGAATGCTGAAAGATAGAAACAGCTTCTCTGATGTAGAAGGCTGCCAGAAACGAGAGCGCGGCGAGCGCCAGATCAGCTACGACGAGCGCTGTCCTCACAAGCGGAATGACCCAACGCGGCGCACGCGCGCTGGCGTGCACAGCACGCGGATCGCTCAAACGTTCTTCTATCGGCTCGGCTCTCATATCGTGAATCGTAAACCGTGAATCGTGAATCGTGAATAGACGAGAACGTGATTTATCTATTCACGATTCACTAAGTATCAAGTCCGCAACTTGCGAACGCACATGCACGGCGCGGCGCGCTTTTGCTTCCCTTTTCTTCTCGACGGGCAATGCATCTAAATCTTCCATTGTTCGGATTCGCTTTAGCCTGCCCTCGCGCAGAAGCTCTTCGTCAACAGCGGCCCAGCGCCCCGCGTAGATTGTAGCCGCAGGAACGCCGAGCGCAGCAGCCTCACGATTCATAGTGCCGCCTGCGCTGATGACCAGATCGGCTGCGGCTATCAGATTAGCGCCGTCAAGAGCGTTATGCGGCAGAATCATATTCGCACTTCGTTGGTTGTACATTGTGCGTTGCTGTAGGTTGCGCGCAAGCAAAATGATCTTGACATCACGCCGCCGCGAAAGTCTTTTCAACAACTCATCGAAAAGCTCGTTCTCGAAACGATGATAAAGAGCATCGCGCGCAGGAGGTCGTATGACCACCAGAACGTCATCGGATTTTACGCCAAGCTCAAAGAGAGTTTCGGCAAAGTGTGGGTCAGGCGCGAAGGCCGCTAAGTAAACGTCCTCTTTCGTTCCTTCGTATCGTCTGACTTTCCGCGCGCTCGCACCAAAGCGCCGCAAGGCTTCTTCGGGAAAAGCGCGCGGCACAATGACGCGCGAGGCCAGTCTGAACGCGAGATGATTCGCGGGCTGATGCTCGTAATCCATCAGCGTAACGCTTCTAACCTTGAGTACGCGCGCCGCGAGCGTCTGAGCATACGAGTTATGGCTTACGGCCAGATCAAATGAGCGCCCGCGCGCCCAACCGATGAGCGCGCGGCTTCGTCCCACTAAATTCCCAGCCTTGCCCGAAAGAGCGCGCCCGCCATGACCGCCGATCACGACAGGCCGGAGTCCGGCCATTTCGGCCATCTCGACCGTCTGCGCAAACTCGCGCGCCGTCACCAAGACCTCGCACCCGCGCCTCTCAAACTCCTGTATGAGCGCGCGAAAGAAAGGGACGTGCGGCGAGTTTGCACTCTAATAATCGCGCAAAGCCATACAGCATCCAACCTTGCGACCACCGCATGTAAGGCGTGCGGACCGTATAGAAGCGACGGCGCTGGTAATAGAAGAAGCCGCGCGTGTCGTGCAGGTTCTCTATAGCCCATTGCGCAATTCTTTCGCCAAGCTCTAATGCTTCGTTGTCAAGCCTCTGCAACTCAGCGAGCGCTACGAGCGCCGCGCCCGCCGAATGAGCGTCAGCCGGGTAGAGTCTATCATGGAAATATTTAGGCCAGCCGTTTGCTAGAAAGAATCGCTCGCGCCAGAACTCAAGCCCGCGCTTCGTAGCTTCCCAAAATTCATCGCAGCACTCCGGGCATGAGCGCATGATGCGAGCCATGCTTGTCAGCACAAAGGCTGTGTGAAAGTTGTCCGACCAGGTTTGATAATCGTCCGCGCCATAAGCCCAGGAGCCATCTTCGCGTTGATGACGAACGACGTAACGCGCGCCGCGAGCGGCTAACTCGCAGAGCCTGGTTTCACCCGTTGAAGCGCCTACGGAAGCCAGCGTCTCCGCCGCAAGAAGGCTCGCGTTAAAGATGCGCGTGCGGTCAACTGCTGAGTAGCTCCAACAGATTTCAGTTTCGGATTCAAAGCTTCGCGGAAGATCGTTGGTGATAAACGCGCAAACCTCGCGCGCAACGTTTAGATACGAATCATCGTTGAGGTCGCGCGCAGCTTCTGTGAGAGCGCGTGCGGCAAACGCTGTCGGCACAATTGTCGGAGTTCCTTTGGGAGCGAAGAACGCGCGCCCTTGCCAGTCGAAGTTATAGCTCCATGCCGCGCCGTTCTCGGTTTCAATTCGTGCCGTTAGCAGATCATCGAGCAACTCGCGCGCTTCCGTCTCCGCTTCAATTGTTTGCGTCCGACGAAAGTTTGCGAGCGCCGCGAGCGCAAAGAGCGCCGTGCCTTTAGAATTTTTCTCCGCAGGTACACGCGCGATCTTTCGCAAATTGACGGGCGAGCGTTTGAAGAGTTGTGTCCACGCAAGGCGCGTCGCGCGTGAATGTTTGAAAGGGGTAGCTTGAAACAGGCGACTGTTCAGCGCATCGAAAGGATCATGTCCGGCATAGCCGCGCTTGCGACACCAAGCGGCGAGGGATTCATATATGCGTTCCAGTTCGCTCTTCAATATAGACATCTCGTGAGCAATACTGGGAGCGCGGGCGGCTCGCCTGCAAGATTGCGTAAGCAATCTCAGTTGTGTTCGCGCTTCTTGCGAAGCGCTCAGCAGCCGAGCCGCCTGCGCTCCCAGCTTAGCTTCACATCTTGCTCACCGACGTTTCAATCCTTCGCGGCGTCTCTATAAAGCTCTCGTGCCAGAGTTCAAACATTAGAAGCGTCCAGAGAAGTTTGCGATGATTTGCGCGACCACGCTCGTGCTCATCCTGAAGATGCTGGACGTAAGCGGCGTCAAACACTCCGGCCTTTCGCAATCGTTCAGGCGAGAGCAGGTCGCGTGCGAGCGGGCGCAAGCGGCCTTTCAACCATTCCGCAACGGGCACGCCGAAACCTTTCTTGCCGCGCCGCGTGACGAACGGCGGTAGGAGGTCTCTCACCGCGCGCTTCAAAATATATTTCGTCTTGCGCCCGTGAAGCTTATAGCTGACCGGAAGACTCGCGGCGTATTCTGCAACGCGCGGGTCTAAAAATGGAGCGCGCACTTCCAACGATACTGCCATGCTCGCGCGATCAACTTTGGTCAGGATGTCTTCCGCAAGGTAAAGCTGCGTGTCAAGGCACTGCATCTGCTCCACAGTGTTATCAGCGTCGCACTCTTCAGCGAGCAAGCGGCGCGCGTCCGCGTATATGTCGCCCTCGCTCGCAGCTTTCGCTTCGGCGGTCAAAAGCTGCCCTTGCTCTTCCGGTGTGAACGAGCCGAACCAGATGTGGTGTCGCGCGACCTCATCGTAGTTCATTCCGGCGACGAAGCGACGAGCCTTGTAATCGAGCGAAAGGTTCTTGGTCTTAACAGGCAGAAGTCTAATGATTGGCTCAACGAGCGCTCGGCGCAAGATACCGGGCACACGAGCGTAAATGTGCGCGAACCTTTGCGCAGGATACATCTCGTAGCCTGCGAACAGTTCATCGCCGCCGTCGCCACCGAGCGCAACAGTCACATGCTTGCGCGTGAAGCGCGAGAGCAGGTAGGTCGGAACGAGCGAAGGGTCGCTGAAAGGCTCGTCCATCCATGAGCCTATCTCGCTCACAAGATTCGCTGCCAGATCAACGCTCAAACGCTCTTCGTGGTGGTCCGTGCCCAAAAACTTTGCGACCGCGCGCGCGTAAGACGATTCGTCAAACGAAGTTTCGGCAAACGAAATGGAGAAGGTCTTGACCGCTTCATTTGACGAGCGCACGGCCATCGCCGCCACAGTCGAAGAGTCAACGCCGCCCGATAGCAGCACGCCGAGCGGAACATCTGAGACGAGCCGCATACGCACGGAATCTTCCATCAACTCTCTAAGGTTATATTCGGCCTCTTCTTCACTCGGCACGCGCTCAGGCTTCTTGTAGCTCAGCCGCCAGTAACGCTCGACATGAACGCGCCCGTCTTCGACCGTGAGCGTATGCGCGGCTGGAAGCTTTTGAATGCCTTGATAGATTGAGAGAGGCGCGGGGATGTAATCGAATGAAAGATATTGGCGCAGCGCGTCCAGATTGAGAGCGGGATGTACCGCTGGATGCGCCAGAAGAACTTTAGGCTCTGAGGCGAAGAGAAACGTTTTGTCGAACACGCCCCAGTAGAGCGGCTTTTCTCCGAAGCGGTCGCGCGCAATGAAGAGCTTTCGCCGCCGCGCGTCCCAGAGCGCAAAGGCAAACATGCCGTTCAGATGCTGAACCATCTGGTCGCCATGCTCTTCGTAAAGGTGCGGCAGAACTTCCGTGTCCGATTCCGAGCGGAAATGATGACCGCGCTTCTCTAAATCTGAACGCAATTCACGATAGTTGTAAATCTCACCGTTGAGGATGACTGATACTTGCCCGTCCTCGCTCGTCACAGGCTGCTCGCCCGTCTGCAAATCAATGATGGCGAGCCTACGCATTCCGAGCGCAACGCCCGTCGCAACCATCAACCCTTCCGAATCAGGTCCGCGATGCGTCATGCGCTCGCACATTGAACGCAACAGCCCTCTTGCGCCATCAACGGGCGGCACGCGCGCATCCAGATTAGCCCATCCAGTAATTCCACACATAAGAACAGAAGGCAGAAGGCAGAAAGCAGTAGGCAGTAAAAGCAGCTTTACGTGCTGCTTTCTGCTTTCTGCCTTCTGCCTTCTGCTTTTTCAAATCCAATCATTTCGCGCACCGCATAGATTCGCTTCGACTGCGATTCGTGATAGGTGCGTACAAGCATCTCTGCCAGAAGTCCCATCAATATAAACTGTATGCCGACGGCAAATATGACTATGGCTAAGATTGGAAGCGGGGTTTGTATCAGATCGGCGCGGTGCGTTAGCTTCAAAAAGAGCGCGAACGCTCCGGCGAGAACAGAGACCAGGAAGCTAAGCATTCCGAACGCGCCGAAGATGTATATGGGCTTTGTCTGGTACGACGCCATGAACTTTATAGTCATCAGATCGAATATGACTTTGATGGTGCGCGACAATCCGTACTTTGATTTACCAGCGGTTCGCGCGTGATGCTCGACTGGAATTTCTGTGACGCGCGCTCCGGCCCAGGAAGCGTAGATCGGGATGAAGCGGTGCATCTCGCCGTAGAGCCGCACGTCTTCGAGCGACTCTCGCCGATAGGCTTTGAGTGAGCAGCCGTAATCGTGCAGGGGCACGCCGCCAATCCAAGATATAAGACGATTGGCGAGCATCGAAGGAATCTTTCGCGTAATCAATTTGTCCTGACGATTTTTGCGCCAGCCTGAAACAACGTCGTAGCCTTCGTCCAGTTTATCCAGGAGTCGCGCGATGTCCGCAGGATCGTTCTGCAAATCCGCGTCCATTGGAATCAGGACGCGCCCGCGCGCAGCATCAATGCCTGCGGCCATAGCAGCCGTCTGCCCGTAGTTGCGCTTGAGAGAGACCACGCGAACGCGCGCATCGCTTTCAGCCAGTTCACGCAGGATTGCGAGGCTTCCATCGCGCGAGCCGTCATCAACGTAGATTATCTCAGCCGTGCGACCGAGTCGCTCTAAAGCTTTATCCAGCTTCTCATGCAGAGGCCGCAAATTCGGCTCTTCGTCAAAGACAGGCAGAAAGACGGATATGTCCGGCACACCGCTCGCGCCGTCGCCCTTATATTCACGGCTACTTGTTCGCGTCTCTTCTTTATCGTAAGTCTTCATCTATTCAACTCGCCGCGCCACGCACAAGCCAGACACGCCGAAGGGGATATTCATGTGGCGAAGCACGCGGCTTTCCGCTCCGAAGACGCGGCCAAACAGTCCGTTCAGCGCGGAGACGTTGATGCTGTTTTCGGTCTCGGTGCGAATGCCTGTCAGTCTCATGAATTTCCGAATGAGCAGCACGGGCATGAAGAAGGTTATGTTGGCGTAGGTCGTGCGCTCTACCTCGAAACCAGCTTTCTCTACTGCGCGCCGAAGCTCGGGCATTCTGTAACGACGACGATGGTTGCTCACCTCATCCTGCACGCCCCATAGGAACATGAAGGTCGGAACGAAGAGCAGTAGATGACCATTGGGGCGCAGCACGCGGCGCATTTCGTTCAAGCCCGCAACGTCGTCGTCCAGGTGTTCGACAACATCGAGAGCCGTGACCAAATCGAACGTTTCATCTTCGTAAGGAAGTTTTTCAGCCGCGCCGTGTCTGACGTTCTTCAACCCTCGCTCGCGGCAGAATGAGAGAGCGTCTTCAGAGATGTCCACACCTTCTGCGTCTCCGAATTGAGAGAGCATCATAAGGTTTGCTCCCGTGCCGCAGCCTACGTCAAGAATGCGCGGGCTGTGGTCCTTTATCTCGCGGCAGATGTTTTCTACAAAACTTGCGATGATGCGGCGGCGGCCTATGTACCACCAGTGCGATTCCTCCACCTTGTAGAGAATCGGGTAGGTATGCTGCATCATCTCCTGCGGCAGCGTCTCTGTAATGCTCTTTGCTTTACTAGCCATCAGATAATTCTTTGACCGCTAAGTTTCTAATTAGCCGTTGATCTTCCCAAACCCGCGCCAGCTATTTTTATTGTGCCAGCCTATGACAACATCGCTTGCGCCCGCGTCCTTCCACCACTTTTCAAACTCTTCGCGCGTGACGTAATTGGCCGTTGGCGCTACCAGATGATCGAAGACGATTGTGTGCTGCTCGCGCCAGCCGAAGCCGGAGATAGAATTCATGTAATCATTGTAGAACAGATGGCGCGCGATTGCCGCACCGCCTTGCGAACGGTTCAGTGGTCCGTAGATAAGTTTCGTCGCGGCGTACAGAATCGCCGTAGGCACTTTCGATAGATGCAGGAGCGCGCGGCGGTTTATGCGCGACGTGAATCGTGTGCGAAGCGGATTCACGATGGTAGTTATCCAACGATTATTCTCAGCGCCGTAAACCCAGACTGAGAAATGGCCGCCCGGTTTTATCTTCGAGGCCAAAGACTTAAATCCTACGCTCGGATCAATCAGGTGATGAATCACGCCTATGGTGTAAGCGTAATCGAAAGCTCTCTTCAACGGCAGGCGGCACAAATCAGCTTGTACGACGTGCATGTTCCCGGCACTGCGCGTCGCGGCGAAGGCTGATTCTACGGCATCGCTCAGGTCCACTCCGATCACGTCGCGCGCTCCCCACTCTGCGGCGAGCATCATGTGGCGGCCTTTGCCGCAGCCGCCGTCTAATACAACCTTGTCCTTGAAAAACTCAGGCTTCACAGGGTCAATCCACCCCAGCATCTGGTCGCCGTATCGTTCATCCTCCTGCGTAAAGTGCTGCCACTCCCAGCCGAAGCTGGAAGCCGTAGCCGCCTTGTCCTCTTCAATCTTGTCAAGCTCAGCGAAGCGCGGCACGCCGCGAACAACTGGAAAGTGTTTCGCGCAACCTACACAATCAAAGTCGCCTTCAAGAATCTCTTCACCATCTTCTTTCGCCACAGAGAGCAGTCGAATGTCTCCACCACACTCAGGGCACGCGAGGTATTGCAGTAATCTCTTCTTCATAAAGGTAGTTTAGCCTTTGGCTTTCAACTCCTTCTCCTTTCTAATTGCGGTCCAAATTGGACGGCTAAAAACTATATCTGCAAGTCGGACGAGCCCCACTCCTGCGAAAACTGTCAAGAGCGCGTGCATCGGCAGAGTGTAACGAATCTCCGTGTGCGCCGCAGACCCAAGCACAAGATAATAGAGCACGGTCGTTAAGGCGAGCGCCGTCATCAGAAAGTCTTTGCGCGCGAGCGTCCACACGCCGAAGGCTACGAACGGAAGCAAGATGTAGCGCACGACGCTCTGGAGCATTCCGAGCAGAGTGACGAAAAGCGCCGCGACGCCGCCCTGCCATTCTGTCGGTAAACATCTGGCGCTCGTCACGTTTATTCCAGCGCTCCCGTAATACGGCAAAGGCTCTCCTGCCACCTTCAACATTCCCCACATGCGACGCAACATCACGCCCGCGTACCAGATTGGATGCTGCTTGATGAAGTAGAGCGCTTCACGCATTCGCTCGCGGTCGCGGCGGATTCCGTCGGGCCAGAAAGCTTCGAGCGGAGCATCCGGCGCGAGTCCCATCCTGGCGCGCTCAATCTCCACCATCTTATCGTCGCCCAACACAAAACCGTTACTTCGGCCAAGCTCCGTCTCGCCAAGTCCCTCCCACAGATTCGCTCCGATAGTCCCTCCGGTCAGCGTGAAATCAGGAAAGACCAGGTAGTTGCGAATAACAATCGGCGAGACGACGAGCACCGCTCCGACTGTGACCGCAGCGCTCAACGCAACTCTTCGCTTCAACGAAGCGCGCACGAATAGAAGCAGAGCTATCGCCCAGGCGAACGCTAGATAGAGTGGGTTGACTCGAAACCAGCAGGCCACGCCGAGCATTAGCCCTGACGAGAGCGCCCAACCCGTGCTCTGTCGCTTCGCCGCAGCAAGCAGTAACCAGACGCCTGCGAGTACGAACCATGCGGTCGGAGCATCTGCCGAAGGCGACGCGCCGTAAAGTGCAAGCAGTGGAGAAAGCGCTGCGAAAAAAGTTGCGGCAACGCTAGCGCGCCAGCCGTAAGCCGTCACAGCAATTCCAGCAATGAGCAGCATACTGATTACATAATCCAGAAACCACTCGACGCGCTGGACCGCATACATTGAACTCTCGCCCGTCAACTTGTAAACGGCAGCCACCAACAGAGGAAACGCAGGAGGATACTGAACAAGGTCCGTGCGCGACGGGTCGTCAATCCAGAATGCGCGCTCGCGTCCCTCCCAAACTCCGCGCGCATATTTATCAAAGACCTGATACGAGCCGTACTGAAACCACGCCGCATCGTTCAAATGCGCGCGCATGAACTCGAAGGTAAGAAAGCGCACGCTGAAAGCCAGAGCGAAGATTAGCAGGAAGAGAACTGCGCGCCTGCGTGCAATGGGTTGCACGCCTCTCCATCTCGCGCGCACATTTTTCCAGATTGCTGAAATCTTACGCGACAAGGTTTACTTCTTAGCCTCTTGCGCTCTCCTCACGCTCAACGCGCACATCCGTTCCCTTCTTCGCCTCGAAACCCAGTCGCTCCTGAATGATGTAAAGAGGCCTGCGCTTGACCTCAGTGTAAATGCGCCCAAGGTATTCACCGATGATGCCTAAAGAGACCAACTGTATGCCGCCCATAAAGAGCACCGCGACGAAGAGCGAAGCCCACCCGCGATTCAAGTTTTTATCCATCAGGCGAACGACGACTGCGACAATGATACCTATGATTGCGAGCCAGATTGCGAAAAACCCGGTCCAGATAGCAATCTTCAAAGGCGCAATTGAAAAGGAGACGATCCCGTCGGTCGCAAAGCGAATCATCTTCAGAATCGGATACTTGCTCTCGCCCGCGTGTCTTCTGGCTCGTTGATACGGAACTGCCACCTGTCGGAATCCCACCCAGCTAACCATTCCGCGCAGGAAGCGGTCGCGCTCAGGCATTGCAAGGAGACTGTCCACAACCTTTCGGTCCATCAACCGAAAGTCGCCAGTATCTAACGGCATCTTCGTCTCAGAAATTCGATTGATGAGACGATAATAGGCTTTAGCGGACCAGAGCTTGAAACCCGTCTCACCTTCACGTTCTACGCGTTGACCGTAAGCGACCTCATAACCTTCGCGCCAGCGCTTTATCATTTCGGAAATAACTTCGGGCGGGTCCTGCAAGTCTGCATCAATGATAACCACAGCATTGCCCGATGAATTCTCAAGCCCGGCAGTCACGGCAATCTGGTGGCCGAAGTTGCGCGAGAGGCGCAGGACGCGCACGCGCTCGTCTTCCATTTGTAAGCTTTCAAGAATCTTCGGCGTCTCATCCTTGCTCCCATCGTCAACGTAGATGATCTCAAACTCCAACTCCTTTAGCCCCGCAAGCACACTTGTCAAGCGCCTGTGCGTTTCTACGATCACAGGCTCTTCATCGAAGCAGGGCACGACGACGGAAAGGAGCATATCTGAGCTATTCAACTTTTTAAGATTCTCCATGGACGG
>QHXM01000258.1 GCA_003222945.1 Acidobacteriota bacterium
AATCAGTAAATAAATTCCGCGACCAGTCGGTGGAGTCTTAATCTCTCTCTTCTGATTGTCGGTCCGAGTCTTTGAATTGATTGCACTCATCTACTTTTTCTTGCCAAGCATGTAATCGAGCGCGAGGCGCAGGCCATCATCCGTCATCACTTCGGGTTTTAACTGGCGACCGTTTATGAAGACCGTAGGCGTGCCCTGAACGCCCAACGATTTTCCACGCTCAATATCCGTATCCACACGAGACTTAACTTCATAACCATCCAGGTCGCGCGTGAAGCGATCAACGTCCAATCCAAGCATTCGCGCGTATTGAATGAAGACCGGGCGCGCGTCTTCTGCTACGGACCAGCTAAGCTGATTCTGGTAGAGCATGTCGTGCATCTCCCAGAAATGTCCCTGAAGAGCAGCGGCCTCGGCTGCGTGCGCGGCCAACTCCGCGTGCTTGTGCACGGTTTGAAGCGGGAACTGGTGAAAGACGAAACGGACCTGATCGCCGTAATCTTTTTCCAAAGTCTTCAACTCAGGGTAGAGCGCGCCGCAAGGCGGACATTGATAATCGCCGTACTCGTCCAAAGTGACTTTGGCGTTCGGGCCGCCACGCGCGTGCGGATTATCAGGAGGGAGTTGAACGGGCGGCGTCGCCGCTGGCGTCTGTGTTGCTTGCGCCACTTGGGAAGGCGAAGCCTGTGGAGTTGATTGCGCGAACTGTTGCCCGGCAGGCTGCTCCTGCGCCTGCTTTGAAGATTTCCAGAGCGCCATGCCCGCCACGACCGCTATGATTAAAACTCCGGCAATGATTAGGAAGGGAAGGTAACGTTTCATCTCAGGTGATTGTTATAACGAGTTATGAATTGTGAATTTTGAGTTTTGAATTGAAGGCAGTAATTCAAAACTCAAACCTTATAACTCATAACTTCTTTTTAGTCTCCTTAGTTTCTGATTCTGCGAAATCTTAAAAAGAAATTTCCCGCGAAGATATTTATACCAAGAGTAGGTGGAAATGATGAAACTCAGGCGACCATTTTATAGCAACCAGCGCATCATCGCACGAAGTGGTTAGAGAAGCGCGCGAACGACTAAGTATCGAACAAGTAAGAAAGATTTTCGATTGCTCGCATCAAAGCCAGCAGGCTTCGAGTCCGATAACGTCCCCTGCATTCGTCATCTCTTAAAAAGTGAATCAGCCGATAGTGCTGTCGTCAATTAGCTCCGGCCAACTCTCCTCATCTAACCTCTCCGCGTCTTTAAGCAGCGTTTCCGCATTGCGTAGATTTTCAATGAGCATTGCGCGCTCGCGCTCCATGTCTGCGACGCGGCGCTTGAGTTGGCGTGTTTTAGTCTCAAGAGCCATCAGATAGATAAACTCTATTGCCGCCAGACACGCAAGAGCAAAAGCAAAGATGAAAGCCAGATAGACCATGATAAAGATGAAACGGATCAGACAACACTGATCTATTGTGTGTATTGAAGAGATAGCATCAATCTCTTCTCAAACTTTCTCAATTCAATTAGCAACGTTCGCTTAAAACCATAACCCTCTTTCAAGTTTGGTCCGAAGCCGTCTTCACTTGTTAAGCCATATAACCTCTGCGTCACGTTCGCTGACAATCTTCCAGCCGGAGTCCGTATTTCTCCAGATCAACTCTTGAATCACCTCGCCGCTTTCCGAACGCTGCCCCGTAAATCTCCATGTTTTGTGAAAGCGCATCGTAGCATTCCGCCCGTCCGCGTCAATTCGTATCTCTGGAGAATTAACGCGCACGTCAATTGAGTTGATCTCGGCGAACAGACGCTCTTTTTCGGTGCGAACCTCCTGTTGTGGCTCGTCGCGCTTTGTGTAAAAGACGGTCAGCACGGGAGCGTAAAAAGAGATTAACTTATTCATGTCGCGCGCGTTCGTAGCCGAAACCCATTCGTTGAGCGCCGTAGCCAACTTTTCATGCGCGTCCGCTAGCGTTGGTTTTGAATTCGCGTAGCTATTTGAATTCGACGGCTTCGTGTTGTCTGAAGATTCTTTATTGTTTACGACGCCAGGAATTTGAGTGGCCTCAACAGCAGACTCCTTCGTCACGGCAGCAGAGTTATTATTCGTGCCTGCTATGGGCGAAGTCCGCACATACCAGATGGCGGCTGCGACGACTGCAAGAAGCAGGAAAGCCGCTGCGTAGATGAGCGACGGCCTCTTTACAAATCTGGACTGTGCAGACTCCTGAGCATTATCAACGCGAGCGGGGACGGCGCTGACGTGCGTTTCCGCATCATCCGTGTCACTTGCGCTCTCTGCCGCTGCGACGGTAGGTTGCTCATCAAGCTTCTCATCCAGATTCGATGCGCGCACAGTCAAAACTTCAGGTTGCATCGCTGCATAGCCTTGAACGGAAGGATCATTGCGCTCGTCTGAAGAATGCTCAGCCGTTGGCTCGCCCGCGCGATGCGTTATCTTAGAGGTGGCGGCTATAACATTCGTCCTTCCGCCTGCGCTCTCATTCAAAGTCAAAGTTTGTTGTCCGTGTCTCTCGTAATCTTCAGTTTGCAGAGACGAAGTGGAAAACTCCTTTAACCTTTCTGAGAACTCCGCTGCCGTCGCCGGACGCTTCTCAGGGTCTTTATCAAGAGATTGACGGACGAGTTGTTCAAGCTCCATAGGAATGTCGGCGCGAGACTCTTTCAACTGCGGCGGCGCTTCCTGAATATGCTTAATTGCGATTGCTGTAGCAGAAGGAGCGTCGAAGGGCGGGTGACCCGCCAGCATCTCGAAGAGGATTACGGCCATGCTGTAAATGTCTGAGCGCTCGTCTGTTCTATGGCCTGAGCATTGTTCGGGAGACATGTAGCGCGGCGTACCGATTAGAGTGCCGCTTGCCGTTAGTGCGCCGCTCGTTGTCGAATATTCTTTGAGCTTCGCCACGCCGAAGTCAACGACTTTAGCTTGCAATCTTCCCTCGTGGTCGCGCGACAGTATGATGTTCTGGGGCTTCAGGTCTCTGTGAACTATGTCGCGGCGATGGGCTGCTTCGATTCCATCTGCGACTTGTCTTCCAATCTCTGCCGCTTCGCTAACATCTAGCTGGCCTGCTGCGTCCATATATTCGCGCAGCGTCTGACCCTCTACCATCTCCATGACTATGTACGCGCCGCCGTCCGCGAGCACGCCGTAATCATAAGTGTCTGCGACGTTCGGATGATTTAGACGAGCAGCAGCGCGAGCTTCGCGGCGGAATCTTTCCATAGCGGCTGCGTCGGCTGTGAAGTCTGGCAGAAGCAGCTTGATTGCAATGGGGCGGTCCAAATCCAGATGCGTGCCAATGTAAACAGCGCCCATCCCGCCGCGTCCCAGAAGGCGGTCCAACTGATATTTATTTGCAACCATGCGCGTGCCGTGGCGCGAAGGGACGAGCGCGGCCTTGTCGCTCGGACAGGAATCCTCCGCGTCCTCGTAGCATCGCAAACAGATGGGACAGAGCTTCATTTGCTTAAAGTCGCTGCTCTGGAAATTCGCGCTCGGCCTGCGTCAGTTAAAGATGTAGTGGGTGAAAAAGTTTTTCGCAGCGCCTTCTTATCCGAAAAAGATTTCTGCGACATTGTATATCTCTTCATCTAATCGTTTGAGTTCGCTGACGGCTTCTTCAAGAGGAACGGTTACGATCTCGTTGGCGCGTATTGCGGCCATTTGACCCCACTGTTCAGCTTGAATCATCTCGTAGGCTTTGACGCCGAAGCGTGTTGCCAGAACGCGGTCGAAAGGGGAAGGAGAGCCGCCGCGCTGAACGTAGCCTAGCTTTGTAACGCGAGTTTCAATCCCTGTGCAGTCCTCTATCTCTTGCGCGAGTGCAGTGCCTATGCCGCCCAGGCGGTCATGACGAAAAATCTGCTCGCGCACTTCATCAATTAAAAAATTTTCCTCCTCGTGCGGGTGCGCGTCCTCCGCCACGACTACGATTGAGAATGCTCGCCCCTGCTCCTCACGATGCTTCAGCAACTCGCAGACGCGGGAGATTCTGAAAGGATGTTCAGGCACAAGCACAACGTCTGCGCCGCCAGCTATGCCACCGTAAGCAGCTATCCAACCCGTGTGGCGACCCATGACCTCAACGACCATCACGCGGTGGTGCGACTCAGCAGTTGAATGCAACCTGTCAACAGCGTCTGTCACGACGCCAACGGCAGTATCGAAGCCGAATGTAAAATCCGTGCCTCGAATATCGTTGTCGATTGTTTTTGGGATACCGACGAGCGGAAGATTGTGATCGCGCCAGATGTCCAGCGCGGCAGAGAGCGTGCCTTCGCCGCCTACGACTACTAAGCCTTCAAGACCGAACCTTTGCCAGTTTTTTTTGACGCGAGCTAAAGTATCAGGGCTGTCCAGAGGGTTAAGACGCGACGTTCCAAGAATAGTTCCGCCGCGCGGCAAGATGCCCGTTACGGCAGAGCGCGTCAGAGGCTCAACGTCGCCTTCGGCCAATCCACGCCAGCCGTTTTTTACGCCTACCACCTCTGCGCCGTCAGCCACGGCGCGTCTAACGACTGCGCGAATGACTGCATTCAATCCCGGACAATCACCACCCGCAGTTAAAATCCCTATGCGCTTTTTCATCACTACAATCTGGAATAAAGTTCCGGCAAATTTACAGTCAAAGACGCCTAAGAATATTTACGGACTCCTTCTCAGCAGAAAGGAGTCCTAAAGTCTCTTCGTTGCGTTTGTCTTTTAGCGCTTCTATAATCGCGCGACCCGGTGCAGCCTGTCAAATTTGATGTCGGCGAGCGCGGGCGAGCGATTAAAGTTGCTCGCAAGGCGGAGACTCTGTTCGTGCAAGTTAATAGTAAGCCTCTGATTTTAAGCATAGAGACGGCGACGCGCGCAGGGAGTCTTGCCCTGGCGCGCGGCACAGAACTGCTTGCCTCTTATGTGGGCGATGCGGGAAGCTCACATTCGACGCATCTGCTTGAAGAGATAGAGAAGATGCTTGACGAAGCTGGTGTAACTCTCGCTGACATGGATGCGTTTTCAGTTGCAGCCGGACCAGGAAGTTTCACAGGATTGCGCATAGGGCTTGCGACCGTTAAATCGTTTGCAGCGACGCTCAATCGTCCCTGCGTTGGAATCCAGACTCTTCATGCGGTTGCTCACAGCGCAGGAGAATCAGATGCAACAATCGCCCTTCTTCCAGCAGGACGCGGCGAGGTGTTCGCGCAAAGGTTTGCGGTCACAGAGGTAGGCATTGTGCAGCCCTTTGAATCTCCTGCACACATAGGGCCGGGCAGCTTGCTTGATAAAGTAGTTTCCATTCGCAGGTTGAAATGGGCAGGCGAAGGGGCGCAGATTTATCTGGAGGAGATTAAAGCTCGCGCACTCGCGGAAGGCATTGACTTTGAGATGACGATGGGCAAGGCTGAAGCGATCAACGTTGATAGATGGGTTCTGGTGAAAGGAACTGAAGCTTTGGCCGCCAGTGTTGCCAGACTTGCGCTTGCGAGCGCGCCGTTCGATGATACTCATACACCGCAGAACCTGCGTGCCATTTATGTACGTCCGTCGGATGCTGAAATAAACAAGCGATGTTAAGTGTAAATAGTTCTGCACTACGAGGCTCTCAAAGGGATTTCAAAATCTCTCGCATGACTGAGCACGACCTGTTGGAGGTCGTGGAGATTGAAGAGGCAAGCGGGCTGAGCCTTTGGGGCTGGGAGGCTTACCACTCAGAGTTGATGCAGCGAAGCGACACTCTGATGTTTGTTGCGCGGAATTTGAATAAGAATAATCTTCGGTCCGGGCGAATTGCAGGGTTCATCGCCTCACGTCTGGTAGCCGACGAGCTTCACGTCAATAACGTGGCGGTCCGAAATGAATTCCGCCGATTGGGAATAGGAAGAGCGCTGCTTGAAACTGTGATAAAAGAAGGAGCGCGTCGCGGCTCGCGCCACGCTTTCCTTGAAGTGCGTGCGAGCAACCGTGCGGCGCAGGCGCTCTATGGGCGGTGCGGATTCAGCGGCGCAGGGCTGCGAAAAAACTACTATTCAGACCCAAGGGAAGATGCGCTGGTGATGAGCCGCGAGGTTTGAAGTTCAGCTTGATATGTTCGCGCCTTTTGAGCTAACATTTTCAAAAATAGCGCCGGTGTTATTCCATTCGAACAGCATCGGTTTTGAGTAATTGGCCGACCAATAAATCCTTAAGGAGGACTTTCCGCTATGGAAATTACCAACACGGACAGCTTAAAAGAGCAACTGATAATGAACGACCCGGAGTTCCGCGAACTGGCGCGAGAGCACGGTCGTTATGAAGAACGCTTAAGCGAGTTGTCCGCGCTCACTTACCCCAGCGAAGAGGAGCAGTTGGAGGAGACTACATTAAAGAAGAAGAAATTAGCCATTAAAGATCAGATGCATTCCATGATGTTGCAGTACCAGAAAAGACAGGAGTCCGGTCACTAAAAGCTCGGAAGCGAAGAGATTAGATTTTTCCCGCACAGAGCGGCGTCAAGAAAGAACGGGGGCGCGAGATTAAAGAGGAAGCGCCCCCGTTTCCTACAATATGCGAGTTGTAAAATGATTTAGCTAGTGAGCTATAAAACCGTTAGAGAGATAAAAGTGGCGCGCGAAGGTCTTCCATATATTTTGATTCCGCTTCTGCTGGCAATCATCCCGCTTGTCTTGGGCTACTGGCCCGTCTCAATTCTACTGTTCCTGCTATCCGGTTTCATGGCCTTCTTCTTTCGTGACCCGCGACGCAGAGCGCCATCTGAGATGGGAGTGATCGTCGCGCCAGCCGATGGCCGAGTGACGCGCGTGCAACCTCTCTCACCCGAAGACGAAAAGTCGCCCTGGGTAGTGAGTATCTTCCTTTCGCCATTGGACGTGCACATAAATCGCTCCCCGATAGCGGGGACTGTAACGGATATAACCTACACGCAGGGAAAGTTTTTAATGGCGACGAAAGAGCAGGCAAGTCTTGTCAACGAGCAGAACGCGCTTACCATTCGCAGCGAAGATGCGACGGTCGTGTGCAAGCAGATTGCAGGAGTGCTTGCGCGCAGAATAGTCTGCTGGAAGCGCGCTGGAGATTTCGTGGCATTGGGCGAGCGATTCGGTCTGATTAAATTCAGTTCGAGAACGGACCTGATAATGCCGCACGGCGTTCAATTAGAAGTGCGCAAAGGAATGCGCGTCAAAGGCGGCGTCACGATTATAGGGAGGATCGCTTAATGGCAAGCGCATCTCGCCTACAGGCCGAAAAAGAGACGGGTGATCGCCCTAGTCGGCGCGGGATAAAAAAAGGTCTATACCTGATACCGTCCGCTTTTACCGCCGCGAATATAAGCATGGGCTTCTATGCAGTGATGGCCGCGTTGCGCGGATTCCAACTCATCAATAGCGGGGCGGCTTCTGATCTTCAGCGCGCCGCAGAGTTTTTTGATAACGCGGCGAAGGCAATCTGCTGGGCCTGGTTGTTCGACATACTGGACGGTCGAATAGCGCGAATGACGAAGACAACTACGGAGATAGGCTTGCAGCTTGATTCTCTGGCTGACGTGCTGACGTTCGGCATAGCGCCTTCTGTTTTAGCTTACGCATGGGGGTACGGGCCTGCGTTCGCTGAAGGAAGCTGGGAGCATAAGCTCGGCTGGTTTCTTTCATTCATGTATTTGATATGCGGAGCGTTTCGTTTGGCGCGATTCAATGTTCAGGCTTCGCGTCCGCGCATAATGGCGGAGGGATTAGCCAAGGTTGATAAAAAGAGTTTCGTGGGATTGCCGATTCCATCTGCGGCTGTTCTTATAGCGGCAATTATTCATTTCTCTCCGAGGCCGCTCATTCAATACCAGCCCAAGTATCTTGCACTTTACAGCGGTCTAATGATGGCGCTCGTCGGAAGCCTGGGCGCTTTGATGATTAGCACAATACGCTACTCTAGTTTTAAGACGGTCGGAACGAGTGGTCGCAGCACGCGCCTTGCGCTTCTTTTTATCGCCGCCGTTGGTATGCTTATCTATCTATTCTCTGAATACGTGTTGCTGATAATAGTAGCTGTCTATGTTCTACATGGGCCAATTTTGCGGCTTGGAAGTCTATTCCGAAAACGAAGCCCTAAAGAGTCTCAGTGAGAAATCTTTAACGCTTACTCAGTTGGGATGCGCGAAAGCAAGCAATCCATGAGTTGTTGTAAGAAAAAGCAGATTGCCGGCGGCGACGGCTGATGCCGTCAATTCATTGTCTTCACCAATTGGAAGATTGTTTAGTTGCTTGCCGCTCTTCAAATCTAAAACCACCCCTGCGGGACTGGACAGAGGAGTAAAGAGAACTCCGTCCGGCACGATCAAAGGTTCTGTTACGACTCTACCAGCCAACTGGCGTTTCCATAAACTGTCGCCATTACTGTAGGAAAGGGAATAGGCGAAATTGTCAAAGGATGCTACAAGCAGGCCGTCCGGACCTTCTGCGACCGTTTCAACGCCAGCGCCCGTTCGCCTGCGCCAGCGCAAGCCCCCGTCATCTTGTCTAACAGCATAGATGTAACCATCAGCCGAGCCGAAATAGACCAGATCGTTCGAGACTACGACACTGCCGCGAACAGCGCCCCGCGTCCGATAACGCCAGTAAATCTTTCCCGTGGTCTTATCTAAAGAGAAGAGGTAGCCATCTTCGCTGCCTATGTATAGCCTGGAGCCGAATATGATTGGATGGGAAGCGAAAGGTGCAGAGTGCTGCAATGTCCAGACAATATCGCCTGTCTGCTTTTTAACAGCATACACTCGCCCGTCGCTCGATCCGCCGTATAGATTCGCCTCGCTGGATATAAGAGTGCCACGTATCGGCATCGGGAGTGTACGCATCCATAGAGTGATGCCTCCTTCTCGGCCAAGCGCGCGCAAAGCCCCTCTCGCGTGAACATCTGTCTTTTGGTCTCCAATCGTTTGAGATGCAATGTACACACCAAACTCATCCGCAGCAGGCGAAGATGATAGCTCACCGCCAAGATCAGTTTTCCAAGTCAAGCGCCCGTCCGACGCGTTCAGGGAGACAAGCAGCCCGGAAGTCAGCGGTAGGTAGATGCGATCAACATCAGTTGCCGGTCTTAGGTTTGTTGTGAAATCAGTTGGATAAGTCCATTTCACGACCAGAGGTTTAGAGAGAGCGACCTGCAAGCCTTTCCCTTGAGGAACTTTTGCAGGGATTATCGCGCCATCTAAGAGAAGCGGAATTATGGCTAAAAGAAAAAAAGTCCACCTATGACCGTGAGAAATTTTTTCGCGCATCCTTGTAATCTAAGCACCTTGATCCCTTTATATAGCTGACCTCAAAAATTATAGATTGTTACGTTGCGGGTTTGCTCGTATAATTTCAACTTCTTGGCAGACAACTTTGTTCAGACGTTCGACATACTCATGGAGTTTACTTTATTGCCTGAAAAAAAAGAGCACGAAACTATCATAGTTCTTGACTTTGGCTCACAATACACACAGCTAATAGCGCGCAGGGTAAGGGAAGCCGGCGTCTATTGCGAAATATTGCCATTCAATGCGCCCGCTGAATTGATATGTTCGAAAAAACCGGCAGGGCTAATACTCTCTGGAGGTCCTGCCTCGGTTTTTGCTGGCCTTCCGTCTGAGATGGATGTGTGGATGAGTCACGGCGATCATGTTACTGTAGCGCCGCCGGGATTTACGATAACTGCCCAAACTCCAGATGCGCTTAATGCGTTCGAGGATTTAAGCAAACGCATATACGGGCTTCAATTTCATCCAGAGGTTGCGCACACTCCACTCGGTTCACAAGTGTTACGGAATTTTCTTATGCGCGTATGTGGTTGCAGTGGAAACTGGTCGCCCCTTGCTGTTATTAAAGAGCAGGTTGAGCAAATTCAGGAGCTTGTAGGGGGGCAGGAGAAGGTCATTTGTGGTATTTCGGGAGGTGTGGATTCATCGGTGGCCGCAGCTATTGTAAATCGGGCCCTAGGGAAGCGTCAGGTATGCATATTTATTAATAACGGGCTATTACGTGAGGGAGAATTTGAGCTGGTCTCATCGCTTTTGAAACAGAGCATGAAGCTGAATTTGTTAGCGGTTCGCGCAGAGTCGCTGTTCCTGAAGGCATTAAAAGGTGTTATCGATCCGGAGTTGAAGAGAAAAGCCATAGGT
Source organism: Acidobacteriota bacterium (assembly GCA_003222945.1). Lineage (GTDB taxonomy): Bacteria > Acidobacteriota > Blastocatellia > Pyrinomonadales > Pyrinomonadaceae > QHXM01. The sequence goes on from QHXM01000258.1 coordinate 10,140, forward strand.
CGCACATTTATAGAGATTTTTGAACAAAAGGCAAGGGAACTGGGCGATGTCCGATTTCTTGTTCAAGGAACGCTCTACCCGGATGTGATTGAGTCGGTCTCTGTGCGCGGACCATCTGCTGTTATAAAGAGCCACCATAATGTAGGCGGATTGCCGGAGAATATGAATCTGCGACTGATTGAGCCGTTGCGAGAACTGTTTAAGGATGAGGTAAGATTAATTGGATCTGAGTTAGGTGTTCCAGATAAGATTCTGAAAAGACATCCATTTCCAGGCCCAGGTTTAGCTGTACGAGTTATTGGTGAAGTAACGGAAGAAAATGTTAGCCTTCTTCAGGCAGCAGACATGATTATTGATGAGGAGCTTCGTTTAGCGGATCTATATAATTCGGTATGGCAAGCTTTCCCCGTTCTATTACCGATTTCAACCGTGGGAGTGATGGGG
>QHXM01000259.1 GCA_003222945.1 Acidobacteriota bacterium
AAAGAAAGGGACACTGCTTTTCAACAGTGTCCCCACAAGTTTACTATTCTGCTCTTTGACCCTACCCCAGCACTCCACGAAACTTCGTTGCGCTCGTATCGTAGCCCGGAAAGATTGCTTTCAGATTGGAATCACCCAGATGCTTCTGAGCAAGCTCGCCGAAGACATCGCGGAAGTCTGTAGTCAAAGCAAGGTCTCTTCCTTCGTAAAGATCGCTCGACTTCAGCCCCGGCCATTGTCCATAAACTTTGCCGCCGCGAACCGTGTTGCCCACGACGAACATAGCGTTGGCGTGGCCGTGGTCCGTGCCGCGCGTTCCGTTCTCGCGCGCTGTGCGCCCGAACTCGGACATAGTCAGGATAACTACGTCATCCATCTTCGCGCCTAAGTCTGCGACGAGCGCGCTGATGCCGCCAGCGAAATCCTGTAAGCGCGCTGCGAGTTGGCCGCGAGCGTTCCCTTGATTGACGTGCGTGTCCCAGCCGCCAATGTCTGTGAAGGCTACCTCAAGACCGACGCCAGCTTTTATCAACTGCGAGATTTGCAGCATGGAGTTGCCGAAAGGCGAGCGCGGATACTGCGCGCCGTTCTCAGGCTTGTACTGCGACGGGTTGACCTTCTTCAAGAAGTTTACTGCCTCAAAAGTCTCCTTGCCCGTTCCGCCCAGCACATCGTTTGCGGACTGATCGTAGATTGATTCAAAGCCGCCCTGCACGCTAGCTGAATACGCGCCCGCGCGAATCGAGAAGTCGGCTAGGTTAGAGATTGCAACCGCATTGGCCTTGCCCTGTAGAACGCGCGGCGTGTTCTGCGTCATTGAGACCGCACGGAACGGCGATGCCTTCTGGTCGGGCTTCGTCTGCAAGATTCTGTTGAGCCAGCCATCGGGCGTTGACTTCACACCGGGCGTTGCGGACTCCATGTAGTCCTGCGCGTCAAAGTGCGAGCGCGTGTTGTCTGGCGAACCAACCGCATCAACAATCGCCAATCGCTTCGCATCCCACAGAGGCTTGAACGGAGCGAGCGCCGGATGCAGACCAAAGTAGCCGTCCAGGTCAATCGCAGCCTCGGCAGAATCGCCTGCTCCCTTAGGCTTCGGAATAGCAAGCGTCGGGCGCATCTCGTAATACGCGCTCTCGCCGTGCGGCACCACTACGTTCAGGCCGTCAACCGCGCCGCGCTGAAAAATTGCGATCAGGACTTTGCGCCGCCCGCCCGTTATGCGGTTCACGCCCTGCGCCAATGCCGTGCGCTCAAGAAACGACGGCACGCTCGCCATCAATCCTACACTCGCCAACGCTATGCCGCTCGATTTTAAGAAGAATCTTCTGTTCATACTCAATACCTCTTAGTTCCAAGTTTCAGGTTTCAAGTTCGAGGTTCGTAGCTTTAACTTGAAACCTGAAACTTGGAACTTGAAACTTTATTACTGCCTTTGAAACTCCGGCGATCCCAAGATCAATCCGACTACTTTTACAAGCTCAGGGTTGCTGACCTTTGATAAATCTGCCATTGCGACCTGTCCTTGCTGGCCGCGCCGCCCGCCGCCAAAGCCGCCGCCGGGACGCATCATAGCGTCATCATCATTCATCGCGCTAGCCTCTGTAGTTTGAGGCGAAGTCACCGGTAACGGCTCTTTCAGTTGTTTGAGAAGCGTAGCCTTCGTCCTTGGCGAAACGTCTCCCTGCAAGATTACGTCTATGAAGCGGTTCATTACGCGCTCCATGTTCGTAGAGTCTTTCGCGTCCCCTCCTGCGAAGCGCGTTAGATCAACGTGCGTGTTCGGGATGCGATTGCTCGCAAGCGCAAGGCCGAAGTTCAGGCGTTCGAGTAGCGCGCCCGTGTTGACCCAATTCTCAGCCATGTCGGAATAACCGTTCGGCGTTTGATAGCCGTAGAGCGGCTGCCCCATCTTAGCAATCCATTGATGAATCGCCGGACCACCGTTCGTGTCGCCGCCGAGTGTGCGTATGGCGCTGATTGCAAGCTCGAACGGGCGCTTGATCTTTGCGCGATAGGCTTCCGCCGAATTGAATTCGGGCGAAGTGAAGATTGCGCGCAAGGTCTCGCGTATGTCGCCGTCGGTCTTTAAGAAGACATCCGCGATGTGTTGAACAAGCGCGGGGCTTGGATTGTCGGAGACGAAGCGGCGCGCGAGTTTCGTTGCGATGAACTTCGCTGTCGAAGGATGATGCGCGAGAATGTCCAAGACCATCAGGCCGTCTTTGACGCCGCCGCCTGCTGGAATCTTGTGACCTAAGACAACCTTCTCGCCGTCGTCGTGCAGGCGCGGGTTGAAGTAGAACGTCCCGGCCTTGCTCTCATCAGCCATGCCGAAGAGTCCGCCGCCACCGCGCGGGTTGTAGATCGTCCAGCCAGTGAAGCAACGAGCGACCTCCTGCACATCCTTCTGCGTGTAGCCACCTTCAACACCAAGCGTGTGCAACTCCATCAGCTCGCGCGCGTAGTTCTCGTTGATGCCACGCTTCGCGCGCTGCTGCTGCTGTTGCTGCTGTCTTGCCTGCTGCTGTCCGGGAAGATTCGCGCCCTGTCCTTGCTGATTGCGACGCATCGCTGCTCCGCCGCCCATCAGAATATCCAGCAAGCCGCCGCGCTGAGCCTGCGGTCGGCGTTGTCCAAGTCCCGCTCCCGGCCCTCGCATGTTTGCGTTCGGGCTGACGCTCTGGAAGTTATCAAGGTAGAAGAGCATCGCAGGGCTTTGCGCATCCGCCAAGAGAAGATCGTAGAACTTGCCAAGAGTGTGCGGGCGAATGGTGTCACGGTCGTAGGAGATCAGAAGCCAGCGGTCCGCACCCTTGCCAGCGAAGACGTTGAAGTGGTTAGTCCAGAAATCAACCATCACCTCCTGCAACTGCCGCTCGCTATAGACAGCGCGCATGATGCGCGAAGCCTGCAACTGTGCAGTAAGCACCTGCGGCGGCTTCAGGCCATTCTTAATGTAGTAATCACGAATCGCGTTTCGATATGCCTCGTTGTTCTGCGGATCATCGGCTTTGGCCGCGCCGTTGGGCTTCGTCATCTCACCGTTCGTATCTGCCTTCGGAGCGCCCCCGGCGTTAGGTGCTGCTGCCTGCCCGTTCTTGCGCGCGTCAATTGCTGCTGCTAGTTCCGGCGGCGCATTACCGCTTCGCTGCATCTGGCGCAGGATTTGGCCGGGCTGAGGATACTTCGCATAAAGCTCTCCCGTTGAAAGCTGGAGCGCGTCCAAATTCTTCACCTTCGCGTCGGCCACCGCGTCGTCAATCTTTTCAGGATGAAGTTGAAGGTCTATGTATTTGTCAATGCCCATAGCCTTGACTCTCTCAACGTCGCCGGGACGCGCGCCGAAGCCAAGGCGATTCAGGACGTGCAGTATGCGCTGCTCTTCCGTCAGGCGCTGCGCCTTCTGCTGCTGCTCGGCGTTTGCTACTGGAACAAGCGCGAGCGAGCCTATCAGGAGCATCCAGACGTAGAGAAGCGCCGCGAGGCTTCGGACCATTTTGGAAAATCTATTTTGCGAACTCAATTTGAAAGCTCTCATAATCATCACCATTTAGAAATTTCAGGGTAAAAAGTCAACCTTTTAGCTTGCGAGGCTCTTGTCAAACTCAAATCCCACTTCTGCTGTGGGTTTAGACGCTGAGAGCGGCCAGAAGGTTGAAAAAGTTTCAGCCCTCCCTCGTTCGCTTCCGCGTTGCCGTCAAATCCGATGTTTCCTGCCGTAATAAGGCCCAAATTTCTTGGACAACGAGGCCGACTTGTATTAACCTGCGAAGCAGTCAGACAAAAATCGCATTGGAAGTGCAGCGGCCTCAGACTTCTCTTCCACTCTACTCTTGCATTAGTGTTGCCGTCTGAAACAGAAGACAGAGTATCCGATGAAAAGGAGAATCCAAAGTGAAGACCAAAACTATGTTCATGGCGTGCCTGCTTCTAATAGCTGGTTCGCTCTTTCAATCAACAGCCCAGGCTCAGGATGGGAATCCGAAAATAAAAGTTCCAAACAATCCCGTCATCCTTCCGGCTTATCTTCCAGACCTGCGCATTAACAGCGTCAAGGTCAATGGAATTAAAGCAGACGTAGAGGTCTGGAATCGCTGCAAGGGAGATGCCCCTGCATCAAGGCTAAGAGTGGAACTCTACGCAGGCAGTACAAAAGAGTCAGGCGTATATAAAATTTTTGAGATTGATGTTCCTCCCATCGCGGGCGAAACAAAGACCACAGTTACACCTGACGCAACTTCGATTGGCGGCATCAAATACACCTTTGAAGGTAAGTACTACAGGCTTTCGATTGACCCTCATGACAAAATAAAAGAGACAGTCGAGGGCAATAACTGGTTTGAAAAGAATTCCGCCCCCTTCCCGGATTCGGCCACGTCATGCGAGATAGTCAAACCGCCTCCTGCTGCTGTCGCTCTCCCGGACCTGCGCATAACGAAGGTCACGATCAATGGCCACAAGATGTTCGTTGAGATTACGAACCAGTGCAAAGGCAATGCGCCAGCTAACAGATTGCGCTTAAGTCTGTATGGCGGTCCTCAAAAAGGTTCGCCCGGCGGCGAGGAGTTGGAAGCAGATGTTCCAGCAATCAATGCGGGGGCGAAAGCAACTGTCACCTTCGACCTCATTGCATACAGCAGCAAATTCACAACCTTCGGCGACAAGTATTATCGTCTGGATGTTGACTCCTCCGACAAGGTCAAGGAGAAGATTGAAGATAATAACTGGTGGGAGAAGAACGCAGGACCATTCCCCGATCCCGCGAACGAATGCGATAAGAAGTAATAGCGCGAACTCTCTACCGGCTTAAACGATAAAGAGCTTCAGTGAGAATCTTAGTCAAGTTTCTCATTGAAGCTCTTTATCTTCTATCTCAAACTCTTATCGGACAGGTTTCGGATAACTGACAGGACTGCGATTCCCATCCTTATCAACCGCGCGCACGCCGAAAAAGAAGTTGTCCTTCGACATCCCCTTCATCGTGTAGATCGTCACGTTTCCAATCCACTTTGAATTCGTCCACACGGGCGATGTCGTGTCACGCCAGACTATCTCGTAACCCGCTAGGTCAGGCTCTTTGTTCGCATCCCACTTCAAATCCGTGTCGTTGGTCAAGCGAGTCGTGACGATGCCGACGTTCTTGGGTCGCGCAGGAGCTAGAGCCAGAGCGGCCAGGTTTGCTGCGTTGACGCGTGCGACCTGAGCTATGTAATTGAAGTCGTCAAACTCCGGCAGGTCGCCGTACTGTATGCCGTTCTCGACGCGAACATTCTGGTGCTGGTGGTTGTAGTTCTCGTTCGGTTCGGTGAAACGCACGGCAGCGTAGCCGCGCTCAACGAAAGGCATGTGGTCGCCGCCTCTCAGATAACGATCACGACGATAGACCATCATTACGCGCATCGAAGGCACGTAGCGCTCGCCAGTCTCTTTTATAAAACGCGCGAGTTGCCGCGAGATGGAGTCATTCTCGCCGCCTACGCCGCGACGCACGTTCGCTTCTTCCGTTGTCTCGCTTGACGGCACGCCTTCGGAGAAGACGCGGACTGTGTGCGGGTCATGCACGCCGTTACCGCCAAGCGAACTTCCAATGATGTCGTTCGTGAACATGGCCTCTATGTCCATCTTCTTCTGCTTCGCCTGCTCTGCGAAATATGTTGAGCCGACAAGCCCCTGCTCTTCGCCTGCTACGGTCATAAAAATTATCGTCGCGTCGAATTTATATTTAGCCATCACGCGCGCCATCTCAAGCACGGCAGCCGTGCCCGAAGCGTCGTCGTTTGCTCCGGGCGCGTCGCATTCGGCATCCGTAGGACTCGTGCACATTGAATCGTAGTGGCCGCTAACGACGTACAGACGATTCTCTGAAGCGGGCTGAGTGCCGCGCAAAGTTGCGACTATGTTTGTGAGCGTGGTCGTTCGTGCTATGCGCTGATACTTTCCGGGCGCTTGCTCGAACGTCTGTTTCTCAACTGTCATGCGCCCTTCGGAACTCTCCGCGACTTTTTGAAACTCGCTGTAGAGCCAGTCGCGCGCAGCGCCTATGCCGCGCGTTGGATTGTCCTGAACGGAGAGCGTGTTGCGCGTGCCGAAGGAGACGAGCTTACGAATCGTGCGCTCTATGTTGCTCGCGTTGATCTCAGAAACTATGCGCGCTATCTCCGGGTTACGCTTCGAGCTTGCAAGTGCGGCTGCGTCACCTGATTTACTTTGACGCTTGCCGCGATTTCGCTGCGCGTTTGAAGTTGGCGCTAAAGGGCTGACGAATAGCGCAAAGATGATTAGCGAGATTGCGAGCGGACGCGCAACGCAGGGCTTTCCGTTGGTATTCATTTCGTCTCCGTCTTTCTAAGTTATTCGGCTTGATTGGAGCAGCATTAAAGTAGCGCGAAGTGTAGTGCCGAAGCAATTGCAGAAGTGGGGATTTACAGATGAGGAAAGACGAGCGAATATATTGCCCGCGAAATAAGGCTAAACGACGCGAAAGAAATTACGGTCCCTCTTTCTATTCGCGTCGTTTAGCGTTATCGCGGTTGATTGTGTTCTTTCTTATTTCTAACTCCGAAATCTGCGATCAATGAAAGCGGTACGCTTTGTTACCCCATACGACTATGACTTCGCCGCTGAGTTGTTGTGCGATTGCGCGAAGGCCAGGCTCGTCTGCCAGAAGCGCGCGATACTGTTCAGAGCCGCGCGCGATGCTGATTGTGGGGCGAGCGGAATTATATGCGGTATCAACCCAGGCGCTTCCCTGCCTGCGGAAGCTATGGCCGCCGACAGTTCGCGTATCTGAAGGATTGTCTTTGTCTTTTCCACTGACTGCGCCTGATGACTCGCTTGCGGGAGACGAAGGTCTCATTATCGCCATATTCTGAGTCGAACGCGATGCAGCTTTTCTGCTGCGCGGCGATTCGGCGGCTGTCGTCTGAGTTGTTGCCGCGCCAGCACCGTTCGTAACGGTGACAGTTTCATCTGCTTCCTTCGTCGTTACTTTTTTTCTTCTCTGCTCATCCCGCTTCGCAATGTCATCCGCATCCGTAGGCGCTGGCTTCGCTAAGGGTGGTGCAGGTTGCGGTGCGGCAGCCGTACCCGCTAAGGCATCATTGCTCTTAGCCTCTTCTTCCGGCCTATCCTCCAGCTTTTTATCCAGAATGCCGCCCGACTGCGCTTGATTCTTTGCTGCGATGGAAGGAGAAGCTACGGGCGTGTTCTCTTCCGCCGCTGCCTTCGGAGGAGCCGGAGTCGCGGCAGGACTTATTTCGGTTTGAGATTGCTCAGTGATCGCGGGAGCAGTAGTAGTGCTGTTGCTCGAAGCGTTGGCGTTCGCGTGATCCTCTGCCGTCGTTGCAGTCGAAGTCTCTGCCGCTGAATTTGAACTGGGTGAAGTTGAGAGCGCAGAATTTCTCGTCGCCTCTTTGTTCTGCGCCGTGTAAGAACCTTCCCTTCGCGCGCGCATAGCAACTATGGCAACTATGATTACTGCAAAGAGCGCGAGCGCAGGCACGCCGTACCGGAGCACTGGCGGAGAAAGAAGTGCCGCGAGCCATTCGCGCCAGGACTTTGACGGGGGGACTTCTGCGACAGAGGCGCGCTTCTCAAAGCTTCCAGCGCCGGAAGCGAGCGCTAGTTCCGTGACCAGCTTTCGACAATCATCACAATCGGCCAGGTGAGCGAAGTAGCGCGAGCGCGCAGCTTCAGGCAGCGCACCTTCGGCATAAGCGTTCATCTCATCCGCATCCATGTGCGCCGCGCTCTTTGATTCTTGTGCTTCACGGTCGCTTGCGTCGCGCAGAGTTTCGCCGTCTCGCCGGAAGTGTCGGCGAAGCAGGCGATCCATCTCTGTGCTGTCTGTGCGCTTCATATTATTTAATCATTCAGCCATGCGATCATTGACTCATTGAACAAAGGATTACATGACTCAATGATTCTTTTCGCCCCGCCGTGAGTTTCCGCTGGCGACTGACTTAAGAACGCCCGGAAGCTCTGTTGCTTGCGGGCGCGGCTCAATATTATCCGGCCCTTCATTAAACTTATTCATACGTCACGCACGCCTCTTTCTCGCTCGCGCACATTTTCCGTCGTAAGCATCAGTTCCAGATCGCTCTCAAGATGCATGGCCGCTTCTGAAAGCGAGCGCGAAGTCTCATTCCGCGTCCAGCCATGCTCCTTAATCAGGATAGCTTCGACGCGTTCGCGCACCTCCGCGTGAATGCGCGTAAGGCGACGACTCGCCGTAGCTTCATGCACGCCCAGAACCGCTCCGGCCTCACGAAGGCGAAGCCCGTCGAAGTAGTAGAGCTTGACCAGAAGACGGTCTTCAGGCGCGAGTTCTCTTAAAGCGGCTGCGAGCGCAGCTTCTACATCGCCCGATGCTCTCTGCTTCGCAAGAGCAGTTTCAGGATCGGGCGCAGTTGCGCCAGCGTTAAAGGCTTCATCCGATTGATGAGAGTCGCGCGCCAGACGATCAAAGTCTGCGTCCAATTCAGTCTGCACAAGACGCGAAGACTTGCGATGCTGGTCAACGGCAAGCTGTCCGACCACGGCGCGAAGCCATCCGCCGAGCGAGCCGCGACCTGAATAGTAGGCTAGCTTTCCCTGCGGGCGACCATCTTCTCTAGTGCGAAGGCCATGCAACTCCGCCCAGATCGATTGCGCCAAATCCTCCGCAGCGTCTTCGTTAGAACTTGCAGAGCGCGCAGCCGAGCGAACGGTTGCTCCATACTGCGCCACCAGATCGCTCCACGCCTTCTGTTCGCCGCGCTCGCAGGCAACTATCAAACAAAGATCATCTGCGTGAAGCCCATCTATGAACTCGTCAATCGCCTTCTCTGTTGCATTTGCATCGGCTGACAAAAGGTACTTTTCAAGCGCAGCACGCACGCGCTGGGCAAGCACATCAATATTGAGTGAGCGCGCATCGGTCGCACGCGCAAGCAGTCGGGCTGTGCCTAGATTAACTATCTCTTCGATTTGTGCGTCTTTTCGGCTCACGGGGCTTTCGAGTCTTCGCAGATGCCGCTCTTCTTGTGTTCTCTATGCTATCACGAACCGCGCCCAACGGCCTCGCGCTCTTTCCAGAGAAAGCTTGGATGCAGACGAATCGTGTGCTGTAGCTTTGCAGGGCTTTTAATGAAAAACCCCTTTCACGCACGAGCCGTCTTTGACAGCATCGCGCGCGTTGCGATAAATTTTGAGGCCGAAAGCATCAACGGTTGTTGCTTCAGGTATGACCGATTCGTACTCTTCTTTCCCCCGGTTAAGTGTTGACAAAGAGCGGTTTCTAAAGTATTGAATGACAACCTGTTTTTAGTTCCCAGCATCTTAATTCAAGCCTTCACCGAAAAGAGGGTTTGATAATCTCTGGAGGAATCCTTTTATGCGTCGCAAACATATCTTCTTCTCACTCGCCGCAGTTGCCTTGCTGATCTTCAGCAGCGTTGTCGCATCAGCGCAGGTAGGACAATTGTACGGTGAAATCACGCTCAAGCAGGCCGACGGCAAAGTAGTTCCCGTCGCCGGAGCCGCCATTGACGTTTACCGCACGGACCTTTCCAACAAGTACAACACCAAGACGGACAAGAATGGTAGGTTCGTCTTTGCTGGCTTGCCTTTCACTGGCACCTACGTAATCGCTGTCAGTGCTCCCGGCGCGCACACAGCGTAAGAATGCGGAGATAGCTGCCGGTAACAAGAAGATTACAGAGGCCAACGAAACCGTCACTCGCACTTTCAAGGCTGGCAACGAAGCGCTAAACGCCAAGAAGTATGACGAGGCGATTGCGCTCTACGACGAAGGCATCAATGCTGACCCAACGCATCCCGGTGCGCCTTCGCTTCTGACTAACAAATCAATAGCGCTCAGAGCGCGCGGCGTTGACCGCTTCAACGCTGCTCTAAGAGCTACGGATGACGCTGCTAAAACTTCAGGGTTGGAGGTCGCGAAGAAGGACTTCAAGGATTCGGCTGATGCCGCAACGAAAGCTATAGAACTGCTTAAAGCGCAAACTGCGCCCACAGACCCTGCTGCTATGAAGAGCTACGAGGCAACCAAGTTTTTTGCGCTCGCAGCCCGCGCCGAAGCCATGCGGCTTTTCGTAAGCAAGGTTGATCCATCACAGGCAGATGCAGCCGTAGCAGCTTATCAGGAATATATGGCCGCCGAAACGGACGCGGCTAAGAAATCAAAAGCGCAGGTTGATCTAGCGCAGATGTTGCTGGACGCTGGGAAGGCGGACAAGGCATACGCGGAATTTCAGAGAGCCTTGACCGATAACCCGGACAACGTTGATGCACTTCTTGGCGCTGGCCTTTCGCTCTTCGCTACCGGCGATAAGGGCAAATACCAAGAGGCCGCGAACCTTCTACAGCGATTCGTGGACAAGGCCCCTGATACTCACAAGTTCAAAGCTGACGCGAAATCAACGCTTGAATTTCTGAAGACCCAGGAGAACGTTAAGCCGCAGAAGACTGCGCCTACTCCCGGTCGTCGTCGCGGTTAATAATCAACTGAAAATAGCCTATCCTCTCGAAGGGGGGCGCTGGATTTCAATCCACCCAGCGCGCCCTTTTTTCATCAATTCGACCACAAGAATTATTCATCTTGACACCCGCTGGAGCTAAACGTTATTATGCTTTGTGCAACGGTGTTTAGCATCGTTGCCTATGCTTTATGTTTGAGCCGGAATGCTCCGGGTTCGCCGGTCTTCTCTGCTCGAACAAAATAGCGTCCCACCCCTTTGAAGCGTTCTTCTACTTGGAACTTCTAAAAGATGTCAGCCAAATTAGGCGAAATCCTTGTACGCGAAAATCTCTTAACCGCGCAGCAACTGCGTGAGGCTCTCGATTACCAGCGCAGCCACGGCGGCCGTCTTGGCTTCAATCTGGTCAAGATGGGTCTTGTCTCCGACGACATGATCACAGCTGTGCTATCGCGCCAGTACGGCGTCCCTTCCGTCAATCTTGAGCTATTCGACATAGAACCCTCCGTCATACGGCTCATCCCGCAAGAGGTCGCGCAGAAATACTCCGTTCTGCCGCTCTCACGCGTCGGCGCAAGTCTTACATTGGCGATGGTTGACCCCACGAACGTCTTTGCCATGGACGACATAAAGTTCATGACGGGCCTTAACATAGAACCCGTCGTCGTCTCCGAGGCTAGCGTTCAGGAGGCCATTGCAAAGTATTACGGCTCATCGCGCGAGATTGAATTGGCTGCGATGGGTGAATCCGAAGTCGAAGTGAGCGGCATGGGCAAGAATGGCAATGGTCACGGTAGCATCACTCACGCAGACCTTGTCTCACTTGACAACCTTGATTTCGATACCGAAGCCGCCGAAGGTCTCGAAGTAATTGAAGACAACGAAGAGATAGACCTCTCTACGCTATCTCGCATGAGCGAAGATGCGCCCGTCGTTCGTCTCGTCAACGTCCTCATGGTTGACGCGCTTCGTCGCGGCTCTTCCGACATTCACATAGAGCCTTACGAAAAAGAGTTGCGCATACGATTCCGCATTGACGGCGTTCTATACGACGTTATGCACCCGCCTTTGAAGATGCGCGACGCTATAATCTCACGCCTCAAGATCATGTCGAAACTCGACATCTCCGAAAAGCGACTCCCGCAGGACGGACGCATCAAGATCAAGGTCAAGGTTGATTCGCGCTCGCGCGAACTAGATTTCCGCGTCTCCACCTTGCCAACGCTCTTCGGCGAAAAAGTTGTGCTTCGTCTCTTAGACAAAGAGAATCTCATGCTCGACATGACTAAGCTTGGCTTCGAGCCTGAATCCTTAGTTAAGTTCCAGCGCAACATCTCACGTCCTTATGGCATGGTGCTCGTCACTGGTCCCACAGGTTCAGGTAAAACGAACACTCTATATTCCGCCCTCCAGTCTCTTAACACGCCTGAGACAAACATCATGACTGCCGAAGACCCCGTTGAATTCAACCTCATGGGAATCAATCAGGTTCAGATGAAAGAGCAGATCGGTCTGAACTTCGCCGCCGCCCTACGCTCCTTCCTGCGGCAAGACCCGAACATAATCCTCGTTGGCGAAATCCGCGACTTCGAGACAGCAGAGATCGCCATCAAGGCCGCGCTCACAGGCCACCTCGTCCTCTCCACACTTCACACGAACGACGCGCCCTCTACGATCTCGCGTCTTATGAACATGGGTATTGAGCCTTTCCTCGTCGCAACTTCAGTCAACCTCATACAGGCGCAGCGCCTCATCCGCCGCATCTGCAAAGACTGTAAGAAGGAGCAGCAGACTCCGCCGGAGGCTCTTCTTGAGATAGGCTTCACGCCTGATGAAGCCAAGCAGATGAAGACCTACAAGGGACGCGGCTGCCAGACTTGCAACAACACTGGCTACAAGGGGCGCGTCGGGTTGTACGAAGTAATGGAAGTGACGGACGAGATACGCGAGTTGATCCTGATTGGAGCTTCCGCTCTAGAGCTTCGCAAGAAAGCTATTGAAGACGGGATGATAACTCTGCGCGAGTCCGGCCTTCAGAAGATACGCAACGGAATCACCACCATCGAAGAAGTCGTGCGGGAGACGGTGGCCTGATCGAGGTGAAAGTTTATGCTGCGCGCTGCCGCTTTATCTCTGTTCATTCTTGTTTCGATAGCCGTCGTGCTGCCGCTTGTTGACTCGTCTGCTCATAACAGCGGTCGCGCAACGGCTCGTCACAGCCACATGCGTTACCACCACTCTCGCGCATGGTGGAGACGCCATCGCGCACGCCTGCGACGAGAGCGCGCTGCAATGCTGCGCAAGCAGTCTCTCGAACAAACGCGCAAAGAGGGCATGAATCCAGAGGCCGACAGCCACAACAGCAATCACGTTGTTTATGGAAACCTGCCTGCGGTGAGCAATGAGATAAAGACAAGCGATTTCAAGCCGTCTGCGAGCGCAAGCGCTTTGAGTCTTCCGAACGGATGGGTAAGGCGCACAGCTTCCGCGAACGGCGAAACAAAATTCGTCATAAGCGCCTCGGATGGTCAGTACATTGGCGCTGCGACTCTCTCTCTCATCAATGCACACGCATCGGGCGAGAGCTTTGTGGCTGCCAGAGCAAGTCGCCGCACTCTCGGCGGAGTTCCTTTGACGGAGTTGCGCCGCTCAGTCATTGACAAGATGATTTCGTCAAACGGCTGGGTGGTAAACGACATCACGCGAGAGATTGAAGGCAAGCCCGCCTTCATAGTCTTAGCGCAGACGGCAGCTTCGACGGACGGGCGCACGCCGCAACTATCCTGGGTCTTTCTCTTCACGGAAGTTGATGGCCGCATCTACGGCCTCTCTGCAAGCTCGCTTTCTGAATTTTCGGACCGCATCGCAGACGATTCGGCTCAGTTGATGGCTTCGTTCCTCGCAAACAGCCGAAGAGTTCCTACGGAGTCATCTCTTCGGTAAGCAATCTTAAAAACAGCCTTTTCGTCTCCTATGAAGGCCACGCGCTTTTTCGGAAGGGCTAATCTCAGGAGAAATACTTCATGGCATTGAATGAACCCACTCCGCAGATAACGCTCAGCGAGTTGTTAAAGAAGCTCGCTGAGTTCGGCGGCTCTGACCTTCATCTTACGACCAACACCCCGCCGCAGATTCGCGTTGACGGACACCTGCGCCCGCTTGAGGGCTACAAGGTTCTGACCTCTGCGGACACGAAGCAGTTGGCCTATTCCGTCTTGACCGACGCGCAGAAGCATCGCTTTGAAGAGAACCTTGAACTGGACTTCTCGTTCGGCGTCAAAGGTCTCTCGCGCTTTCGCGCAAACATCTTCAACCAGCGCGGTGCAGTCGGCGCAGTCTTTCGCGCCATCCCCTACGAGATAAAACCCTTCGAGGCTCTAGGTCTTCCGCCCGTCGTCAAGCAACTCTGCGACAAGCCGCGTGGATTGATTCTCGTCACCGGACCGACAGGCTCCGGCAAATCAACGACGCTCGCCGCGATGATCGACAAGATTAACCAGGACCGCCACGATCACATCTTGACAATCGAAGACCCTATAGAGTTTCTTCACAACCACAAGAACTGTCTGGTCAATCAACGCGAGGTCAACGCCGACACGAAAGGTTTCGCGGAAGCACTTCGCACGGCGCTTCGTCAAGACCCTGATGTTGTGCTCGTAGGCGAAATGCGCGATCTGGAAACAATCGAGTCCGCGCTTCGCATAGCAGAGACAGGCCACTTAACTTTCGCAACCCTTCACACAAACTCTGCGGCCTCCACGATCAACCGCATCATTGATGTCTTCCCATCTGAACAACAGGCGCAGGTTCGCGCGCAACTCTCGCTCGTTCTCGAAGGCATACTCTGTCAGGCGCTTCTGCCGAAAGCAGAAGGGCAGGGACGCGCTATGGCTCTTGAAATCCTCGTCCCGAACGCAGCCATACGAAACCTTATACGCGAGGACAAGGTTCACCAGATTTACTCCATGATGCAGACAGGTCAGGACAAGTACGGGATGCAGACCTTCAACCAGTCGCTCGCAACGCTCTATCACAAGCGACAGATTAGTCTGGACGTTGCATTGCAGCGCTCGTCGAATACGGATGAGTTAAGAGAGTTGATTGATCGCGGCTCGGGGCTTAACACAGGAAACGGCAACGGCTCGATGCAAAAACCGGGCGCTCATCCAAGCCCTTACGCGCAGCCTAGGCCCATTGGCGCTCGCCCCGGCATGAAATAATTTTTGTGCAAAGAGAGAGACTGAAGATGAGCAGGAAAGATGAGAGAGATTACAAGCAGAGCGTGATGCGTATCGCCTTCGCGCTTGCGCTTCTCTTCTGCGCATTTGTCTCCGTCTCTCCGGCACAACAGGGCGGCATTCGCCCCGCGCGCTCTTTGACAAGCGAAGACCTGCTAAACCGTCCGACCGTTTACATTCCTACGAGCGCGCCGTCATCGAGCGTCTCTTCGTCTAATGTGGTGAGACCGGAAGCCTCCACTCTTTACCGCGACCCCTCGGGAGCTTTCACTTTAAGCTTTCCCAACAGCAACTGGCGAATAAACAAGAGAGCCGGAAAAATCTACAATCAACGCTCGTTCCAGCGAATCGAAGCAGAAGGCTTCGCATCGGCAACGGCCAGCATTTACGTTCTGACGAACAGCACGAATCTTCCAACGGTTGACGCATCGCGCCTGAGCGCAGACGCGCAACAGGAGGTCGCAGGCTTACTCGTCTCGCGCTTTCTGAGCAGCAACGCTTCGCTCGTATCTGTCGAGCCTGTCGTTTCAAGAGAGCGCAAGGGCCTTCGCATCATAGCGGACCAGACAATCTCGCGCCGCATTGCGGTCCGAGCAAGCATTAACGTCTTCGAGCAGCAGGGACGCTTCTACGTCGTCGTCTGCTGCTCACCAATTGAAACGTTCGACTCCGCTGTGCGCGAGTTCGACGCCATCACAAATTCTTTAGCTTCTTCAGTCATGCGCTCTTGAACGCGAGCGCATCTCTGGAATCAGGAGTTTTTCAAATCATGCCCACTTACGTCTTCAAAGGCCGCAACCGATTAAACGAGATCATCGTAGGCGAACGCGTCGCAGAGAACCGCGAAGCGTTGCGCCAGATTTTGCGCCGCGAGCAGGTCACGCTCACCTCCGTTAAAGAGAAGGGGCGCGAGATCGGCATCCCTAAAATCGGCGGACGCAAGAGGAAGGTCAAGGCAAAAGACCTGTCTATCTTCACGCGCCAGTTCTCCGTCATGATTGACGCTGGCCTTCCGCTCGTTCAATGCCTGGACATCTTAGCGCAGCAGCAGGACAACAAATTTTTCCAACAGACCCTGTTGCAGGTGCGACAGGATGTTGAAGAAGGCTCGACTCTCGCGGCAGCGATGGCTCGTCATCCGAAAGTCTTCGACCAACTCTACGCGAACATGGTCGAGGCGGGCGAGACGGGCGGTATTCTGGACCTTATCCTTCAACGTCTCTCGACCTTTATCGAAAAGATCGTCAAGCTGAAGAAGGATGTCATCTCTGCGATGATCTACCCGTCTGCGGTCATAGTCCTTGCGATTGCAGCCGTTGCCGTAATCATGGTCGTAGTGATTCCGCAGTTCCAACTGATCTTCCAGGGAATGCTCGGACCGGGCGAGCAACTGCCTGTGCCCACGCAGATCGTTGTCAAAACGAGCGACTTTCTGGCAGGCTGGGGTGGACTTACTATATTGGGCGGCATCATCGGTATGGTCTTTGTCATACGCAGCTTCTACAAAACTCCTGGCGGGCGTTCCAAGATAGACGCGCTGCTGTTGAAGCTGCCAATCATCGGCGGCATATTTCGCAAGATCGCCGTCGCCAGGTTTGCGCGCACGCTCTCAACGCTTCTTTCATCCGGCGTGCCCATTCTTCAATCCCTTGACATCACGGCGCGCACGGCTGGCAACGTGATAATCGAGCAGGCGATTTTGAAAGTTCGAGCAGGCGTGGAACGAGGCGAGAGCTTTGTTGATCCGCTTCAGGCCACAGAAGTCTTCCCCCACATGGTCTCGCAGATGATAGGAATCGGCGAACAGACCGGTGCA
>QHXM01000277.1 GCA_003222945.1 Acidobacteriota bacterium
GTTCAGAGAAAGACTTTGTTTCCAGTAGAATTTAATCTTCACAATTCCCCGATTCCGTTCCCATAACCGGACAACCATTCTGGCACGGCAGATGCCAAAGCTCTGATTAGCGGCTGGCGAAACAGGTAGAAATAGTGCAGGTTCGATTCTATCAGCCGCGCCTTAGTCTCTTTAGGCTACGGCATTGTGCCGCATCGCGGGGCTGTTCGCCTCACGACTTGAGTGATAAAATGGAAATCGTAAATTCCTCACGCGCAGCATCCTTCTCCCAGAAGAAGCAGTGCGCTTTTTTAATAGTTTGTAATAGAGAGGAGTGCCGCTCTGCTCTCGCCGTTTGGACTGGAAAACAGAATCCTGCAATCTGAAAGAATCAGAGGTGAGAGATGCTTGACCCCAAAGACATTCACGAGGACTCACAGACTATAAAAAGCGAGGAGTCGGACTCTTCTTCAAACCGGAAACTGCAAGCTCTGGTGATTGACGACGACTTACAGGTGCGTGAGTTTGTCTCAACCGTCTTGCGCGATGACGGGTGGAGTGTCGCGGAAGCCGAGACTGCCGAGCGCGCTTACGAGATGCTGGAAGAGCGCCCCTGGTCTTTAGTCTTCTGCGACGTGATGCTCGGCGGCGAAGACGGCTTCGCTGTGCTGCGTCGTTTCTCGGAAGAGAAACCTTCAGCCCAGGTCATACTCATGACAGGGCACGGGTCTGCGGTTGGCGCACTCGACGCCACAGCTTTCGGCGCTTACGACTATCTCTTAAAACCCTTCGGCATCGCACAGGTTCAAACGCTCGCCAACTCCGTGCGCGAGCGAATTCTTTCGCGCGCCTCAGGCCGTAGCCGCGCGGAAGAGAAACGAGAGCGCAGCTACACTTCCGACATCGATCTGGTCGGTCGAAGCGCAGCCTTCGTTCAATTGATGAAGTTGGTCGGAAGAGTTGCACCCACGGATTTGCCAGTGCTCATAGAGGGCGAGTCCGGCACGGGCAAGGAGGTCGTTGCGCGCGCCATTCATCGCCGCAGCCGCCGCGCAGAGCGTCCTTTCATCGCTGTTAACTGCGGCGCAATACCTTCGGAGTTGATTGAATCCGAACTCTTCGGCCACGTGCGCGGAGCATTCACAGGCGCAGAGCGTGATCGTCGAGGATTGTGGGAAGAGGCAAACGGCGGCACAGTTTTCCTGGATGAGATAACGGAGACCACGTCAGCCTTTCAGGTGAAACTTCTGCGCGCACTGCAGGAGGGAGAGATTCGTCGCGTGGGTTCTAACCAGATGCAGCGTGTGGACGTTCGCGTCATCGCCGCTTCAAATCGTGACGTTGAAGCAGAAGTAAATCAGGGACGCTTTCGCCAAGACTTGCTCTACAGGTTGAACGCAGTGACTATAAGCCTTCCGCCACTTAGAGAGCGTCGTGAGGACATAGTGCCGCTGGCTCGTCGCTTTGCAGAGCGCGTGCGTCCCGGCCTGGATGCTCCCGTAACTTTCTCGCGCGCAGCGCTTCGTCTTCTGGAACAATACTCGTGGCCCGGCAACATACGCGAGCTTGAGAATGCAGTCGTTCGCGCCGCAGCGCTCTCGGACCACACCATCCGGCCAGAAGATTTGCCGGAGCGCGTGCGAAGAAGCAGCGAAGCGGTTGCTAAGGATATTGAAGAAGGAGCGCAAGCGACACCTGCGCAACAAGAGGAATGGTTGACGCTCGAAGAGGTCGAGAAGCGATACGTCGCGCGCGTGCTTGAGCACACAGGGGGCAACAAGCAGGCCGCTGCGCGTCTCTTAGCTGTGGACCGAAAGACAATCGAGCGCATGATGAAGCGCTACAACATTCATCCCGTTAAGACAGTAAAAATTCCGTCTCAGACAGCTTAAAAGTATGATAGCCTCACTCGAACAGGCCGCACGCACGGCCTCGAAAAATTTTATGACCGACCGAGAAGATAAAAAGGCGCGCGTACTTATCGCAGACGACGACGAGCAGATAAGGGACGTTCTGCACGAGTTGTTGAGCGAGACATACGAGTGCTTTGAGGTCAATTCAGGCGAAGAGGCTCTTGAGACAATCGGGCGCGAAACGTTCGATTTGGTCTTAAGCGACATAATGATGGGCGGAATCACGGGGCTTGAAATGGTCCCGCAAGTTCTGGAGCAGTCGCCCGACACCGTCGTCATAATGATAAGCGGCGAGCAGAACATCGAAAGCGCGATAGACGCTCTGCGCGCGGGCGCGTTCGACTACATCACGAAACCTTTCGACTTGCAGCACGTCGAAGCCGCTGTCCGTCGCGCGCTCGAACATCAGGAGCTACGGCGCTCGAAACGCTACTACGAAAATTTTCTGGAAGAGATGGTCAAGCAGCGAACGGCTGAGTTGGACAAGGCCAACCAGACCTTGCGAGTGCTCATAGAAGCTTCGCCCCTGGCGATCTTCGTCCTTGATGAGAAGAAGAACGTTATCTTGTGGAATCCAGCCGCAGAGCAAACCTTCGGCTGGAGCAAAATTGAAGTGCTCAACAAGCCCTTGCCGATCATCCCTGAAGACAGGCGCGAGGATTTCGAGAAGGGCTTTGCCGACACATTGCAGGGAAGGGCCATAGCAAATTACGAAGCCTATCATCAGAAGAAAGATGGCTCGCTCGTTGACGTGAACATCTGGACCACGCGATTGCTTAATCCTGACGGCGAGGTCAACGGCGTGATGGCTATCGTCGCCGACATAACCGAGCGCAAGCAGGCCGAAGAGAAGATTCACTATCTCGCTTATAACGACACGCTCACAGGGCTTCCCAATCGCGTCTCGTTCGAGGAGCGCCTGAACGAAGCCTTAACGCGCGGCGAATCTTCGCAACAACCTCTGGCCGTGATGTTCCTTTCACTGGACCGCTTCAAAAAGTTCAACGACACGCTCGGCCACATAATTGGAGATCAATTACTGCGAAGCGTCTCCGAACGATTGTCCACCGCCGTGCGCGAGGGCGACGCCATTGCGCGGTTCGCTTCGGATGAGTTCGCTTTTCTTCTGACGCGCGCTCGAACAGCGGACGACGCAGCCGAGATGGCGCAAAAGTTTCAGAACATACTGGAAGCGCCCTTTAAGGTTGACGATCAGGAGCTTTACGTGACCGCAAGCATTGGCATAGGGCTTTACCCGCACGACGCTGTGGACGCGCAAGGTCTATTGAAGAACGCGGGCGCTGCGCTCTACCGCGCGAAGCAGCAGGGCGGGAGCAATTTCCAGTTCTACACAGCAGACATGAACGAGCGCGCCTTGAAGCGACTCTCTCTTGAGAACCAATTGCGCTCGGCCATCGAGCGAAAAGAGTTCAAGGTCTATTACCAGCCGCAGGTCAACATCACCACAGGACAGATCGTAGGCATGGAAGCCCTTGTGCGCTGGCAGCACCCGGAGATGGGCCTTGTCTCTCCAGCCGAATTTATTCCTCTGGCGGAAGATACAGGATTGATTGCGCCCATAGGCGAGTTGGTCTTGCGTTCAGCCTGCGCGCAGACGAAATCATGGCACGACTGCGGTTTTAATTCTCTGCGCGTCGCAGTCAATCTCTCGCCCCGTCAGTTTCAACAGCCCGATCTGCTCTTAATGATTGAGACGACATTAAAAGAGACAGGCTTGAGACCGGAATCGCTTGAACTAGAAGTTACGGAAAGCTCTGTGATGAAGAACACCGAGAGCGCAATCAAGACCTTGAGCGAGTTGAAGTCAATGGGCATAAAGATTTCCATAGACGACTTCGGCTCCGGCTATTCGAGTCTTGGATACCTGAAGCATCTGCCCATAGACGTTCTTAAGATTGACCAATCGTTCGTGCGCGACATGACGACTGCGCCGAACGATGCCGCGATTGTGATGGCGATCATTCAACTCGCGCACAGCCTTCAACTGAAGGTCACAGCCGAAGGCGTTGAAACTGAGGACCAGTTGCGCTTCCTTCGCTTGCTTCGCTGCGACGAGATGCAGGGCTATCTATTTTGCAGACCTGTCCCAGTCGAAGCCTTCGAGCAACTTCTGATTGAAGGCAGAAGCCTTGGCACGATGAAGACGGCGAGCGTCTCTCCTGTGATATAAGAGACCGTTTTGTAAAATCCCATCTTATTTGCGTTAGCGGCGCAAATCTATCCGTAGCTTTTCACCAAGCTTGGCAAATGCTGTAAAATCTGTGTGAGATGAGCAGACCGAAGCGTAAGAAAAAGACAGAAGAGATTGCCAGCCGCGCGCAGCCGACGCACTACAACGCAACTGGGCATGACGACAGCCACACTGTCTCTTCAAATCCGCAATCCGCAATCCGAAATCCGCAATCGGCACAGCCTCCGGTAGAAACCGAAGGCACGGAGATAAAAGAGACGAGCAAAGTGGCTGGCGGCATCCCTGCAATCGTCGCTACCTTCAAGCACGCGCTCGGCGAAATGGGCGTGCGTAGAAGTCTAAAGACTCTGCTCTCTGTGAATCAAAAAGATGGCTTCGACTGTCCCGGCTGCGCGTGGCCTGAGCCTGACGGCGAACGCTATCACGCGGAGTTCTGCGAAAACGGCGCAAAGCACGTAGCAAGTGAAGCGACAAGGAAGCGCATCGAGCCTGAGTTCTTCAAAGAGCGTAGCGTGGTCGAGCTTTCAAAAGAATCGGATTACTGGCTCGAACAGCAGGGAAGGCTCACGCACCCTATGTTGCTAAAGCGCGAGGCCGCGCATTATGAACCTGTCAGTTGGGACGAAGCATTCGCGCTCGTTGCTGCGGAATTGAACGCGCTCGCTTCGCCCGACGAAGCTATCTTCTACACCTCTGGCCGCACGAGCAACGAGGCTGCGTTTCTCTACCAACTCTTCGTTCGTCAATTCGGCACAAACAATCTTCCAGACTGCTCGAACATGTGTCATGAATCGAGCGGTTCTGCCTTGACCGAAACCATAGGCATAGGCAAGGGCACAGTCACGCTCGAAGATTTCGACTTGGCCGACGCTATCTTCATCATAGGCCAGAATCCAGGAACAAATCACCCGCGCATGTTGACAAGCTTGCAGAAAGCAAAGCGTCGCGGCGCAAAGATAGTTCACATCAACCCGCTTCCAGAAGTCGGCACAACGCGCTTTCTACATCCGCAGGAAATCTTTCGTATGCTCGGCAAGGGAACTCAGCTTGCCGATCTCTTCCTTCAAGTCCGCATCAACGGCGACGTGCCGCTTCTGAAAGGCATCATGAAAGATATACTTGAAGAAGAGGAACGTCGTGCGGGCGAAGTTCTTGACCACGACTTCATCAAAGAGAATACGGAAGGCTTTGAGTGCTTCCGCGAAGCACTCAAAGCAACTCCCTGGGACGATCTTACGGAGCAGAGCGGAATCCGACGTGATGAGATGCGCGAAGCGGCAGAAATTTTCATCAACTCTGAGCGCACAATCGTCTGCTGGGCTATGGGACTCACACAGCACCAGAACGCCGTCGCAAACATTCAGGAGATAGTCAATCTTCTGCTTCTTCGCGGCCAGATAGGAAAGCCCGGCGCGGGCGCTTGCCCCGTGCGCGGACACTCCAATGTTCAGGGCGACAGGACCGTAGGCATCTGGGAGCGCCCGACTGAAACTTTTCTCAACAGTCTATCGAAAGAGTTCAAGTTCGAGCCGCCGCGCTCCTATGGTTTCGACACTGTGGAATCAATCAAGGCCATGCACGATGGCCGCGCCAAAATCTTCTTCGCGCTTGGCGGAAACTTTCTTTCTGCGACACCCGACACAGAGTACACGGCTGAAGCTCTCAGCCGCTGTCGTCTGACAGTTCACGTCTCTACAAAGCTCAACCGCGCGCACCTCATCACGGGCGAGCAGGCACTCGTACTTCCCTGTCTTGGTCGAACAGAAAGTGACGTGCAATCAGGTGGTCCGCAATTCGTAAGCTGCGAGAATTCTATGGGCGTCGTGCAGGCTTCGCACGGGTCTTTAGAGCCTGCCTCACCGCATCTTTTGAGCGAGCCTATGATCGTCGCGCGGCTGGCTGCGGCAACGCTCGGCAAACGAAGCAGCGTTGACTGGCTCAAGCTTGCTGGAGACTACGACCTGATTCGCTCATCAATCGAGCGAACCATTCCGGGCTTTGAAG
>QHXM01000260.1 GCA_003222945.1 Acidobacteriota bacterium
TGTGCGTGCTGGACATTCAGATGCCGAAACTTTCTGGCGTGAAGGCTGCGCGTGCTATCTGGAAAGAGTTCCCTGCGGCGCGCATAATCTTCTGGACGCAGTTCCCGCACGAAATCTACATCAACGAGATTCGCAAGATAATCAAAGCGGTCCAGCCGCCGCCAGCCTACGGCTTCATACACAAGAACAATCCTGAGTCGCGCTTCCTGCGCTTCGTCGCGGCAGTCCTTGAAGACGGCGCGGACATGATTGACCCCGCGTTCAAAGACTCTTTCAAGCGACCGCTCCTGACGGAGTTTGAAGCCGAAGCTCTATACTATCTGGCGCTAGGCTTGTCGAACTGGGCGATTGCGCGAAAGTGCAGCCTCTCTTTGCGAGGCGTTGAGAGCAGGCTCGCAACGCTCTACGAAAAACTGTTCGTCTCAATGCCCGAAGGCACGCCGCACGAGTCTTATGACAAGCTTGCCTACAATGTACGCACGCGCGCCTTCTTTGAAGCCCTGCGTCGCGGCCTTCTCAACTCGGACGAACTAGAAGCCGCATCGCACGACCTTGAAAGTTGGATAGAGCGCGACCGCAAGCGATACGTCGAGGAACAGAAAGCGGAAGGCAAGAAGCATTAGAAAGTGTTTTCTTCAAGGAGACATTTGACTATGTGGCGGAAACATTTTATCGGCATCCTTCTTTTCCTGTTGATTGTTGCAGGATGGATTACTTTTTATCTATCTAACCTTCATTCACCAAATAAATTGTTGACTACGAATGATCAGTCGTTTCGAGGTGATCTTAATTTTACAGCTAACAAGGCGGATGAAATTTCAAGTTTGCCGATAGATAATGAAGATGAGAAGCACGAGTGGCGTCCCGCGACTTATCAAGGGCTGACAATCGGCAAATCTACTCGCGCAGATATGATACGAGTATTGGGTCAACCTCTTTCTTCGAGTCCATCTGCTGAGCAAGATGAGCCTCGCGTTATCATCTGGAATGACTATGGAATGATTAGGGGAGAGCTATCTGGAAGGCTTGGCGTTGAAGTGAATAGTCAGACCAACCGAATCATCAGCATAACAATTTCGACTGATAATATGTCTAAAGAAAAAGTCATTAAGTATTTCGGGGATGACTATCAAATGATGGGATATTCATTTTGCGAAGGTCAGCCAGACGACTGGACCTATGGATTAGTTTATGAGAATCCGAAGAGCACTGACATTGATTACATAGAATATAGGTCTAAAGGCATAGCCATTCATCTTGATTATCAGGGGAAGGTTGATGACATCTATTTTATTGCTAAACCGTTGGGATTGACATCAAAAGAGGATTGCAAGAAAGAGATTGCAAAATTAAAGCGCAAGAGTACGCGGAGATAGAAATATTCAATCATGCAATGACACGACACGTCTCACGCAAAGGCGCAAAGATGCAAAGAAGACGATCGAGTAAGAGCTTTGCGTTCGCGTTCTTGTGCCTGTTGCTTTCCGCCTTCTGCCTTCTGCCTTCCATTCTCTCCGCACAGAACGCGAACCAGTCTCCGTCGCCGCAAACTGCACAAGTGCAAACGTCGCCTTCACCATCTCCGACACCTACGCCGCCGCTCACGTTGCACCAGTGGGGCGCTGTGACGCTCTTTCACGGGCTGCCGTCGGATCGTGTGCGCGCCGTAGCTCAGAGCGAGGACGGCGCGATGTGGTTCGGCACAGACAGCGGGCTTGCGAAATATGACGGGCGGCGCACACAGACCTTAGCGGTCGAAGGCTTGATGTCAAAGCGCGTGCTCGCGTTAAAGCTCGACGCGGACGGCTCGCTCTGGGTCGGAGCGGAAACGGGCGCGACACGGATTGTCAACAATGATGCTCGCGCAATCCCTGAGACCGCAGGCCGCAGTATCAAGAGCATCATCACGCCTGAGCGCGAGCGCGCAATCTTAGCGAGCGAAGACGGCACTATATTCGACTGCCGCGTGAACGCGGACGGCTCGCTCACGGTTAAGACCATTCCAGAAAAGCCTCTCAAGAGCGAGGACTTTGAACGTCCCGGACCGCTGAACCTGACGAGCCTCGCGTTGAAGGATAACGTTCTATACGTCGGCACGCTCACGCGCGGCGTGATTGCAATTGAGGATGATAAGGTCAGCGAGATAAAAAGCACGCCGCGCCCCTTTTTCGTCAACACGGTTGCATTGGATTCGCAAGGCCATCTCTGGTACGGCGCGAAAGCTAAGAAGGAAGAGAGCGGGCTTTATAAAGCTAATGACCTGATGCGCCCCGCTAAAGCTGGCGCGAGTCTTGGCGCTGTTGCTGTCATCACCGAAGGTCTTCACGACGATATGTGGGTCGGCACAGACGGGCGCGGAGTCTTTCACTACGATAACGCAGCACACTTAATCGAGCAGTTCACGTTCGTAGGGACTGCCGGAGGGCTTCGCTCCGATCACGTCTATTCGATCTTCGTTGACCGCGAAGAGGTCGTCTGGTTCGGCACAGATAGAGGCGTCTGCCGCTACGACCCGCACGCGCCGCGAGTGGAGAACGTTTCAGCGCAACCCGAAAGCAACTTCGTTCGCACGCTCTTTCAAACCTCAAACGGAAAACTTCTAGCGGGCACGAATCGCGGCCTGTTCGTTTATGAGAAGAACGCTTGGACGCCCTTTCAGGAGTTGTCGCAGAGTCCCATCTTTGCAATTACAGAAGAAAGGAGCGGGCGCGTGCTCGTCGGCGCTGCAATTGGTCTTTACAGAAGCGAAAAGCCTTCGAGAGAGAGCGCGGGCGATCTGCATTTCAAGCAAATCGAGTCACCGGACCAGAGCGCAGGCGACCAGATTCGTGCAACCACACAGCTTCAGAGCAAGACTTACATAGCCGTTTTAGGTCGCGGCGTCGAGCGCGTTGACGAAGCGGGGCGAACGCTCGTCTGGCCTAACACGCAGATGGATGCGCAGGCGCGCGAGGTTATAAGCCTTCACGCTGACAAGAGCGGAAAGCTTTTAATCGGAACTTCGAGCGCAGGTCTCTTTATCTTCGACGGCAAATCCACGACCACATTACCCGCGCTCGAACGTCTCAAGGGCGCTGCTGTTCGCGCTATCTTTGACGAAGGCAACGACCGTTTGTGGATAGCTTCTGCGCGCGGGGTTTATCTTTATCACGCGGGCGAATTGAAAGAGATAGCGACGGGTTTGGATGCTCGCGAACTTGCGCCAACAACCAACCAGTCAAACACCAGCGTCTTGTGCGCAACGTCCGCTGGCATTCTGAAAATTCTGTTAGACGATCAACTCGGCGCAATTATCTCGCGCCTTGACGCAGAGCAGGGCTTACCTTCACAGAACACGTTTGCAGTTCTTCCCCTTCGCGCTTCAGAAACGGACGAGACTCTCTTGATCGGAACGAATCGCGGCGTTGCGCGCTACACTCCTGGCCGCGTCGCGCCGGTTCTCACTCCAGTGCGAATAATAGGCCAGCGCATTCACCAGTTGGATGAACTACGCACGGGCGTCAATCTTGATTACCCGCAGAACAGTCTGGTATTGGATGTGTCTGCTACCAGCAGCCGGACCTTTCCTGAACAGTTTCAGTATGCGTTTCTGCTTTATGATTCTGCTGGCCGAATAATAAAGCAGAAACTCTCGCACGACGCACAGTTTACGATGGAGAGTTTGAAAGCCGGGCGCTACAAAGTCGTCGCACGAGCCTTCTCAAAAGATTTAATCCCGTCCGAGCCTCTCACGTTTGAATTCTCGGTCGCCGCCGCACCATTCCCCAGAACCACCGTCGCTCTTTCGGTTCTTCTCGCGCTCGCGCTGATAGCCTTGTGGTGGGGTTACCATCAGAATCAGAGGCTTGCGCGAACGGGCGCGACGCTTAAAGAGACTAACCAACAGCTTGCAGACGCGCGTATGCAGCTTGCAAATGAGACTGAAGCAGAGCGACGACGCATCGCGCGCGACCTGCACGATCAAACGCTCGCAGACCTCCGCCATCTATTGATGCTGACGGACCAGTTGCCTGCAAACGGCAACGACTCTTCACACGAGAAAGCTCCTGCGCCCGCAATCTTTCGTTCCGAGATAGAATCAATCTCAAACGAAATCCGTCGCATCTGCGAAGATTTGAGTCCATCTGTTCTTGAGAATGTAGGCTTTCTTGCCGCGCTCGAATGGGCGCTCTCCAACACCGTCACGCACAGCCCTTCAGCGCGCAAGTTCGAGTATGAATTCGTAGCGGATGATAATTTGGAAGAGCGTCTGAACTTCTCGCGCGCAACACAGATGCAGATTTATCGCATAGTTCAGGAAGTCGTCAGCAACATCTCGCGCCACGCTAGTGCAACGCTCGTTCGACTCTCGGCTACGACTTCCGACGACGGCGCGTTTCTACTTATGATTGAAGACAACGGGCGCGATTTTGAGCCGCATGATGGAAAGAGAAAGCAGGGTCGCGGCCTCGCCAACATTCGCGCGCGCGCCAGCCTGATTGAAGCGGAAGTTAATTGGAAGAAACGCTCAGGCGGCGGGACAGAGTTTACATTGCGCAAAGAGAGCGCAGTTAAAACCTACAATGCGCCAACTGAAGGCTGAAAATCGCTAAACAAATCGAGCCGAGCAATCATAAGGCTTTCTATAACACAGGTTTAGCGCACACCTAAGTACGTTTTCCGCACCCTTTAGAACGTTTCCCGCACGCCTGCGCTCGATGAGCGCAGCCGTGAGATCATCGAGCGCAGCCTTGCGCTAAACGAACTCACGCCTGCGCTCATCGAGCGCAAGCTTGAGCTAAACGAGCGCGAGACTGCGCTAAACGAACTCACGCGTGCGCTCGATGAGCGCAAGGCTGCGGATAAAGAGCGCACGGCTGCGTTCATCATCCTCGCACTTGCGCTCGTCATAATCAGGCCGGAATTAACCGAACGTCCATGTTAGTACCACCTGCTTAAGCTGGGTGGGTATTGTGCGCCAAAGACCCACCCAGCTTAAGCAGGTGGTACTGACCCGAAGTTAAGACTCGCGTTTATTTGGAAGAGAGATGAGATGTAACGGCACACGCGGCGTGACCTATAACTGCATCGCCTTCTTTCAATGCTGATGGTGTTGGCGTCCAGCCTGCTTTCAAGCGCGCTTCAAGCAGTTCGTCTGCGCTCGGTTGATGATCCCACACGGCGACCGCCGTTACTGCGCCGAGTCAAGTCGTGTCGCAAACAAGCACTAGGCCATCTCGCCAGGGGACGATGACATCATGAGTGAACTCGTCCTGTACGATGACCTCTGCGATTACTCCAGGCAACATCACACCAGAATCTTTTCTGAGTCCCCACTTGACTACATCCTGAAGACCGCACACATCCGGCAAATCGCGCTTAATCGCGCCAAGTTGTTCCGCAGAAAGATTGGTGTGATTCCTAACCTGCATCGGTCCAGCCTTAGAAGCTGTTTGGAAATTCAAAACTCATAATTCATAACTCTTTGAGTTGAACTCACCTAAAGAACCCCGAAAGTTTGTAGGAGCGCAATTCAACGTGGCCTTCCATTTCGGCGGGAAGTATCAGTCGCGGTGTGGTTGAGCCGTCCTCGCTCGCTCCCAATGCGAGCTTAAAATCTTCCGCGCGAAGTTTATCAAGCATTGAGCGCGGACCATTGAGCGTAACGGTTGCCGTTCTCGAACTGTCCTCGGGCGCGTCCTGCGCCGCCTGCACTGCAACGTTCGTGTAAGTTTTATCAACGTGTCGCTCTTCAATCTCGACTCGAACGCTGACGGCTGTGTCAATCAGATCAACTTTCTTGTCGGCTATCTCTATGGCCGTCTGCTCCTGTGTGAAACTCTCCTTTCGCCCATCTAATGAGACGATCTCCGTAGGCACTTTCACCAGCGCGTCAATGTGGCTCGCAGGCCCGCGCACTTTCACTTTATCGGGCACGGCATTGATGCTCAGCAGTTCATAACCTTCCGCTGGATTCCCCGTGTGCCTGACTTCGACTTCGATCTCGCGCTCGACGCGAGGCTCAAGTTTTAGCAGCACGTTGTTGGGTTGAATGTCGCCGAAGCGCACGCCGTCCGGCAACCCCATAGCCACGCGCTCCGTCGTTAGTTGCACGTTATGCTCGCCCGGTTTGAGATCGCTCACGTCAACGTTCACGGTCAGGTCGCGCACGTTGATTGTATCCAGTTGACGCTTGCTCCCTGTGAGAGCGACCTCAACATCTGCACGCGTTTCGTTGCTGATCTCTGTGTCGTTCGGCAGTCGAAAGTTGAGAGGCACGCGAGGCACGCGAATCGTCGTCGGCGTGCGCTGCCCCGTCACTCCCCACCAGAGCGCAAGCGAGATAAGAAACGCCAGAATCTTTAGCCCCAAATCTTCAAGGAAGATTTCGCGCAGCCAGCGCTTAGCCCAGTGCGCTCGCTGCGCCGTCTGTCTCGGACTCTCATTTAGCTCTGGAAAAGACATAAGGTAAAGCAGAAGTCCGCAATCCAGAATTCAGAAGCCAGAATAAAAGAAAAACAAAAAACGGTTTGCCGCCTTATCCATTCTGAATTCTGGATTGCGGACTTCTGACTCCTGCTTTTCACGTTGACACTATTTCTTCCGTCTCGGCTTCCTTCTCAGCGTGCTTATCACGTTCGCGCGCAGCACGCGCGGCGGGGGCTTCCAGAGCCTGGAAGATTGAGGCGCGCAGTTTCGTTGCGTCCAACCCGCGCCTGATCTGCCCCGCTTCTACGAAAGAGATGAGTCCTGTCTCTTCCGAAACGACAACGGCCACAGCATCGGAATCCTCAGTGATGCCTATGGCTGCGCGGTGTCGCGTGCCCAAATCTTTCGAGAGACGCGGATTCAAAGTGAGCGGCAGAAAGCAGGCTGCGGCGGCTATGCGATGGCGATGCACGACGACCGCGCCGTCATGAAGCGGCGTCGTAGGATTGAAGATCGTAACTAACAGGTCATAGCTTAGTTCCGCTTCGAGCTTGACGCCGCCGTCCGTGACGTTCTTCAATCCTACATTGCGTTCGATGACGATGAGCGCGCCCGTCTTTGTAGAAGCGAGCGTCGTAGCTGCAAGCACAATCTCGTCATAGACGCCTTCGCCGAACTGCCCGCGATGCTTTCGGGTGAAAGGCGTGCGAACGCTGTTGCCGAAAGAGATTAGCGCCTGGCGGATTTCGGATTGAAAGAGCACGATGATGGCGACGCCTATGTAGATCAATCCTCCGCGCAGTATGAATTCAAGCGTGGATAATTCCTGGGTAACTGCGACAGCATAAAGCAGAAGTATGAAGGCAATCGCCGCAGCCATAGGCACGGCGCGCGTCCCGCGCACGAGTTTCAGCACCCCGTACACTATAAGAAAGACCAGCGCTATGTCCGCGATGTTGCGCGGCTCGCTCAGCCTTCCCAGGTATTCGCTGTATGGCAATAGTAAAAGCATTTATTCAATTTTGGATTTTAGATTTTGGATTGGAAGAGGGCAACTTCTTCAGAAGCTGAAATTAAAATCTGTAAAAGCGGTTTCCGCCTTATCCAATCAAAAATCCAAAATCTAAAATCCAAAATTCCCTATCCGATAGGAGTCGCCTCCACTCCGGCTCTTTCGCACGCGGCTTCTAAAAATATCTTGTCGGCTTTTGGCTCGACGCGCTTGATTGAATCTTCTATCTCCAGAACTGTCTGCTCAATGTCGTCCGTATCAAGGTCGTCGCGCAGGTTTATGTGGCCTGTAACTAGAATCTGCTTCGGCGCTAGATGCATGGTCAAAAGCTCTATGACCTCTACTACGTTAGGGTGGCTCTCAATCGCTTCGCAGATGGCGGCGACAGATTTCGGCGTTGCGGCTTCGCCTATCAGAAGTCCGCGCGACGAGCGTGCGAGCATGAAAGCTACGACGGCCAGCACCACTCCGATTGTCATTGACGCCAGCCCATCCCAGTAGATTCCGCCTTCTGGTCCGACTCGCCGGTCCGTTAGAAAGATTCCGAGCGCGGCGATCAGGATGCCAATCAGCGCGGCAGAGTCTTCAAAGATTACGGTCTTCGCCGTAGGGTCTTTAGACTCTCGTATGTACTCACGAAACGTCAGACCTTCGTGATGAGCCTCGCTAGCCTCCTGCCAGATAGCTATTGAGATTGATGTGGCTTCAAGAACGAAAGAGAGACCCAAGACCCAGTAAGCCCACTTCAGATTCCCCGGCGGCTGCGGATGCCTTAGCTTCTCGTAGCCTTCATAGAGCGCGTAAGTCGCGCCCACGCCGAAGATGAAGATGGCGGCGATGAAGGACCAGAAGAAGCGCTCCATGCCGTAGCCGAACGGATGCTTCTTCGTCGCAGGGCGTTTATAAAAGCGCAAGCCCAGCAGCAAAAATATCTGATTGTTCGTGTCCGCAAGCGAATGAAACGACTCGGCCATCATGCCCGAAGAGCCTGTGATGAACGCCGCCGCAAACTTCAGGATTGTGATTAGAACATTCGCAACGAGCGCTCCAAGCACTGCCCACATTGATAGAGTCTCCTTACCTTATGGGAACGGGGTCTCCGTATGGATTATGGGGGAAAATTTTGTTTAAGGCAAAAGGTAAAAGTAAAAAGGTAAAAGGGAAGAAGAGCGAGTCTTTTGTCTTCCCTTTTACCTTTTTACTTTTACCTTCTTCAGCCGT
>QHXM01000261.1 GCA_003222945.1 Acidobacteriota bacterium
GTCCGTCTTGAATTTCCGGGCGACCAGACGCGCGTACTCAAGCTCGTTGGCCTCGCGCTCGGCAAACGCGACCGAGAAGGTCTTGATCGGCTCTCGGACCATCTCGCTCATCATTGCGGCGATTGCAGATGAATCTATCCCGCCGGAAAGGAACATGCCCAGCGGCACATCTGCCATTAAGCGCAGGCGAACCGAAGTGCGAAACAGATCGGTCCATTCCTCTATGTACTCGTCATCCCGACGCCTCGCTTCGTCTTCGCGCGCGAAACTTAAATCCCAGTATCTCTTTATCTCAACCTGACCGTCGCGCCACTTCAGAGTGTGACCCGGAAGCAAGCGCTTTACGCCGCGAAACAATGTCTCTTCGCTTGAGGTCGCATGATTCGCCAGATAGTCGGGCAGCGCCAAGTAATTTATCTCAGGACGCGCGGCGCGTGCAGCAAGAAGCGATTTGATTTCGGAAGCGAAGAAGAGCGAGCCGTCATCCGCGTGAACGTAGTAGAGAGGTTTGACGCCCAGACGGTCGCGCGCTAAGAATAGCTCACGCTTATTTCTATCCCAGATTGCGAAAGCGAACATACCGCGCAAGCGTTCGACGGCGCGCTCGCCTTCTTCTTCGTAAAGATGGAGTATGGCCTCCGTGTCGCAGCGCGTGCGATAGACGTGGCCTGCGCGCTCCAACCGCTCTCGAAACTCTGTGTGGTTATATATCTCGCCGTTATAGACTATCTGTAGAGAGCCGTCCTCGTTGGTCATAGGCTGATGTCCGCCACCTACGTCAACGATGCTCAATCGGCGGTGGCCCAAGCCAACGCCATCTTCCACGAAGAGGCCGCAATCGTCAGGCCCGCGATGCATCAAACAATCGCGCATACGCTCCAGCAACCCGCGGTCAACCGTGCGGTGCGAACGACTTGAAAAAGCTATCCCGTTAATTCCACACATAAAGCTTTTATGACTTCAGACTAAAGACTCCCGTCTTGAAGATGCAATGAAATCTCGAACAGGCTTGGCGTGTGCCAGATGCTTGCCATCAATCTCCACAGACCATTTATCATCTCTCAGTTGCACGTGCGCGTATTCAACGCGCGACACGGCATTAATAATTTCGTCCCCATAAAGAGAGAGGCGATTGCCATTCAATAAGATTAACTCTTCAATCTCATCTGACCCGGCAATGGTTCGCGCCCACGTCCACTCGAAATCCGTGAGAACGTGCGCGACCTCTATAAAGCGCTTGCCGCCCGTTATAACAAAATCGCGCCTATCGCCTATTCTTATTTCAAACGCACGCGCGTCCATTACTTTCATCTCACGGACATCTATTTCGCTCGCGCGCTCGCCGCCGGGAATCAAAAAGCTAAAGAACTCCTGCGCGCCCGTGCGAGCCTTCGACTCAAAGGTGTAAACGGATGCGGCTGTGCGTTCGCCGTAGCAGCTTGAGACCAATCCCTTTCGACAAGACCACGCGCCGTCATCACTGAAAACGACAAGCTTTAAGTCGCCAGCGTCTAAGCGATGATGATGTTCTCTGGATTCGTCCTTGCTCCAATCTTTCAAGGGGACAGCCTGCGGGGAGAAATGAAAATGCAACTCGTAGTCGTGCGCGCCTTCCGATTGAGCGCAGTCGCGCATGACCCAGTAAGCATTCTTGACGAAAAGCAGACTTCGGACGTGAGTGACCGGATCATTCAGTCTAGCGTAGCCATCATGCTCGCCCTCGAAGAAATCGAACCGCTCGCGGCTAATCCACGCGCGACGGCGGCAACGTGCCGTCTCTCTCCACGTAAACGGTCCGGCTGGCACGGATGATGATTCACCGTCAACCGTGAGCGTATTGTGCGAAGCAGAGGAGCGGAACAGGTCGCGCCATTCTGCTGAAGCCGTGTAGGTGTAAGTGCCGGGGTCAACGAGCAGAGTGCGCCCGCGAGCCGCCAACTCGAACGAGAGCGCGTCCGAATGCGCGTGCCCGCAGTTGAGCGTGCCGTGCGGTCCACAATCAATCATTAAATAGTTAGACTCGCGCGTCCACCCATCGCGCATGACGTAATAGCCGCCATCTGGGAAAGCGCGTGAGCCGCCAACTGGCTTTTGCGCCGCGAGCCGGTCGAAAGAGTGTAAAGCTTCTGCGCCCAACAGCCACAACGTCTCTTCCGCTGCCTCTTCTGCGACATACTTGTAATCCGAACGAGCGAAGAGAGCAGCGCCCGTCGAGAGCGGAGCGCGAAAGTCGTTGACAGCGCGCTCGTCCATCATCAAGAGGCGGCCTCCATCATCATCGCCGAAGTAAGGCGTCGTGCCGTCCGGTCGCTTGATGTACATCAAATGATCCAGAAGCGCCGTCAACTTCTCTCGCAGATTATCCGGCACACGTTCGCCGCCCTTCTCCATAAGGATTAGAAGATGCGTGTAGAAATCCGTAGTGTAACGGTGATAGTAGGTGGACTGCTCGAAATAGACGCCATCGGATTTAACGTGGCGGTCCAATTGCGCCATCAGAATATTTTTTCCAGTCACACGCCAGCGCGCCGCCGCTCCGATTTCCGGCCAAATTGTTCCCACATAGAAGAGAGCGAGTGCTTCGCCCGTCAAATGCGTGTTCGGGCTAAAGTAGGTTGAAAGGTATGTCTCAACATGGCGCGCCTGAAGATAGAGGAACTTCAAAATGCGTAAGAAAATCTCCGGTGTGAGATGCGGCGAGCGACGGAAGAAATAGAGCGCCCACAACCACGAGATTGAGCGAAAGGCTATTTCCAAACTGCTAGCCCAGTTTATCCCTAGCTTCGTCGGATTTCGGTCCATCCACTCATTGATGTGAGCTACAAAAGCTTGCGCGTATCGCTCATCATTCGTCAACCAGTAGGCGCGCCCCAGCGTTGTGAAATACTGTTGACGATTCAACTCCCATACGATCTTGTGGTCGCCGACCGCGCTGGGGTTCAGATAATCAAGACGACTCCAATGCAGAAGCGGCGCGCGTTTTTTGGCGACAGGCTCAAGATGCCAATCTACGGGCTGGCCGAAGTTGAGATCGCGCCAGCCAAGAAGATCAAACCTTCCTTCCAGAATGCGCTCCGCCTTCTCTATAAGAGCGTTTTCCGCTTGCGGCCAGCGACGACGCAACTCCTCTGAAGTCTCCTCCGGGTTATCAAAAGCTGCGAAGAAGTTTGGACTCCTTCGATTACGAAAATGCTCAAGCAGGCTTTCGGCTGAAAGTCTATGCCCCTCTATTTTTGTTTGATCGAGCAGCTTGAAGAATGCTTTATCAACAGGAACGCGCGCGTGCCTAGCCAAGCCGCGCCGCTCCAAATTAGCGGCCAGCAATTGAGAACCGCGCACGCGGATTTCATCTGCCTTGCGCCCTTTCACCGACCTTAAAATCTGTCTCAGTCTATTCATCAACGCTCGCTACAGGTCGCACCATCAACAAGACGCTCGCCTCCGATAACATCGCTCTCGGCGCGCAACAGTCCGAAATAAATCTTGAGCCATTTGTCCTTCACGGCTCGCCACTCATACTTATGACACTCTTCGCGCGCAGCCGTCGTGAGTCTTTGAGAGAGCGATTCATCATTCAACAGACGAATGGCGCAAGCGGCCATAGCCTCGTGGTCCTGCTTATTGACAAGCAGTCCCGTCTTCTCATTCGTCACGATGTAGGGAATGCCGCCGACATTTGTCGTCACGACCACCACACCGGCAGCAAATGATTCGAGAATGGAGAGCGGCATGTTGTCCACCTCCGAGCCATTTAGAAAGATGTCCGCCGCGTCGTAAAGCGCAGGCATACGTTCCGGCGCGACCTGACCCATGAACTGCGTGTGTCGCAATCCTAATCGGCACGAAAGTCTTTCGAGTTCGGCGCGAAGACTTCCTTCGCCCACGACCATCAAACGCGCTTCGGGCAGGTGTTTCTGTATGACAGCGAAAGCGCGCAGCACAGTTGCGACGCCGTAGTGCGGCTCCAGATTGCGATTCGATAGAAAGAGAGGCTTTAAGGGCTTGCGCTCGCGGAAAGCGAAGCCGGAAGTCTCTATGTGATTGAAGACCGCTTCCGCCTGTAGCCCGAATCGAGCGAAGACCTCCACCAGATAGTCCGATTGGACGATGATTGCGTCGGCCAGCCGCATCGTCGGAATCGCAGTTCGCCGCCAGCGGCGCAGATGATCTTCGGCTTGGCCGCTGTGATAGTTGAGCAGGATTTTTTTGCCGTATAGACGCGCGACGAGCATGGCAGGTGTCGGCGCGATTACGAATGAAAGGTACGAGGCAGAGAAGACGTGTATGACATCGTACTTGCGAACGCGCGCGAGAAGCTTTGCAAAATAGAGCAGAGAGGTGACAACGGTTCGCACATAC
Organism: Acidobacteriota bacterium; assembly: GCA_003222945.1. Classification (GTDB taxonomy): domain Bacteria; phylum Acidobacteriota; class Blastocatellia; order Pyrinomonadales; family Pyrinomonadaceae; genus QHXM01. The sequence goes on from QHXM01000261.1 coordinate 4,360, forward strand.
TTGATTCGCTGCAACCACCTGAACGGCTCAGGCAGGCGCGGATTCACGGGCAGAAACGAAACCTCCAATGAAGGCTCTTGTCTCAAGCCCTGAAGAAGGCGCGCGGCCTGAACAGATTGACCGCCTAAGATGTCAAAAGAGGGAGCGACGATGAGGACACGGACTGGCGCGGAAATTTCTCCCGGCGCGTGTCCTTGATTATTCGTGTGCTCTCTTCCCATCGCTCTTGTCCTTCTCTAAACAAACGCTCATCAGCTTTCGATTCCGCGCAAAGTCTCGACTCGCTCGGAGAGCGCAGCCACGGGTCGTCGTGCGAGCAGTTGCTCGTATAGACGCAGTGTGCGCGTCTGCTGTGCTGCGCAGGAGAATTTCTGCTCAACTCGAAGCCTTCCACGCTCGCCCATAGAGCGCGCCACATCCGGCTCTTCCAGCAAAGAGATGATGCGCGCGGCCATAGCCAAGTCATCTCCGGCAGCCACTAGATAACCTGTCTCGCCGTCAACGATTGCCTCACGCGCGCCGCCGACATCTGTTGAGACTACGGCGCGGCCTGCGGCCATGTATTCGAGAATAGAATTTGAAAAACCTTCTGCCAGCGAACTCAAGACGCAGACTTCCGACAAGGCCAGCAACTCTGCAACGCGCTCGCACCTGCCTATAAAGAAGGTGCTGTCTGCGAGATTGTGCTGCGCTGCATACGCGCGAAGAGAATCCGTCAACTCGCCTTCTCCGGCCAGAACGAATGCAGCATCTGGCACACTCGCCAGAACTCGCTCCGCCGCGCGCAGGAAGGTCGGATGGTCTTTGACCGTGTGCCGCATGTTGGCGACGATTGCTACGAAGCGGCGACCGCGCGGGAGATTAAAGAAACTGAGAAGTTCGTCTCTGTTTGTGCCGTCGCGCAGCCTTATGCGCGCCGTATCCAGTCCGTTATAAACGGTGACGATTTTTCGTGGCGCGTGCGTGCCAGTTTGGCAGCCGTCATGCCGAAGATGTTCGTGTAGAAATCGTGCGTGTGAATCAATTCAATCTCTTCTGCGCGAATGAAGTGGACGAGACGACGCAGTTGCTTTACGGCATTAGCGTCATAAAAACTCTTCAATGGAAATCCCGGTATCTCGCCCAACTCCAAACGCTCTGCTTCATAGCGCAACGCTCCCTCACCGCTCAGACATGCCATCCGCACGCGGTACTCTCCCGCCTCATGTAGCAGACGGACCAATTGCAGAGCCTGCCGCTCAGTGCCGCCCTGATGGAAACTATCAACTAGATGTAGGACGCACGGTTTCAATTCTCTACTTTAACCTCTAGTGCCCGTCGCGCAAGCCATCGTGTCGGCCATTATCGGGTGCAAGCGATAATCACGAAAGAGTCCGGGCTCGCCCTGTTTCCCGTCAAGCGCGGCCACAGCGATATTGAAAGCTTCACGCGCGCTTGCAAAGTGCAGCTTGAACTCGCCCGTGCGCTCGCCGTATTCAATCGTCTCTTCCAAACCTTGCCGCATGGTCTCGCCTATGAGAGCGTCCTGATCGAAATCGAAGAAGCCGTGGCAGTAGAGCTTGACGAAGACCCATTCAGGTCTTCCCTCTACGTGTATTCGCGCACGCGCCCATCGCCGCATTCGTTTGACTGTTAAGGGATAGTTAGCCGTGAGCGCGCTCGTGTCAATTCGCGGGAAAGGAAGCCCGTGACGACGGCGGCTCCAGTCAAAAACGAGTGGTCCGGTGAAGATAACAGGTGTAGTTGGAGCGCGGCCTACGCGAAGGCTTTGACCGGAAGCGTGCGGGCGTGCCCGGTCCATGTCGCGCCCGCATTCGTAAATAGCGTTGATGCGCGAGACCTGCGAACGGTCCGGCGCGGATGGAAGCGTAAAGTCTGCGTAGCAGCCAGTCTCCGCTAGAATTCGCATCTCGGAATCCACGCCGCAGTAAAGACCGTCGGAAGAGTTTGCCAAAGCCCAGTTGCCATGAACGAAAGCATAGCGCGGCTCGCCTGTTCCATTGTTTTCACGCGAAAGACATTGATGCTCTTCGGCCAGCAGGTCACGGAACTCCGTGAGCACGCGCCGCGTGTTTGCTGCATCGTCCGGGCGCTCGACCCCGTGATGAAGATGAACCTCGACCTCGCCTAAGCCTTCCGCTTGAAGCTCGGCCATCTTCGCTAAAAGCTTCTGATGATATTGCTCCGCCGGATAAAAGTTTGTGTGACGAAAAGGAGTGCCGTCCGCATCGCGCACGGCCTCTCCAATCTTCCGCGCCTTTTCGCACCAGCGGTCCAGTCTGGAAAGCTGCGTTGATAGGTCAAACAGTTCTCCGCTCTCATTCCAACTCGGCTCGAAGTGGTTGGCGATGATTAAGATTAAGTGGCGCGTGTCGCCGCTCTCTTTGAAGCTGCGCAAAGCGGAACGCGCTCGCCAGAACGGATAACGAGCGAGCCAGGGCAACGAGTGCTTGAGTTTGCTAGTTAAACTTTGATCAGCGAAGCTCATAAGGTACTTTCGGCAAACTAGAGATGAGCGGTTATCTTACGCCCGAAAAATCTAAGTGGCGCGAACTCCTTTACGTGACCGACGGGACCAGATCAATTGCTGCTGGCTGCGCATGACGCTTCGCCCCGGCGTTATCCACAAAAGTGCGTTGCCATAGTTCAAGCATAAAGAGCGCCCAGAGTTGAGTTGAATGGTCGCGTCGGCCTCGCTCGTGTTCGTCCAATAGAAGGCGAACGTAGCGCGGCTCTATAATCCCGCGCTCGCGCGTGCGTGCTTCGCTCAACGTCTCTCGTATGCGGACGCGCAACTGTTTGTTGATCCATTGCTGTATGGGAACGCCAAAGCCCTGCTTCGGGCGGTTCAAGATTTCTGCGGGCACTAAATCGCTCACGGCGCGTTTGAAGATATACTTGGCTTCAGTCCCGCGCATCTTCAAACTCGCAGGGATGCGCGCGGCGTACTCTATGACCTTATGATCGAGCAGGGGCGCGCGCGCCTCCAGTGAGACAGCCATGCTCATCCTGTCCACCTTCGTCAAAATATCACCGGGCAGGTAGGTCTTGCTGTCAACGTAAAGCAGCGCATCCAGCGGTTCACCTGTCGAGGCGCGAGAGGCCAGTTCTTGAAAGCGCAGGGCGCATCCATCTTCGCTCTCAAGTTTGCGACGAAAGTCTTCCGTGTAGAGCAGGCGACGATTGAGGCTAGTGAAGACTGAAACGCTGTCAAGGTATCTATCGAGCGGATCAAGCGAGATGTTGTAGAGATAGTTGCGACCCCAAGCGCCGTGCGGCAAGTGTCTGCCGAGAGGCTGCATCACCTTGCGCCGCAGCGTGTTCGGTAGATGCGCGAAGCGGCTGCGCTTTTGGTCCGTCATGTAGCGCGTGTAACCAGCAAAGAGTTCATCGCCGCCATCGCCTGAAAGCGCAACCGTGACGTACTGGCGCGCAAGCTTCGATACAACGTAGGTCGGGATGGCCGAAGAGTCAGCGAACGGCTCATCGAAATGCCATGCAAGCTCATCAACGACATCGCAAATCTCCGGTGTCACGATGAACTCATGGTGATCGGTCGAGTATCGCCTAGCGGCTATGCGCGCATATTTTAGTTCGTTGAAGCTGTCTTCGTTCCTCCTCGCTCAAGCTCTCTGTCTGCTCGTAAGGAAAATCCCAGTAGCTTTCGACCTTCAATGCGCCGCCCGAGAAAGTAAGATGATGTCCGGGCGGGAGCTTGTAAATATCTTGAAAGATGCTGAGCGGGTCGGGAACGTAACCGAGCGTGAGGTAAGCGTCCAGTGCTTCCATATTAATCTCGCGCTCGACATCTGGATGTTCGAGTAGCGATTTGAGTTCAGAGCCGAAGACGAGCGTGCCGCGCTCTGTCAGCGTGTAGTAGAGAGGCTTTTTGCCTGCGCGGTCGCGCGCCAGAAATAGTTTTCGCTCCCTTTCATCCCAGACGGCCAGGGCGAACATTCCGCGAAAGAGAGGGACGCACGCCGGACCATACTCTTCGTAGGCGTGCACGATTGATTCAGTATCGGAATGAGTGCTGAAGCAATGCCCGCGCGCTTCCAAGTCTCGCTGCAATTCACGATAGTTATAGATTTCGCCGTTGAAGACGACCGTTATAGAACCATCCTCACCGGAGATGGGCTGGTGGCCTCCGGCCAAATCTATGATGGCGAGGCGTCTCATGCCTAGCGCCGCCGCGTCCGTCAACGTCGTGCCTTGATCGTCCGGGCCGCGATGCTCTATCACGCGACACATCTGATCGAGCACGGCTGCGCGTAACTGAGGCTCAAGAGTTGGCCTTTGATCTATGAATCCTGTAATTCCACACACGGCTTTCGACCCGACACTTCCTTCTGCTTATCGTTCATCTTTTTGCTGCGAACGGATGAACTCTTAAGTCTTCGCTTCAAAATCCAATGCCAGACTCCGTACATGTGTCTGAGCGCGCCCGGAGCGGTGCGCAAGATAAAGTGGGCAAAGCGCAGCTTGCGGCTTCTGTAGAAATCGTTTGCGCGCTCTAAAGATTTAGCCGCCTCACCATAGTCGCGTGCCAGGAACTGCTGCTTGCCGTTCTCCAAATCCAATTCTGCTTGTCTCAGTTTCACCTGACGCTCAACCATCTCAATTTGGCTGGAAGAGAGCGGCAAGGTGTTCATAAGCTTCTTGTGCACTTTAAGCTCGCCCTCAATCAAGCGCCTTACATCTGAACCCAAACTAGCATCGTGTATGCGGTGCTTGGCGAGTACCTGTGTTTGATAGCCGATTCGTCCACCACCGAAGGCCAGGCGTAGCCAGAGATCGAAATCCTCCGAGTGATAGAAATTTTCGTCGAAGAGTCCTGCGGCGATTAAAGACGCGCGGCGCGCGACCGTGCACGAGGTGATGATAGTGCACTGCTCTGTGAGAAGATTTTCAAAAGTGGCTTCTCCCGCAGAAGGGTTCTGTTGCATAAAGCTGCGCCCGTCGAGCGGCGAATCTCCAAAGAGCAAGGCATCGCAATAGACTAGATCAAGCTGCGGGTTCTCGTTGAACGCTCTCATCTGCTCGGCCAGATAACGGGGCAGCCACAGGTCGTCTGAATCCACAAACGCAACGAATGGCGCGCTAGATTGAAGTATCGCGGTGTTGCGCGCACCCGCTGGTCCGCTATTCTCTTGTTTGAGATAGCGTATGCGCTCCATATATGGCGCGAGCGCGCGTTCAAGCTCCTGAGTGTCGGGCGAGCCGTCGTTGACGACTATGATCTCAAAATCCTTGCAGGTCTGCGCGAAGACGGACTCCAGCGTCTCGCCGATGCATTGCGCCGCGTTGTAGGCGGGAATAATGACGCTGATCGAAGGAGATGTGGCGGGGTGAATATTTTCCACCGCTGTGTCGGGTTTCTCTCTCAACGATTCCCTCCATCCGTTGTCACACTCAAAGTTGAAGCAGGAGTTTGAGCGACGCCCGCGGATTCACGAATCGGTTCCCAGCGCGCGTAGCGTTCGCCGCTGAGGAATTTGTAGAACGCTATGACGGATGCCAGATTTGCGAGCACGAAATATTGCGGAAGCGCCAGCAGACGGTTGCGCACGCCCCTGCGCTCCATCAGCCAAGAGAGAGCCGCCGCCGCGTAGAAACCTATTTGTCCAAAGGCGGCGAGCGCGTAAAAAAGAGAATACGGCGCGAGCGCTATGGAAGACGCTAGAAGTAAGAGAAGAAATAGCGGCACCATATAGCGCATCACTTTATGAGAGATTAACTCGACGGCGTAGAAGCCGCTGCGCAAGGGGTTCATCATGTGACGATGACGCCATAGGTCCGTGAAGGTCTGCGTGATGACGCGCACACGCATACGCAATTCTTTATCCGCGCGCCTGTTCGTCTCTTCCGTGCAGACAGCCGAAGGCTCGAAGACTGCGCGAAAGCCCTGCTCGACCATCTTCGTCGCAATCAGAAAATCGCTGCACGCTTCCGGATACATTGGCACGTATGCCGAGCGGCGCACGGCGTAAAGGCAGCCCGACGCACCGATGAGAGAGCGTATCTGGCTCTCGCGCTCCTTTAGAAAGGTCTCGTAACTCCAGTAAGAGCGCGCTCCCTGTCCGATGCCGGAGTCAGTCGGGTCAACGTAAACAAGGCGTCCGGCTACACAGCCGACAGTCTCATCTGCAAAGTTTGGTAGAAGCGCACGAAGCACATCACGATTGTAGAGCGTCGTCGCGTCGGAGAAGAGAATCACTTCGCCCTGCGCTTCTTTGACAGCAGCGTTCTGTGCAGCGGTCTTTCCCAAACGCTCCCGTTGGCGATAGAGGCGCACGCCGCGCAACGCGAACTCGCGGACAATCTCATCCGTGCGATCCGTAGAGCAATCGGATGCGACGATGATCTCAAGTCGGTCCGAAGGATAATCGAGCGCGAGCGTGTTTTCGAGCTTAGTCCTGATGTCGCGTTCCTCGTTATAGGCTGTGATGATTACAGTAACCGTGGGCTTCATTTCGGCGCGGCGAATGGGGCGCGAGCGAAAGCGACCGACAATCGCCAGCAGAAGCGGATAGCCGACATAGGTGTAGAAGAGCAGCAATGCGCCCGACCAGAAACAGACCTGCATGACGACTTCAAATCTCATCTTAACTACCGTTCGTAACGCGCCAAGTTTTCTGTTAAAGGAGCGGCGAGCGAATCGTCTGACTCGTTTGATTCAGCGAGTATGTCAAAGGGCTTTCTCACGCTCGCGCGCCCGAAGAGTTCACGACCTTTCGCTTCGTAAAGACGATGCAGGCAGAGGGCGTAGCCTATCAGAAAGTAGATGTTCCATAGATAAGCGACCGAAGCGAAGAAGCTGCTCACCATGTATCCGACCAGACTCGCCTGCAACGCGACCGACAGGTAAAAGACCCGCACCTGTGAGCGCGCTTCGTAAGTCTCACTCTCTATCCCGCGAAGGCGCTTGAGCGCGAACAGGATGAAGAGAACGTAAATTATCATCGCAGGGATGCCCATCTCGGAACTCACTTGCGTGTAGGCGTTATGAGTCACCTGCTCATGAATTGAGAAGATGTGAAAATTGCCCATCCCGACGCCGAGCACGGGGTGTGTGAGCGTCACGAAGATTGATCTCCAGAGAAGATTCTGCCGCGCCACAGCAGAAGACTCCGCATTACTTCCGACGCTCGATAGCAGCCGACCGGTCAACTCAGGCGGAACAAAAATGAAGAAGATGACGATGACCAGCAGAAAGAGGATGACAGTTGCCAGGCGATTGCGGCGTCCGATCTTCCAGGCCAACACAAACGAGGCGCAAGCAAGGCCGAGGAAACCACCGCGCGAAAGCGTGACGACCGTTCCGGCTACCATTAATAAAGCGCATAGGCCGTAGAACAATTTTTTTGAGTAACTGCGCGCGACAAACAGTAGGCCGAGCGCTAGCGGAATCATAGTCACAAGATAGAGCGCAAGGTCGTTGGGATTCTCAAATAATCCTCTACCGAGGAAGCCCGCAATGCGTTCGCCCCTGGCATCGAAGTGGCCCATGAGATACTCGTTAACGGCGCTGACGCTTAAAACCAGACTGACCAGGAGAGACAACCAGATCATCGCGCGCCAGCGCATCTCGGTGCGGACCACATTGACCATCACTATAAACATCGTGACGACTTTGGCGAAGTCAACGAAGCTTGCCCAGGCGGTCGCAGGCTCAAGCGCGCGAGGGGTGGAGAGCAAGCCCGCAAGCAGAAGCAGGAGCGCCAGATTGACTTCGCGCGGGCGCACGGTCACAGTGCCCTCTGCGGCAAATTGCGTAGGGATGAAGACGGCTAGCGTAGCGACGGCCAGCCAGAAGGCCATCGTGTTGAACCCGGCGAGCGCCGGAATCAGTTCATAAGGACGAAAGTAGGTGACGGCTGTAAAGAGCAGCAGGCCGACGAAGCTGACGGCGTGTGCGCGCCTCAATTCCGGCCAACTCTTAACCGATGTCGAGCCTATCTTTCGCTCTGCGTAGGCAGGCGCATTGAGATTAACGGATGGACCCGTTTCAAAAGCTTGATCTGTCTCGTTCAGCTTCGTTGCTCTCTTCTTAGGCCACTCCGCTTCGCCCTCATTCTCGGACCACAGGCGCGCACGGCGCGGGTGAGTCACCATCTCGTCAACAAAGTTTTCAGACTTGAATGACATGCGTCGGACGCGTCCCGGTTAGAGCAAGCGGATCAAACAGGCAGAAGAATTCGCCTGACCACTGACGATTGTATCTCATCTGCCGACAATCCGCGCCTCTTTGAAAACGCGCGCCGCAGGGCTAAAAGAAGTTTAGGCGCACGTTTGCGCCTAAACTTAGGCTACCAGCAAGGCAGCATCGAACATAAATATTCTTGTCGTCAATGAGCGCTCGTCAAATTTTCGCAGTTCTTAGACCGTGACGCTCTCTTCATCGCCGACCAATACCAGAGCACGCACGCGCTCGCGAAGAGCGACCTCGAAGCGGCGCGCTTCTTCAATCTCCGAGAAGGAGAGAGCGCGCAGCGCCTGTTCTATGCGGCGGCGATAATCGGATACGAGCGAATCGGAGACGCCTAAGATAGCTGCGACTTCCAACTGCGTGGCGTGGTCCGGGCTAAGGTAACAATGCCACAGCACGCCAAGCATTCGGTTGTACTGTTTGACCTTGCCGCGAACAGTGTCATGCAGGCTCTTCAGGAAACCATCAACGAACCCGGCGGCCTCGCGTTCACTTTCGCGGCGCAGCAACCCTTGCTCCGGGTTCTCGCGCCCGTCCACAGGCTCAAACTGATTGCCCTCTTCGCCATCGTCTCCGCCGAGAGGAACCAGGTAGATGTCCATCACGGGCAGGCGAGACATGACCAAGCTTCGGAGCGTGCGAACGTCAACGGGCGCGTCCGCTGCTTCCAAAACGGAGATGATTAAATCTTCAAGGTCGGAGTTTCCGATTACGATCTGTGAGTCGCCAGTGCAGCCCACCATGCGCGTGTCGCGCTGACGCACAGGGATCATCTGTATGCGTTGCTCCAGGTCATGGCTATCGCGGCGCGATTTGTGGTCCGGCCATTCGCTCAGTCCATAAACGCGGTCCGCGAGGCGACGATGCGGCTCGTCGTCTATGCCGGAGCTATCGAAGCGGCGAAAGTTTGCGCTCGATTGAATGAGCGTGGAGATGCGTCGCGCAAGACGATAGGATTCCGGGTGGCGCTTGCGCAGTTCCGAAGTTAAAAGGTTAGTGAGTTCAATCTGGCCTATCTCGCATTCAACTTCAGCGTCAGACATCTCCGTGTCCAGATAGTGCTGAAAGCGCGCTTTGCTGAGAAGCTGTACGAAAAGCTCCTGAGTCAAATCCGTGTAGGCGTTGTGCGAGCCTTCTTCTACTAGAAGACCTGCGTTGCGGGATGCGCGGACCAGAGGGTGATGGCTGACTATGCGGTGAAGTTCTGCCCAGAGTCGGCTGACATCAGAAGAGCGTAGGCTTTCAACCCACGGCCCGCTTCTATTTTGGCGTTCGAGCGGTGAGCGTGCGACGCGCGGCCCGTCCTTGATGGCGCTCATCGTAGAACCTTTCGATTGGTTGTCACTGTTTGATTTCACGGTAGTATGGTTATGTCAGAAGGCGCAAGGTTTAGACGGGCATCTCTCTTTTCTGAAACTGTTATCACCGATCCGAAGCCCCTTACGGCGTCGTTACTCTCTCGGCGGTTAAGGATGAAGAGATTTTAAGACAGGTTGTTTGCTCACGAGCGAGTTCTCCTGCTTGGATTCGGCAAACCGAAAGGCTTAGTTGCTCCTAAACATTGACGGTTTATTTTCGGCTCGGCGCGCCTCGCTTCTATCACACGCTTCGGTCGGGGCGGCTCTCAAGTGTGGAATGTCTTAGACGAGCGGCGCAAAAGCCTTCGAGCCAGAAGATGAAAGGATCGGACGGGTCACGCGGGACATCTCTCCAGATAGAGGAGCCTCACGTGTAGCTTTTTGCAGCGACTTGCGAGTCCTGAGACTCGCGCTTGGGGAAGGTGCCGCTCTCAAGGGCAACCCGCTGGCTTCATTTCAAGGACTTTACTGGAAGTCCCGCGCCTCTGATGATGACCGCAAGGGGGAAACAGTGCGCGTGTCATCCAGGAAAGAGTGGTGAAGCACGAGCGCTTCTGACCACAGAAAAGATGTTATCAGCAAACCAGCAATTGAGCAACATCTTTTTACAAAGAGGCCAAAATATTGATATTGCAGATAAAAAAGGCGTTTTCGACCAAATGAACTTTGGAAGCGGCGAGGGATTAGCGTTTTATTAACGTTGACCAAGCGAAGTGGCCTTCAGGGTCGAACAGAGAATTAAGAGCGTTCAACTTGCCCCTTCCACCGTCTTTAACATGGGCACTTCGAGCATGAGTCGAACCAGTTTAATAGCGATTCAGCCAGAATAGCTAACGGACAACGAAGAGGGGTTTACCTATATGATTCTAGGCGTCATCACATTTTGCAAGAGAGCCACCTGCCCTTCATCTCAGATTCTACTCGCCTACACTACACACGACCTTGCAACGGAGCAGAGCCTTCTTATCGAAGAGCATCTGGACAGATGTGATTTCTGCGGCGCTGAGTTTCAACTGCTAACCAGGCACGCTCCACTCGCGGAATCAGAAGAGGATTGCGCACCTGTTGATATGCCCTCAAGCTTGCGCTGTCTTGCTCAATCGCTGCTGACGCTCGATTGGCTTCACATAGAATCTTTAGCCGAAGCAGCTTGCTATAAAGAGCGTCTGACCTTGACGGACGCATAAGCCCAGGTCGTTTTCGCTCCAGCACCGAAGCCTGCCTTTCCTCAACTCAGTTTCAAAATAGTTAGATTACCTGTCCCTGCATCCGTCGAGAATGCATATTTGAATTCGCTCCTGCCGCGTCTTGATTGACATGCCGTGCATTCTGCCTTAAATCATACTGTCAAGTTCCACTTGAGATAAGCTCTAACATCTGCGCTGAATGTAACCAGAACGGTATGGCTAAGAGAGAAAAATTAAAGCGCTTCCTGAGAAAGTTGTTGCTTGTCTTCGCCGGTATCTTCGTCGGCTGCCTCTTCGCTGAAATTGGCCTTCGCATCATAGGCTACTCTTATCCAATCTTTTACACTCCCGACGACTATCGCGGCTACGCGCCGCTTCCCGATGTCGAAGGCTGGTTCTGGGTAGAGACGAAAAATTACGTCAAGATCAACAGCGAAGGCTTTCGTGACCGCGAGCACACGAAAGCAAAACCCGCAGACACAGTCCGCATAGCCGTGCTCGGAGATTCATTCGCGGAAGCCAGGCAAGTCCCAATGGAGCAGACCTTCTGGACCGTGATGGAGCAGAAGTTACAAGGCTGCTCTGCGTTCGCGGGCAAGAAGGTCGAAGTGCTTAACTTCGGAGTCGGAGGATACGGAACTGCCGAAGAACTGCTCACGCTTCGTCAAAGAGTCTGGGACTACTCGCCGGACATTGTGCTGCTGACGGTCACGACCTACAACGACATCACGGATAACTATCGTCCATTCAAAAGAGCGGACGAGCTTCCTTACTTCGTCTATAAGAACGGTCAGCTAGTCTATGACGATTCGTTCAGAACATCGTCAAAGTATCGCTGGCACGATTCCTTTCTCTTCATGACCTGGATTTGGCTTCACAATCATTCGCGCTTTCTGCAACTCTGCCATCACGCTCAGTTCGCTATACGAACCTGGCTTCAGAATTGGCGCGCGCAACGCCGCGCAGCGAACGCGTCCCCTCAACAATCCGCCGCCGCTCAACCTCCACAGCAACGGACCAGCGCGGACCTTTCCCAAGAGATGGGAATTGAGAACATGGTCTATCGTGAGCCTGACAGCAACGATTGGAACGAAGCGTGGCATGTCACGGAAGGGCTGATCACAGAGATGCGCGATGAGGTCAAACAGAAGGGCGCGAAGTTTATGATGGTGGCTTTCAGTTCCGACATACAGGTCTATCCAGACAAGGTGGTCCGTGAAAACTTCATGAAACGGCTTGGCGTAAGCGACCTGTTCTATCCAAACCGTAGGCTGCAAGCTCTGGCGGAACGCGAAGGAATACCCTTTCTGGATTTAGCACAGCCCATGCAAGCTTACGCGGACCAGAACAAAGTCTTCCTGCACGGCTTCGGCAAGGAGATAGGAAACGGACACTGGAATGAGGCCGGGCATCGCGTGGCCGGAGAGCTAATCTCACAAAGGCTCTGCGAGGGAAATCTGGATTGACGGCGGGATGAATTGTGTAAGCCGGGAGCGCGGGCGCTCTGGTTGTAGGCGGGCGTGATTCGTGTCGAAAGCGGCTGAGATTGCGTTGGAAGTTTGTCTGCTTCCAATGGAAGCGGGTTTGCTTGCAACGTAAGCAGACAATCTTCCTTTAGAAGCAGCCGTGCTTGCGTTGGAAGATGACGAACTTGCATTGGAAGCACGCCTGCTTGCATTGGAAGCAAGACAACTTCCAACCGAAGCAGGCAATCTTCCATTGGAAGATGACGATCTTCCAACGGAAGCAGGCGTGCTTGCTTTGGAAGCAGGCTTGATTGGAACGTAATCAAGAGAGATTGCTTTATAATCAAGCGTGATTTCATTGGAATCAGGTGTGATTTTAAGGCTGGCGAGCGCGCTTTTGTCTTAGTAAATGCAGAGGTTATAGCAAATTGTGATTGCGTATAGCTGGGGGCGCAGGCATTCTTGCCTGCAAGCGTGCAAGCACGCTCAGTTTTGTTCGCGCTCACGCGCTCAATGCAGGCAAGGATGCCTGCGCTCCCGGCTAGAAGATTGAGTAGATGAAGGGGGCGAGCGCAGAACTCTGCGCGAAGATTAGAAGC
>QHXM01000160.1 GCA_003222945.1 Acidobacteriota bacterium
GAGAAGCTACAGACACTTCCCACTTCGCCCGGCGTCTATCTGCACAAGGACGAGGCTGGGAAGATTATATATGTCGGCAAGGCTAAGAACCTGCGCAATCGTGTGCGATCCTATTTTCAACAGGGGCGCGGGCACGACCGTAAGACGCGCGAGCTTGTGCGCCGCATACGAGACCTTGAATTCATCGTTACGGACACTGAGGTCGAAGCGCTCGTTCTTGAATCGAATCTGATTAAGCTTCACAAACCTCGTTACAATATTCTTCTCAAGGACGACAAGCAGTATCCGCACCTGAAGCTCACCATAAACGAGCCGTTCCCGCGCGTTATGATTACTCGGAAGATTCAGCGAGACGGCTCGCTCTACTTTGGGCCTTTCCTTCCAGCAAGTTTAGCGCGGCGGACCATTGATTTAATCAACCGCACGTTTCAACTTCGCACATGCGACATAGAGATTGACGGACGCCTTCCACGCCCGTGTCTTGAGTATCACATCAAGCGTTGTCTCGGGCCTTGCGTGAAGGGGCTTTGCACTCCTGCGGAATATCAGGAGGCAGTGCGCGATGTGCGTCTGCTGCTGGAAGGAAAGAACAAGGAGCTTGCCGACACGCTCGAAGATAGAATGGTGCAGGCATCCGAAGAGATGCGCTACGAGTTGGCGGCGAAATACAGAGACCTGCGCAAGACCGTGTTTGCGATTGCTGAGCAGCAGAAGATGGCTACTTCACCTGACCGCGATGTTGACATCTTCGGCTACTACCGCGAGGGCGCGCGCCTTGCTCTGCAACTCTTCACGATGCGCGAGGGGAAGATTGTTGGACGGCGTGAATTTTACTGGGAAGATTTACCGGAGGATGATTTCAATCCTTCCGCATTTTTGAGCGACGTGCTGACGCAGTATTACTCTACCGATTACGTGCCATTGGAGATTCACGTGCCTGTTGATTTTGAAGATCGTGAGCTTCTGGAAAAAGCTTTGACGGAAAGGCGCGGTCGTCGTGTTCGCATACTCGACCCACAGCGCGGCAAGAAGCGTGAGCTAGTAGAGCTTGTCGAAAAGAACGCGAAGCTTTCTTTCGAGCAGCGCTTCCGCGTCCTGAAGCCTGATATGGAGCGCGTGCTTGAAGAGTTGCAGGAAGTTCTTGAACTCCCGCGCTTTCCCGCTCGCATTGAATCCTTCGACATCTCGCACATACAGGGCGCGGAGAATGTTGGCGGCCTGGTCGTCTGCGAGAACGGAAAGATGAACCGCGCGGAGTATCGAAAATTCAAGATTAAAAGCGTAGAGGGCGCGAACGATCCTGCTTCTATGCACGAGGTTGTGTTTCGTCGTTATCGTCGCCAGCTTGATGAGGGAAAGCCTTTGCCGGACCTTGTGATGATTGACGGGGGCAAAGCACAACTCAATGCTGCTGCGGCTGCTATGCGAGAGCTAGAGCTTGAAGCAATTCCTATGATCGGCGTCGTGAAACCTCCGCGCAGGCACAACGAGGTCTCTCATCTTCTTGTGAAAGGGCGCGAGCACGAGCCTGTATTTCTTGATTCGCACTCGCCCATGCTCAGACTTATTCAGATGATACGAGATGAGACGCATCGCACGGCGGTCCAGTATCACAGAAAGCGCAGGGAGCTAAGAGATTTCACTTCTGAGTTGACGGCGATTCCGGGCGTGGGCGAAAAAAGAAAGAATCGCCTGCTGAGAAATCTAGGTTCTATACAGCGCGTGGCAAATGCTTCCGTGGCAGAACTCACGCCTTTCGTCGGACGCAAGACTGCCGAAGAGATCGTCGAGCACTTTGCTCGCCAGCGCGCTCTTGCTGAATCCGGGCAAGACGATGTGTGACCGCGAGACCGCTAAATACGCGAAAGACGCGAATAAAGGAAAGATTCACTGCTCCTTTCTATTTCGCGTCTTTCGCGTATTTAGCGGTAAAAGTACGAAGACTCCAACTGTCAGACATTTCAGACACGGACTTACCTTGAGCCTCACGCAATGGCCCGAAAAATTTAGAGTTCTCGCTGGCATCTCTCTTGCCATGTAATTTTTTGGAACTTTGAAATCATCAGGCGCGTTTAGAACGGCTTGGCTTTTGAGGCAACCCGGAAGCGAGCGAGCGGAGTCAAATGCGCCTCATGCCAGAAAGTTAGAAGGAGGCGCATTTCGGCCTCCATTAAAAGGGGAGAGAAAATTTCACAAAAGTTTTCTCTTCATTAAAAAAGAACACAGAGGGAGAAGACCATTTATGCGTAAATTACTGCTTTTGGCAATTCTTATCATGGCCTGCGGTTCGATGGCGCTGGCGCAATCAACCGACAGGTCAAAGCCTGAATTCTTTGCTGGCTTCTCAGTTGACAGCATTGATACAGGCATTAATCAATCGGGCGTCTTCGTACAGAACTCAGACAATCGTCTTGCGGGTTACGGTTTCGAGACCTCCGTTACAGGCTTCTTCAACAAGAGTCTTGGAATCGAGGGCGACTTCGACGGCCACTTCCGCAGCAAGACTTTCAACATAAGCGCAACGAGCGCAACCGTACCTTTCACTGCGGTCAACACGGACTTCAGGGATTTTAATTTCTTGGGTGGTCCGCACGTTAAGTTCATGACCACGAACTCGAAGGTCTCGCCGTACCTGCACGCACTCGTAGGCGGCAACCATTCGAGCATTACAGGGACGGCGACGGGCATTACCGTCAACGACAAGGAGACGGATTTCGCGTTGAAGCTAGGCGGAGGTCTTGACTTCGGCATGAGCAATCACGTAGGCGTTCGCCTGGCAGGCGACTACAACCCTGTCTTTGAGAGAAACAACTCGACGACGACGACAAACAACCGCACGCGCAACGATGTAGTCTTCAGCGTCGGTCTTGTCTTCAAATAAATTCTCTTAACTCCAAGGCATGAGAGAAAGAGTCGCCCGGACTTTTTAACAACATCCGGGCGACTCTTTTTGATATAGATCGAAAGATTTAGCCAGGAGGCTGCTGACCGCGCACGCCCGTAAAATCGTATGTGATGTGCAGAGTTAGCATCGTCGCAATGCCGCCGACGGCAGCGGGCGCTCCCTCAAGATTCACGCCCTCTACGTTTACCTGTCCATAAACGGTCTGCTTATCTTTATCGAAAGATAGTTGAATGCTCGCCTGCGCCCAGCCCTGAAAGCGCACGCAGCCGCCAAGGATATTCTTGCTGCCGTTGAAAGCAAGCGGCGCTACGATTCTCCCGTCGGTAAAGCGCACACCGGTCTTAACGTTGCTGCCTTCGTTCGTAATCACGACGATGTCAGGGCATTGATCCTGCATCGCTGCGTGCAACACCTTCGCATTTGAATCAGTCATCGTCCCGCGCTCATCACTCGTCAACTCAAGCGGAATAGACGGCGGACCAAGATCGCGGAAGATGGAAGCGAGCAGCACATCGAAAAACTTTTCGTCGAGCGTGATGATGGCAGTGCCTGGCGGGTCGCCGCCCGCGTCAGGAGCTTTGACCGCAACGCCCGGCAAAGGCTTCGCCCTCGGCGCGCCCAAGATAAAGAGCACGAGCGCAACGCCTAAAACGAGTCCGACAAGGCCGCTGATAAGTATCAACAGAAGTCTTCTCATCTCTCAGTCTCTCCGGCCTACTGCTGCGGCGACATGGAGGCAGACGGTGAAGGCGAAGGCGCGCTGCTACTACTGCCGTTGTTCTGCATCATGTTCTGCGCGAAGATTGCTGCGGCCTTCAGGATCGCATCAACCTGGGATCGCACCTGATTGGGATCAATCTTGCTCATGCCCGTAGGCTCGTCGAACGTTGTCGGAGGAACGCTTGCCTGGATGTTGCTCATCTCGGTCACGATCTTGACGGTGCTCTCTCCGCCAACATTACCGGACGATGTAACGACGGATTCCGAATGGAGCGGCAGTCCTGTGTCTTTGTCAACATAGACGAATGATTGAGCTTTAACGTCTCCGGCCTGCGTGCCCGTCTTTGTTGCTGCCGCGCAGCTATACTTTGTGGCGGCGCGCCCGCCGAACTGTTCGTCGCCAGCGTTTGTGCAGCCCTGAACATTCTTAACTTGATTGACGATCTGCGCAGGCGTCATAACCTTCGGCACGTCGAAGCCTGTTGACTGAGCGTCCAACTCTGCATACTGCTTCCGGTTCGGCAAGATTATGTAGCGCTTATCTGCGCGATCAAGATAGATAACCTGATCGCTGCCAATCTTGAAAGCGATGCGCTGGTTCGAGCCGCTCTTAGCAAAGTCCGCAGAGAGCGGCGGAGTCGTCATGCTCTGATTGCCCGTCACCTCCAATTTCAGCGTGATGGTCGCGCTGTACTGGTCCGGCTCTTTTGTTTCTATGAATGAGCTTGATGTGGTCGTCGTGGCAATATTCGCATTCGACGTGTTGGACGTGTTGACGTTCGTCGTGATGTTGCTGGTGTTCGTAGTATTGCTAGCAGGTTGGCAAGCGCTGCCAAATAGCGTGAGCGCGAACGCTGCTCCGAACAAAATTTTCACAATCCCTTTCGAGACAAAGATACTCATGAGAAAACTCTCCTCGCAAAGAGCAGCATAGGAGGATGAGCCGCCCGGTTATTAGAACTGTTAAAGGGGAACGTCCATTAAGAATAGCACGCGAGGCGCGAAAGATAGAAGGCAGAAGAGAACCGGCAATTGGTTAAGAGTTGGTGAGTCGAGTGATTTAACTACTTGCTGCGATAGACCATTCGATCTTCGTCGTCCATTTTGGCATAAGCCCACAGAAAGATCGTGCCGTCGTCGAACCTTGAGCGCTTACAGCGCACCTTGTCTCCGGTCTGAAATTCCCACCGCTCGTTTTCAGGGTCCGCGTTCTCGCTCACTATACGATAGAGATTGCCGCGCAGGTGTTCGGCCTTCACGGGTTCGCATATCGTATGCTTCCCTTCCTTTTCATCTGGAAGAGAGACGTAAATTTCAACAAGGTCTTCCATCTTCGTCTTCAATGCTTTCAGATAATCAACTGTCGGTGCGGCTCAATCCGCAGCTTCAGTTACATAAGAAGTCGGCGCGTCCGCGTGCGGGACGAAGCAGCGTCGGCAGCGCGCCTCATAAGCCTCGCCTGCTCCGACGACGACCTGGCCTTCGACCTCTACGGTGCGCTGCGAGTAGTTTGCAGGTTGCCCGCAGCGAACACAGATGGCGTGAGTCTTTGTGATGTACTCGGCGACGGCCAATAGCTGAGGCATAGGCTCGAAAGGTTTTCCCGTGTAGTCCTGATCCAGACCCGCGATGATGACGCGAACTCCGCGCGCTGCGAGCCTGTTTGCTACATCCACCAGATCGTTATCGAAGAACTGACCTTCATCAATGCCAACGACTTCCGTTTCTTTCTCGACTTTCGATAGAAGCTCTGCTGCTGTCTCGACTGTAGTGGATTCGTGGCGCATCTCTGAGTGAGAGACTATGTGATCGTGAGAGTAGCGAACGTCAATTTTGGGCTTGAAGACCTGAACCCTCTGGCGCGCAATCTTGGCGCGGCGAAGGCGTCGTATCAACTCTTCGGATTTGCCTGAGAACATGGAGCCTGCTATGACTTCGATCCAGCCCGGGTGCGAGCGCAGGTGTATTATGTGCTCGTCGTCGCTGCCATGTGCGATAAGTTCGTCCATCCTATGTGCCTCTGTAGCGTAGAATTTTATCTGTAGAGCTTCGCGTTATAAAAGGGCGCGAAGGCCGCAATCAACGCCGCTTCAAAACTCATAGAGCGCGTCAGAAGATCGCGCGAGAGAACGCCCCAAGCTCCCTGTCGGCTTCTGACATCCTGCTCATTCGCAACCTCGTCAATCACAATGCCAAGCTCGCGCTTGCCGTCAATCACCATATCGGCAATCGAAGAGGGAACTGTTACAGAAGGGCTTGCGCCGAAGTAGCCGCCGTCGCCGTTTGTCGCATAAGCCCAACCGCGCAGGAACGTATGCCACTCGTCGTCCAGGTTGACGGAATGAAAGCCGCCTTCAAGACCAACGTAAAGCTCGGCGCTTCCGCCTTCCTTTTGCAACTGAGCGCGCACGGCTTCGGCTCTCGAACGCGCGCCCTTCATCAATTCCCAATCGGTCAAAGGCATCGCAGGCGCATCCGTCTCAACCGCTCGCGCAGTGACAGACGCCTCACTCCATCTAGCATCAACCGTTGCGATGCGCGCAACAGCCGCGCGAACGGCCATAATCTTCGCTGCGCGGTCTGAGCCAAGTGCGATAATCATAAGGCAGCAGCCTGAGAATGCGGATAACGGGATTGCGGACGGGCGGATTGAAAAAGCAAGACGCCCTTATTTTCTTAAATGTGCAATCCCGTTATCCGCATTCCGCAATCACTCTGGCGGATTTGGGTTCGGAATCGGGTTCGGGTTCTGGTTCGGATTCGGATTAGACGGTCCTCTCTGTATGTTCGGGCTTATGCCAATCGTCTTGACCTTGCCGTCTGGATTCTTCTCGCTGCGCTGGTCAACGAGTTTCAATGCCGCCGCGTCGTAGATTGTGACGTTAGGCGAGACGCCGAACGAGTAGGCAAGAAGAACTGCGAACCCTGTGCAATCAACTCTCGCACGTTCTCCACCTCTGCCGCTTGAAGAGTTTGAAGATGAGGGCGAGGGCACGCCAAGCTTCTCGGCGGTCTGCTTGAAGAAATCCTGCGCGCCCATCCAGCTATCAGAGCCGTTGTAAGTCACCTTAATGACGGCTAGCCTTTTATCAACGAAGGTGAGATTCACACTCTCAACAGCTTCCGAGTATTTCTCTTTCAACTCAGAGCCAAGAATCTCCAAATTCTGCGAGCCGATCTTATTCACGGCTGCCAGCTTCATTTCAAAGACGGAAGGGTCTTCGAGATTGTCTTTAACATCCATCATGGTCATGCCAATCTGGAATCCGTTGAACGCGGGCGCGCGCTTCTGCACGCACGCGGGCTGTTGAGCGAACGTGTATGCGGCACTACAGAGCATGATTGCTGCAATCGAGAGCAGACGTAAAAGCTTCATAAATTCTCCTGTGGTCTTACCCGTGTAATTAGAGCGACAATTATCGAACAGGTCACGGCGGCTTGCTTCATTACAGTAAAGCGACTGTCTCAATCTTTCTTATTCGGGAACATATCAGGGCGATATTGCACTGTCGGCGGTATGGTATCTCTTGCTTCTGGATAAGCCAGAGTCGCCTTCGGATCGTTTGAAGTAAATGTGTCAGGGACGCGCTCTAAGGTCGAGCCGTCGCTAAGGCAGAAGGCAAGAGTCTCGTCCGTGAAAATGCTCTTGCACGTAGGGCAGCGCTTCACATAGCTTGCCGGTTCATTTTGCCGATACACATTCTGCGTTGGCGCGACGGCGTCGGTCGTCGGCATCCCCTTCACATTTCCTTTGCCGAGCCGCTTGGTGATGATAAAGATAACGATACAGAGACCGACTGCCAAGATTAGGAATGGTAGTATGTCCCATTGGATTGTATTCATAGACCCTATCCTCAATGCGATGCTAATAATTAGATGGCTCCACATCATTTTTCATCCTCACGGGTGAATGGTAAATTCTGATGCTGCTCGACGTAGATTCCTGACTTCTCGGTCAACGGCGCGGGAAAGCTCGCACTAGTTTTAACTCTAAACGGACGGAACTTCAATTCACGATTCTCTAAAATAGATTCTCACTTCGCCGCGAACTGCTTC
>QHXM01000262.1 GCA_003222945.1 Acidobacteriota bacterium
CGGATTTGAAGAGCGGGCGTTACATCTTTATAGACGAGCGCGCCGATGCACGGCAGCGCGAGGCTCTGCAACGCATAGCGGCGCGCGTGATTGAGCGCGTCTCGGCTGAGGATGTTGAGAAGAAGACGAAAGAGATTGCTGAGCATGTGCGCTACGCTCTCGTAGAGCAGAGTTACGATGACCGCAGAAATCATCTGAAGGTCGCGGGGCTAGGCGAGTTTGATTCCGATTACGTGATGGGGATGGACAGGAACTCGCCCGTCGTGGTGCGCAACAACACAACTTGGCGCGTGCGCGAGACCATTAAGGCCAAGACAAAATTCTATCGCGTTCACCTGGGAAGCGACGTGATTGACACGAAGGATACAAACAGCAATCAAGCAGAGTTTGAGTACACGGACGCGACAGATTTCGGCGGGACTGTAGAATGGAATTGCGGAGTGGATGCCAATCACGCGGCGGGCGAGCAGGCGTGTCATTAAAAGCAGGAGTCAGAACCCAGAATCCAGAAAGGGAAAGGGCTGAGGCCGCATCCACAGATTCTGTTTTTCTTTTCTTCTGATTCCTGATTCCTGTATTCTGCTTTTTAGAGGAGGCTGATTATGAACTGGGTTGATGTATTGATACTGCTTCTGGTCGCGGGCGTGTGCGGCTCACTAGGTCAGGCCATCAGCGGTTACTCGCGCGGAGGCTGTCTGGTCTCAATCGCGCTCGGCTTCATAGGCGCGGTGATAGGCATGTGGCTCGCGCGCCAGTTTCAGTTGCCGGAACTTTTCGCAGTCAACATAGGCGGCACGAAGTTCCCCATAGTCTGGTCAATCATCGGCGCGACAATCTTCGTCGCAATCATAGGGCTGCTCACGCGAAGAAGAGTCTGAAAAGCAGGATGAACGAAGGGATGAGGGATGAAGTAAAAGCAGAGCGGTCAATCCTTCTTTCTTTTCATTCATCCCTCATCCCTTAATCGTTGGACTCCTGCACGGCGCATCAGTTACACTCACGTTCAAACGTACATCTCCTCTGGTTTTTGAAAGTGCCTCGCCGGGTTCGGGTCTTGTGGCTCAATCACGGGGGCAGAGGTATCTCTATTTTTATGGTTGCTGCTTCGAGGAAATTTAAGAGGGCGAAGGGCGCGCCCGACCTATCTGAATATAAGAAGCGCTACCCGTTGACGGTGGCTAGTTTCGGCGCGCTCGCCAA
Organism: Acidobacteriota bacterium; assembly: GCA_003222945.1. Lineage (GTDB taxonomy): Bacteria > Acidobacteriota > Blastocatellia > Pyrinomonadales > Pyrinomonadaceae > QHXM01. The sequence goes on from QHXM01000262.1 coordinate 1,201, forward strand.
TCGTGAGGCGTGGCTTGATCGTGTGTGGGAGATGGACGCGCGATGGCGCGATTGCGTGGGCGTTGCGCGCGAAGCGAAGGAAGCGATTGTGAAAGGCGCTCCACCCGCGGGGCTTGTCGTCGAAGGCGAGTTCGAGATTATTTACGCGGGCGGCACACTCGGTTTACTACACGCGGCTGTGATGAGTAGCTGTTACAAACGGCGCGTGATGGTCTTTGATGAGAATAGAGTGGGAGAGAGCGAGCGCGACTGGAATATCTCGGATGACGAGTTGCGCGGGTTTGAGCGTGCGCGCCTGTTTACCAGAGACGAGATTGAAGACGCTGTGACGAACCGTTGTAATTCAGGTTTCGTAAAATTCTACGACGCAGGCTCGCGCGTGAAAGCTCCGCCGCTCTGGGTTGACGGGGTGCTGAATGTGGCCGTTGATGCAGAGAAGCTGCTCACGCTTGCCGCCACGAAACTTGAAAGAAGCGAGACAGGCTCGGCGCTCTTAAATAACCTGCGCTTCGTGCGCTGTTACTTGCAGACGGCGCGCGTGCTGGTCGAAGTTGAAGATGTGCAGACGAAGAAGAGGAGTCTCTTTGGCGCGCGGCTATTCGTCGATGCTACGGGGACAGTCTCGCCCATTGCGCGTCAGTTCAATAACGGGCACTCGTTTACACATGTCTGCCCGACGGTCGGAACGGTTTCGCGCGGACTTGTGCGCGGGGTGGAGCCGAATCAAGTTGATTTCAATGCGAGCGAAATTCTTGTAAGCAAGGATGACGCGCGCGACCACCGGCAGTTGATCTGGGAAGGCTTCGCGGGAAACCGCACGCGCGACGAATACTCGACCTATTTATTCTTTTACGATGCGGTTGACTCGCCCGCAGATAAATCCTTGCTCGCTCTTTTCGAGCGATACTTCGAGCAGCTTCCCCTTTACAAACGCGCGGGCGCGCAGTGGCGTGTTGTAAAACCTGTCTTCGGCCATGTGCAGAGTTCTCACCACCAAACTTTGCGCGGGCGAAAGCGAGTGGCGGAAGATCGAGTGATGTTAATAGGCGAGTCAGCAGGATTGTCAGTGCCACTCATGCAAGGTCGCATGGGCGCAAGCATTCGCAATCTACAGCGGATGACGCATCTGGTGGACCTTGCGCTTCGCGCAGACCTCTTGGACGCATCGTCCTTGTCGGAGATAAATGTGAATGCGCCGCGCGTGGCTGAGATGTCCGGGCTTGCTGAGTTTCTTCGCCCGACCAGAAAGAGCGCGCCTTCGAGTGTGAATGAAACGCTCAACGCGGTGATGGCTGCGCTTCATAGTCTGGACGAGCGCGTGCGCCGCGAGCTTTTCGAGGACCGCATGAGTTTCAGTGCGTTAAAGCGACTCCTGAGCCGCACCGTAAAACTCTACCCGCGAATCATAGAGCGCGTGCGCGAGCATTTCGGTGCGCGCGGCACATTCCTGTGGCTCGCCAACATTGCCACCGCAGCATTCAGCGAACGACGCCGATTGCGCTCTTTACCAGAAGAAGATCAATCCGAAGACGCAGCGCAAAAGTTTGCGCGCTGCTTAGCCCTATACAAAAACGAACCGGAGGAAAAATAGTAGGCAGTAGGCAGTTGGCGGTAATTAAGGGTTGATGAAGCGAATGCTTTACAGATAACTCTTCGCTCAACAACCTAAAACTCACTGCCAACTGCCTACTGTTTTTTCCGTTATGAACTTGGCGGTGTCTCCGGGTCGCCCGACTTGCTGGGCGGAGTTTCCGGGTCACCGTATGCGCTAACATCTCCCTCACCGCCGTCAACGGCAGCCGGAGGCGTTTCTGGGTCGCCTATTGCGTTATTGCTAGGAGGGGTCTCTGGGTCGCCTGTGTTCTGTTGTGTCATTTCAATATCTCCTTCTTGAGGGATTAGTGTGAACTACTTCCCGGCGACCACGACTGCTTCGCCGAGCTGCTTGCGAGAGAACTGTATGTCCGGCCTGCTTAGGTAGCTGTTGAAGTATTCGTCGCCCCATCTCTGCCGGAGTTGTGAAAGGACGTTACTGGCCTCCGTCATTTGCTCAGAGGCCGCGCGCTCGTCCTTTTTAAGACGGCTTGCGCGAGCCGCTATCACCCACGCACGCCACTCGGATTCCAGTTGGCCTGCGCGATTGAAACTCTGCTGAACTTGAAGAGTATTAGTCAATGCTTCCTGAGCGTCCGTGTTCTCAAGAGAACTTTCGGCGAGCGCAAGCAACGCTCTGGAAAGAAGCCCCGCGTCGCCAGCGCCCTTAGCCATCTCCACCGCCTCTTCGCAACTTTTGACGCCCGCACGCGCATCATTTGAAAGAGCCTGCGCAAGTCCGAGCGTGTACTTTGCCTCTATAGCAACGCCCTGATACTGCGTGCCTGCAAGCTCAATCGCCTGCTGGCTTTTTAGCCTTGCTTCTGGAAAGCGCCGCTCGCTTAAAGCTATCTGAGCGTAATGCAAAGGGACTTCGGCTATCACAGGCTTGACCAGATTATCCGGCTGGTTAGCCAATTCTAACGCCTGAGCAAGAGAGTCGCGCGCTTCGTCCGCGTGCCCTAATCGCCAGAGCACACTGCCGCGATTCATCAAACTGTAGGCCATGTTGCGGCGGTCGTTCAAAGACTTGTGAATCTCGTAACTCTGGTTGTAGCGATTAAGAGCTTCAGGGTATTGCTCCTGCTCCGCGAGCACCATCGCTATCTCGCCATGCGAGTAGGCGATCTGCGCAGGGTAATTAGACTCCTCTGCCATCTTCAATGTCTGCTCAAGAGCATCGAGCGCAGCCTTATAATCGCCTTTGCGCCTTTGCCCGCGCCCTATCACAACGAGGCAAACGTAGATGTTCGAGCGATACTGTCCCTGCTGAAAGAAGTTGAGCGCAGCTTGCGCGTATTTCAATCCTTCGTCGGTTTTGAGTTGCTGTATGTAGAGGCTTCCAAGGTTTTGTAGAATCATAGCCTCGTGCAGACGCGACTTGCTGCGCTTGGCGAACTCCAACCCCTGCTTGTAATACTTCTCGGCCTCCGCATAATCGCTCTCTATGTAGAAGGCATAGCCAAGATTGTATAGACCGAACGCAATGAGGTCATCAAGACCGTGCTGCTGCGCAAAGTTGATTGCGTCGTTCGCGTAGCTCTCAGCTTTATCGAGCGCGCCTTCCGTGAAAGAGAGGCGGCTCAGTTGCAGGAGCGTACCGATTTTTTGCGCGTCGTTGCCGCTCGCGTTCGCTAGCTCCAGAGCCTGCTGCAAATCCGCGCGAGCTTCCGCAAGTTTTCGCGCGCCTGTGAAGAGAAGCCCGCGCTCGTAGAGCACGCTCGCGCGACCCTCCACATTGCTTGAAGGATCGTAGATGGCTTTGGCTTTATCGAAGGCTGCGAGTGCTCCGGCCATATTCTGCTGCCGACCGTAGAGCACGCCGAGTCTTAGGTAAGCGAGCGCGTTCTGCGGGTCGCGGCTCGTGGCCTGCGCATAGTTTTCAATGGCGCGACCGGGTTCGTCGTTCTTCTCAAACGCGCGCCCCAGATCAACATAGACCTGCGGCCTTTCGGGCGCGAGTTTGGCAATCTCTTGGTAGGCTTTTATTGCTCGCATGAAATCGTTTGAGACCTGAGCATTGATCGCTTCAAGGTAGAGAGCATCTTCCTGATGCAGGACGGAGCGGTCCGGTATGAGCGCGGAGACTTTGAGCATCTCGTCTTTGGCATTGTCGGCGTAGCCCATCTCCATCCAGCTTTCGGCGAGCCGAGCGTGAGCCATTGCAAACTTGTCATCAATCTCAACAGCTTTCGACATAGCCTTGCTCGCCTGAAAATATGCGCCGCTTCGCATGGCCTCCATGCCACGGTCATACCAGCCTTGAGCTTCCGCCGAGACTTTGTGTGGACCGGGACGCCACAGGTAAAGAAAAGCAAGAAGCGCAAAGCCCGTCACAAGAACTGCGGCGATGACGAAGGCAAGCGAGACGCGCGGGCGGCGCAAAGAGTCTGTGATAGTCAGTAGCGCGCTCGAACGGTTTGTGCTGCGCGCATCACCGCCCATCGTCGCGCCATGTGAATTGCCCTTTATACGCCTGACGCGAAGCGCATCATGTGTGACTTCCTCGCGCATCAAGTCAAGGTCTCTGATCAACTCCTCAGCCGATTGGTAACGCTCATCTGGCTTTTTAGCCAGAGCCTTCATAGTTATTCGATCAAGCTCAGGCGGAACGTCTCGATTAACGGATGAGGGCGGCGGCGGGTCAACGTGTATGACCTGCGCGCCGATTTCCAGAACGCTTGCGCCGGAAAATGCCGACCTGCCCGTTATGCATTCGTAAAGGAGCGCGCCCAGAGCGAACAGGTCCGAGCGGCCATCAACGGGCGCGCTCATGGCCTGTTCGGGCGACAGATAGAGCGGTGTGCCTACGACTATGTCGCTTCGCGTGTGCGTCGCCAGAAGTGTGCGCGCGTCCGGGTCCGCCTGCGAGCGTTCTTCGTATAACTGCTTAGCCAATCCGAAGTCCAGAACCTTCACAGCCCCGCGCTCAGTGATGAAGACGTTCGACGGCTTTATATCACGATGAACTATGCCGTGACGATGAGCTTCGGAAAGAGCGTCGGCCACGTCCTCTATGATCTCAACGGATCGCGCGATTGTTAGCTCATCTTCGTGCAAGATGTCGCTCAAAGGCTTTCCATTAACCAGTTCCATGACGATGAAAGGAAAGCCTTCGGCGGCCTCGCCGTAATCGTAGATGGTCGCAATGTGTGGGTGGCTCAGGCGCGACGCGGCGCGTGCTTCGCGCAGGAAGCGAGCTTTGAAATGGTGTTCGTCAGACGTGGAAGCGGAAAGAAACTTTATGGCGACCTGACGGCCAAGATGCGTGTCTTCTGCCAGATAGACGACACCCATGCCGCCCTCGCCGAGCTTTTCAAGAATACGGTAATGAGAGACTGTCTGGCCGATCATTGCTGCTCTGGGTTTTATCAAAAAAGCGGAAGAAGTGAAACACTCTCGCACCGACAGCCTCCGCCCGGCTAGTCGGTCAAGGCAGGTCAACGGGGACGAGCATTATCGCGCTTGCTTATTCTGCGACAAGTCTGGGAGTTAAACAAGGGGAAAGGAGAAGAGATAGGACCGGCTCTTTATTTTTCCCTTCGCCTTTTCACCTTTACCCTTTCCCCTTGATTTTATGGCAGCTTTGCTTCGAGGACTTTTCGTTCCTGCTCGCGGCGAAACTCGCGCAGCCGCTCACGCAACTCAGGACGACTGTTGGCAAGGATGGCGATGGAAAGGAGCGCGGCGTTGGTTGCGCCAGCGCGACCTATTGCGAGTGTGCCGACGGGAATGCCTGCGGGCATCTGCACGATTGAGAGAAGCGAGTCAAGCCCTTTGAGAGATTTGCTCTCCATTGGAACGCCAAGAACGGGAAGAAGCGTGTGCGCGGCCAGCACTCCGGCCAGATGCGCTGCGCCGCCCGCCGCTGCAATGATAACTTCAATCCCGCGCCCTTCTGCGCTCACTGCAAACTCAGCAGACTGCATGGGCGTGCGATGAGCCGAAAGCACACGACACTCGTGCGGGACATCAAACTCGCTCAACGTCTTGTCCGCGTGCTGCATCGTCTCCCAATCCGACGTGCTGCCCATGACGACGGCGACAAGAGGGTTTGTTGATGAGTCAGCTTTTCCTTTGTCTTCCATTTTTATTTACCTGTAAATTAAAGATTAACCACAGAGGCACAGAGACACAGAGAAAGCAAAGGGAAAAGAATTTCAGATAGCAGATTTGAGATTTCAAATTCTTCTCTGTGCCTCCGTGTCTCTGTGGTTAATTCTTATTCCGTATTTGGATTGACTTCCGATTTAATCTCTTTACTCTCTGGATTCTGAGCGCCCGGAACGAGAGAGCCTGAAGGCTTAACGTCCTCCAGTTTCTCCGACGGACTTAACTCAGGAGTTGGCTGCTCTTCGTTTACGGATTCGTCCTGTCTCTCGTCCTTGTTCATTATCTTTCTCCTTGCTCATCTCTATTCGCCCTGGTCTAGCGAATAGCCGCGTTGACCGTCAAAGTTGCAGAGGTTTTCAGTCTTGATAAAGTCTAAGCCTGCGTCCATGACGCGCTGTAAAAGCTGAACAATCTGCGCGTGGCTGATTATGTTGCCCTGCGCTTGCGATATGAAGCGACAGCGCCAGTGATCTGAGCAGAAGGTTTCAGAGAGTCCGCCCGGCCAGACCTTAACGCCGCGGTTACTAATCATCGCAAGCTTCAAATCATCGCCCGCAAGCGGCGCAAGCCTTTCGCCCAACTGATTCGCTGTCCCTTCGCGCCAATCAAAAAACACGTCAACACCAACGAGGTCTTTCTTCGCGCGCGGGTGCTCGCCCGCCGCCGCTCCGGTCTTGAAAGCTTCGTTGCTGCCCTTGTTGTAGCTCACGGCCTTCAACATCTGCGGTGTTTGCCCGACACGCGCGGCGACAGCTTCCGCAAATTCGCGCGTGCCAACCTTCTGTTTGCTCACACCCTCATCGTAAATATCATAAGTGTGAACGCCGTCCTCGATTGTGCGAAGCCATGCATTGTGCACGCGCTCGGCAACATCCACCTGTCCTATGTGAACGAGCATCATCACTGCGCCGAGCAACAAGCCAGAAGGGTTCGCTAAATTCTGTCCAGCACGTCGTGGCGCAGAGCCGTGAATAGCCTCGAACATTGCAACGTGTTCGCCTATGTTCGCAGAACCCGCTAGACCGACAGAACCGGCAATCTGCGCTGCAACGTCCGATAGCACATCGCCGTAAAGATTCGGCATCACGATTACATCGAAGGCCGTTGGCGTGTCTGCGAGTTTCGCTGCGCCTATGTCAACAATCCAGTGCTCCTTCTCTATGCCCTCATACTCAGCGCCAATCTCGTCGAAGACTTTGTGAAAGAGACCATCGGTCAACTTCATTATGTTGTCTTTCGTAAAGCACGTGACCTTCTTTCGATTGTTGCGCCGCGCATACTCGAAAGCGTAGCGCACGATCTTTTCAGAGCCTGGGCGCGAGATGAGTTTCAAGCACTGCGTGACCCGCTCCGTCTGACGATGCTCAATGCCAGCGTAGAGGTCTTCTTCATTCTCGCGCACGATGACCACGTCCATGTTCGGGTGCTTAGTCTCAACGAACGGGTGATACGAGACGCACGGGCGCACGTTCGCGTAAAGCCCAAGCGTCTTTCGCACGGTCACGTTCAGGCTCTTGAAGCCTCCGCCCTGAGGAGTCGTAATCGGAGCTTTCAGAAAAACCTTTGTGCGGCGTAGAGACTCCCACGCGCTTGGCTCAATGCCTGCGGAGTTTCCCGCTAGATAAACTTTCTCGCCTATATCTATGGTCTCGATTTCGATACGCGCGCCAGCCTCTTTCAGAATGTGCAGCGCGGCCTGCATGATCTCCGGCCCGATGCCGTCGCCATGTGCGACTGTGATTGGAACGTTTTCCGGCATGATGACAGTCCTAGCCTTTCGTCTAGTAATCTATGGAATTATTAGCTTGGGTGTGGAGCAATATATGATAAAAGTGTGGGCACAGGCAATGACATACATTGAAGCGTGAGTATAGGCTATG
>QHXM01000263.1 GCA_003222945.1 Acidobacteriota bacterium
TTATTAACTGCGCTAAGTCACACGGTCTCTGCTCAGTCAACTCAAACTCCTCCAGCGCCGGATTATCCAGCGCCCGTCGAAGGAGATTTTCTTATTCGTGATTTTCATTTCACGAGCGGCGAGACGTTGTCTGAGTTGAAGCTGCATTACACGACTGTCGGAACGCCCGTGCTAGATAAAGATGGCGTGGTCCGAAATGCTGTGCTCATAATGCACGGAACTGGCGGGAGCGGACGCGGGTTCTTGAGCGAGCGCTTCGCTGGCGTGCTGTTCGGTCGAGGTCAACTGCTTGATGCGACCAAGTTTTTCATAATCCTTCCAGACGGCATAGGTCATGGAAAATCGAGCAAGCCAAGCGACGGGCTTCATGCGCGCTTTCCTCATTACGGCTATCGAGACATGGTCGAGGCCGATTACCGTCTGCTCACAGAAAAGCTCGGCGTGAATCATCTGCGGCTTGTGATGGGAACTTCTATGGGCGGGATGCAGACGTGGCTCTGGGGCGAGACGCACGCGGATTTCATGGACGCGCTGATGCCTCTGGCGAGCCTGCCCGTCGAAATCGCGGGGCGAAATCGCATGATGCGCCGCATGGTTATTGATTCGATTCGCAGCGACCCGGAGTGGAGTGGTGGTGAATATAAACAGGAGCCGCACGGACTCGCTTCCGCCATCTACACTTTAATCTTCATGGTGAGCAGCCCGTTGCAATGGCAGAAGCAAGCGCCGACGCGCGAATCGGCGGACAAGTTCTTCGACCAGTTGGTTCAGAATTATTGGAAGCAGTTTGATGCCAACGACATGCTCTACCAGTTCGATGCCTCGCGCGATTACAATCCTGCGCCTGAGTTAGAGAAGATAAAAGCATGGCTCACGGCCATCAACTCCGCAGACGATCAGGTCAATCCGCCTGAGCTTGGAATCATGGAACGAGAGATTAAGCGCGTGCGGCGTGGCCGCTACGTCCTCATTCCCATAAGCGATAAGACGCGCGGTCACGGAACACACTCGCTGCCCGCCCTGTGGAAGCAATATCTGGCGGAACTTCTTGATGAATCGAAGAACTAAGTTCTGTCTGAATGTGTAAATCGAAAGTCATGAAAGAAAATGCTTCGACACGCTTTCTTCTCGCCGCGCTTATATTGTTTTCCATCCACCCGCTTTCTCAACAACGCGTCGTGCTGTCTCAATCATCCGTCTCAAGCACAGCCTTGTTGAATCCTCAACACAAATTCTGGAATCAAAAAGCCCCTGACACTTTTCTAGTAAAGGTCGAAACCAGCAAGGGCGATTTCGTCATAGAGGTTCGCAGGGATTGGTCGCCTCACGGCGCGGACAGGTTTTATAACCTTGTGCGCGCGGGCTTTTTCAACGATTCACGATTTTTCCGCGTGCGCGCAGGCTTCATAGCTCAGTTCGGAATTGCGGGCGATCCCGGAATAGCCGCAGTCTGGAGAAATCAAACCTTCTCTGATGATCCGGTCCGGCAGAGTAATCGTCGCGGCCTCATCTCATTCGCTATGACCGGACCGAACGCCCGGACCACTCAACTCTTCATAAATCTCACTGACAACTCACGCCTTGATGATCAAGGCTTTTCTCCCATAGGCGAGGTCGTGGAAGGGATGGATGTTGTGGATAAACTCTACGCGGGCTACGGAGAGTCGGCTGGCGGCGGGATGCGTGGAGGCGCGCAAGCGAAGGTCTTCGAGGACGGAAACACTTATCTTGACCGCGAGTTTCCCCTTCTGGATAAATTGATCCGAGCCAGCGTGCTCAAGAGACATCGCGGCGCGTTCTAAATTCAATCGTCATAGAACTGCTCTCAAACTTTCTTGAGACTTATCAAAAAACGTCACTCGCTCGCTCACATAATTTGGCACTTCGATAGAGTCTGTGGCAGTTTTCACTGCCGCTTTACTAAAAAAGAGCGCTTTTGCTGATTCCTTGCTCTCGCGCCCTTTCACGGCACGCCGATTGTTAAGCCGCTCAAAGGAGTAACCGCGTGCGGATTCCTCATTGAAAAACAGTTCACGTAAGTGACAATCCTTAAGGAGCAATAGACAAAACATGCAACAGAAAAAAGGCCAGCAAGGCTTCTCTCTAATCGAGCTTTTGATCGTAGTGGCGATCATCGGCATCATAGCCGCCATCGCTATCCCTAACCTTCTCGCTTCCCGCCGTGCTGCCAATGAAGGCGCGGCTCAATCGGGTCTTCGCACCATTCACAGTGCTGAAGCTACTTATCAGCAGACCACCGGCAGCGGCAACTTCGGTAACTTGGCCGCGTTGCAAGGCGACAAACTAATTGACGCCGTACTCGGCAGCGGCACAAAGAGCGGCTACACCTTTGATATTAAGCCGACGGATGCTGATAAAGCGGCGGCACCACCGGTTCTAGCACAGTTCTACGCTGACGCAGTTCCGACGGCTACGGGCGGCGTATCGCAGACAGGCACGCGCAGATTCGCAATTGCTGAAGACGGCGTGATGCACGGCGACACGACTTTGACTGTCCCGGCTAACAGAACTGAGGTTGACGGTATGCCTCCTCTGGGCAACTAAGATTTAACTTGCTGGCTGGAGGATTCTCGCCTCTCTTCGATCCCGCAGTAATCTTAAAAGCCTCTGCCATAGTTCTGGAAATTCAGAACTATGGCAGAGGCTTTTTTACGACCTGATAATTACTGCTCACTCAGCAGCAGGCGCGCATCATCAATGTCTTGAGAGATCAGAGCATCTATCCCCAAACTGGCAAAGCGCCTTGCCGCAGCCGTAGCTCGTCCATCATCTTCATTATCTTTCGACCATTGCGCGTGTTTGATTAGCAGGACCAATTCAAATGCGCGTCCCAAAGTAATTGCGAATCTACGCGCATCCGTTTCTAAAGCGGTCGCGCCATTTTTCTTTGCTTGAGCCAGCCAGCTTTCCGCGTGCTCTAATGCTGATTGAGCGACGCGCGTGGCATTTGCGAGTCGGCGGTCGCGCACCGTTTCTAAAGAGCGTTTCGCTTCGCTCTTCAATACTTGGAAAGCCTGACAGTCTGAGCCTAATGCGCGCAGCGCATCCAGCGAGAGCACATTGGTCGTGCCTTCCCAGATGGGCAGGACCTGTGCGTCGCGCAGTAGCACGGGCAACCCTGTGTCTTCAACATAGCCAGCGCCGCCGAAAGCTTCTATCGCCTCGCTCGCTACCGCAACCGCCTGCTTCGCAGTAGTCAGTTTCATTAAGGGTGTAAGCAATCGCAACAGCAGACTCTCTTCTTCACGAATCTCTTTCATCTCGCTTCTTCCGGTCAACTCGGCAACGTAGAAGGCAAAGTGAAATGTGGCCTCAGTTTCAGACTGAAGGCTCATGAGCGTGTCTGCATGAAGAGGTTTTTCTATAAGCTGAGAGCCGAAGGCAACACGCTTGCGAGCGTAATCAACTGCGAGCGCAACCGAGCGGCGCATGAGGGCGGCGGCGCTTATGCCGTTCCACAATCGCGTGATGTTGAGCATGGGCGCGATGTTTCTGACGCCATTGCTTCTGCCGCAGACTAATTCGGCGGGCGTGCCCGTTAAAGTTAGTTCCGCTGTAGGAACTTTGCGCGTGCCAAGTTTATCTTTGAGACGATCAATCCGAATGTTGCGAAGATGTCCCTCTGCATCGCGCATCTCTAAATAAAAAAGAGCAAGCCCGCGCCCGCCCGCTTCATTTCCATCGGGTCGCGCAAGCGTCAAAGCCATCTGCGAAGTCGTCGCTGATGTAAACCACTTCCTGCCGTAAAGACGCCAGACGCCTTCCGCGTCCTGTCGCGCAACAGTCTCCGACAATCCAACATCAGAGCCTCCAGTCAATTCCGTCATCCACTGGCCGCTCGTCCAGAACTCCGCAGGGTTTCGAGTGGTAAGATGAGGCACGGCGCGGTCAATGAGCGATTGATTGCCGGAAGCAAGGAGCGTGTGCGCCGCGCCGTCCGTCATCGCAAGCGGGCAACTGTAGATGTCCGTTGACGGCGTGAAAAGATAGGCCAGCGCGCACTGATGCACTCTTGAGAAAGAGCCATGCCTGCGCTCGTAGGCTGTAGCCACTACGCCATGCTCTGCCGCTATTCGCTCTGCAAGCTGCCACAGAGGTGAAACTTCAATGCGGTCAATTCTATTTCCCCACGCGTCCCATTGAGTAAGCTCAGGCTCGTTCAACCTGTCCGCGAGTTGCATACTGTATAGCTCGCCGCCGGACAAACGCCCCATCTCCTGCAAAGACGGTTCAACATCACGAAGAACTTCCGTCGGTAACACGCGAGCTAAAAAGGAGCGCAGTAAGCGATCATCCTCATACTGGTTGCCAAGAGTCGGAGGCTGCTGATTGAAAGGCATGATGCTCCTCGCGTGAAAAGTTCGGTGCAGAAAAATCTGGCGTGAATGCCTGTATGACTTGCTCGTCTATCTCTGTTTCACGCTCCTAGCTCGGTTCGATTTAGTCTCTTCCGATCTTATAAAACTTATCTCTTTGAGGATGGCGGCGACAGTGCTCTGCGGCGAGCGCGCCGTTACGTCAATCGTGCGAAGGTTCGAGTGGCGCGGCGCGAACACCATATCCTCCGTTGCTCTCTTGCGGACCTGCTCCTGGTCAATTGATTTAAGCCGCTCGCGCCGCTCAGGGCTTACGATGCGGCGGCACAGTTCATCAACGTCGCAAACAAGGCGTATGGGCACGAAGAGACTTCCTCGCGCGTTGGCAAGTTTCTTAAGCTCTGCGAATGCTACGTGGTCCGCAGGATTGCTCTGTCGAAGCTCTGAGGTGAAGATGAAACTCGTGCCCGCAGGCGATAGCTCTCGTATCGTGTCATAGACTATGCGCCTTATCTGCTTAACCTTGTCCCAGACTTCTGCGCGAAGTGGAGTGACGCCGTCTGCGTTGACTGCCGTGAAGATGGAATTATTAATCAGATGATTGTCAATCAACTTTGCGCCCGTGTGATCGCTCAACGTGCGCCCGATAGTGTATTTGCCAGTGCCGGCAAATCCCATCAGAAGAATAATCGTGTTATCCAGATTAGTTTTCACCTGATTAGCGCGAAGCTTGTTATATCAGGATAACTTAGTGATTGAAAGCGGCGCGGCTAAGCAATGAGCTTCTGTATATGTAGGAAGGGGCGCGCATCTGGAAGAGCAATGACTCAAGCTTGCGCGACCGCATTGACGTGTTGCTCGCGCCGAAGCTCAGTCCGTAGGTCGGATCGAAGTTGAAAAGCGACCTAATGTAGCCTTCAATAGATGAAGCGAGCGCAGAAGGTTTGATGTTGATGAAGGCACGGTTACTCACTACGTCGCGCAGGCGCACCGTCAACCAGACCTGCTGGGCGTTTGTTATTTCGTCCGGCAGTTTGACAACTATCTGCGTCATCCAATCCAGGTCCGGCATTTTCCCAACGTACTCGACCGTGAGCGGATAGACGTGCGACTGCCCGTCTTCAGCCTGCACGCTTATTGCCGAAGAGTTTTCGGAAGGCATCAACTCAAGGTCTGCGACGAATATTGATATGCGCGTGCGGTGGTCCGCACTGAAGTTTGAGGTCGTGGCTACTGGAAAAGGATCACGGAACAGTGTTACTGAATCGAGCGCTATGGCGTGCTGCGTGCCCGGTTCAGTCAGAAGCACAGGCGCTGGGTCAAAGACCATGTTCGTTATCGGGTGAACCTCTATGCCGTTCGGCGCAACGCCCGTCTGCCCGTGCAGGAAATCGAAGAAGCCGACGCCAGTGATTCTTACAGGCACACTCACGGTCTGAAAGCTTGTCGTTGCAGTCAGGTGCGCGTCGAATTGGCTTCGCGCCTGTGCGATAGATGAAGCGAGCGGGCTGCCATTTCCCACGCAGAGCGGCGATGCGGATTCTGTGACCATAGTATTGCCATCGTGGTCCGTGATGACAATGTGATAATCGGAATCATCCTCCTTCTTAAACTTAGTCAGCGTCGCCGTTACGGTCCACGTAGTCGTTTCAACCGGCACGATGCGGTTGTTTGAAGGCAACGACGAAGGAGCCGTCAAACCGCACATAGCAGCGATGCTGGTCGGAGTCTCAAGCGGGTTGATTGCATTTACGTCCGCATCCGTTCCGGTCTTAACGGACCAGCGTTCCACACCGCAGGGCACGGGCGTAGGCGTTGGAGTTGGAGTCGGCGTAGGCGTAGGCGTAGGCGTCGGGTTTGAGCAACTCGTCGTGGGCGAACTGCTGTTGCGCGGAGCAGGTGAAGCAGTTGAAAAATCCTGCGCATTGTTGTCCGTCTCCGTGCAGCCCTGCCCGGCTCTCACTATCGAAGTCGTGTTGCTCGGCGCGGGCGCTGCCGTGCCTTCCGAGCATGAGACGCCTGAGCCGTAGCCGACCAGATCAACAATGCTGGAGTCCGTGCATGAAGTGAGAGTCGTTGAGTTGCGAACGAGTACAACCTTGCCTGCTGTCGCGCTCATACTAATGCTGCCTGCTGCGTTCGGCGTCGGAAGATCGGTCGTGCCGCCTGAGCCTACTGCCTCCGCCACCAGATAATAATGGCCGGGCAATATAGAGCCGGAGAGTGTTGTTGAAGTCCACGTCGTCCCGCCAGCCGAACTGTACTGCACGCTCCAGCCCGTCACATCGACAGTTGACGCGCCGCGATTGAATAGTTCTATGAAGTCCTGCCGGTAGGTTGAGCCACTGTTTCCGCCCCCGCCATAGACCTGGCTGATAACTACGCTTGTCGAAGCCGCAGAGACAGGCGGCACATCCGGCGTGAAGCGCGATAGAGCCGTGAGCGCTATGACGCCTATCACCGCACACATTATGAAGAGGCTAAGTCGGGCAGACCTTTGGCTTCGTTTTGATTGGGTGGAATCAGTCACAGCACGCTTTCCAGAGTGGTCCGACGAAGAGTCAAACTTCACAGGACCATTTTACGCAAGGGGGCAGAGTTATTATAACCCCGTCAGAGACACGTGGGAAATGATGAAGGAAAGGCAGAATACAGAATCCAGAATACAGGAGTCAGAAGGGGAAAGGGCTGCGAACCACATCTACAGATTTTGTTTTTCTTTTATTCTGACTCTCGGAATTCTGAATTCTGTATTCTGCTTTTCATTAAAACCGCTATAATCGAGCGCGCACTGCATCCCCCTGCTTTTATAGAAAGAATTCTGGAAAGGTGAACAATGGGAATCTCGCTCAAACCCGAATACCTGAAGCGCTACCGCGACATAGCGTGGCTTCTGGCGAAGTACGGGCGGTCCGATTTAGTGAAGCAGGCCGGTCTCGAAGATGTAATTACGGATGATGACGTAAAGCCGACGAATACAGCCTCAGCGCCCGACGCCGAACAACTCTCTAAAGACCTTGAGAAGATGGGGCCGACGTTTATAAAGCTCGCACAGCTTCTCTCGACGCGCGCGGACCTTCTGCCCGTTCCGTATTTAGAAGCCCTCTCACGCCTTCAGGACGACGTAGAGCCTTTCTCTTTCAAAGAGGTCGAAGAGATTGTGACAGGGGAGCTTGGAGTGCGAATCTCGAAAGCCTTCGCGCACTTTGAGGCGCAGCCGATGGCGGCAGCATCACTCGGACAGGTGCATCGAGCCGAGTTGCGCGACGGGCGTCAGGTCGTTGTGAAAGTTCAGCGCCCGAACATTCGTGAAGTCGTCGTTAAGGATTTAGAGATTCTGCAAGGACTCGCGGAGTTTCTGGACAATCACACTGAGGCGGGCAGGCGCTACGACTTCGCAATAATTCTCTCTGAGCTTCGCAAGAGCCTAATGCGCGAACTTGATTACCGCCAGGAGGTGCGCCACCTAATAATCTTCAACAGAAATTTCCGTGAGTTCAAAAGGCTCATCGTTCCTTTGCCTGTAGAGGATTACTGCACGTCGCGCGTTTTGACGATGGAGCACATACACGGCAGGAAGATTACAAGTTTAAGCCCGCTCGCCTTGATGGACATAGACGGCTACGGGTTGGCAGAGGAAATCTTCCGCGCCTATCTCAAACAGATTCTGATTGACGGAATCTTTCACGCGGACCCGCATCCCGGAAATGTTTTTCTCACTGACGACAACCGAATCGCGCTGATTGATCTGGGCATGGTCGGACGCATCACGCCTCAATCGCAAGAGAATATTCTTCAGCTTCTTCTGGCTATCAGCGAGGGGCGCGGCGACGAAGCGGCAGCTATAACTATAAAGCTCGGCGAGCCGAAAGAGAGTTTCGAGGAGGAGAGCTTTAGTCGTCAGGTCGCAGACCTTATCACACAACATCAGGGCAGCCGTGTCGAAGACATAGACGCGGGCCGCGTGGTGCTTGAGATAACGCGAATCTCCGGCGAGACGGGCTTTCGTCTTCCGCCCGAATTCACGCTGATAGCAAAGACGCTGCTCAATCTTGACCTGATAGTTCACACGCTTGATCCGGGGTTTAACCCCAACGCTTCGATTCGCCAGCACGCAACGGAGATAATGCGCGAGCGCGTGATGAAGAGTCTCTCATCAGGCGCAATCTACAACACAATACTCGAAGCAAAGGGACTAATCGAGAAACTGCCCGGAAGAATCAACTCGTTTCTGGACGCTGTCGCCAACAACGAGATGAAGATTAAGGTCGAGGCGATAGACGAAGCCAAGCTGATGGAGGGAATGCAGAAGATAGCAAACCGAATCACAATGGGCCTGGTCATCGCTGCTTTAATCGTCGGCGCTGCGATGTTGATGCGGGTCGAGACGAAGTTCACGATCTTCGGCTATCCAGGTCTAGCCATCATCTTCTTCTTCATAGCAGCCGGGGCTGGACTCTGGTTCGTCTTTCACATGCTCTTCAAAGATGAGAAGTCGGAGGAGAAGTAAGTAGGCCGTCAACGCAAGTATCAATTGCGTCGAATACTTTGGACGGCACACTACGAAACGATGAACGATGAACGATGAACGGTGAACTGAACAGCTTCTGTTTTTACTTCATCATTCCGCGTTCATCCTTCATCATTAAAAGCGACTTCCTCTCAAGGTCCGAATCTCAAGAAATACTCGGAAGAGTTCATAAAACCATTAATCATGGTGCGGTAATCCCCACCATTCTTATTCATAGTGTCTATCCAGTTTAAGTAGAGAATGTCTGGGTCACGACGCAAGTATCCGAAGTATTGCATCACTACGAACGATTGATTGTAGAACTTCTGATAGACGGCTGTGCTTTCAACGAAAGCTCGTAAGAACTGTGCTCGTGTCATGCCCGTTTGTGGGAAAGCAATGCCCGGATCAATTCCAGCCGTCTGCACTAACGCATCATGGAAAGCTGAATCAGTCAATGAGCCGTATTTCGTCTGAAATTCAGTTCTTGCCATGAAATCAGAGACAAAAGCTACTTTGTTAGCCTCTAACTGCTGGTCACTCAAAAATCCACTGACTTTAGCCAGGTCAGGCATGAATTCGTTGTAGTTTGGGTTTCTGCCGAGTGCTGCTGGATAGAAGCGGAAGACAAAATATCCACGATCCTGAAACTCTGGACTTCTAAAGAATCCTGCGCTTACAGCTATGCGGTCGCAGGTTGTATCGCCGGGCGCGCACTTATTCAAGATGTCCTGCCAGCCTTGCCAGCCTACAGGGTCAGGCTCTCGGCCAAGGAAATCTATGTACTGCTGACGTATGAAGAATTGTGCATTGGTTATAGGATTAGCGCCCATCACAGCGTCATTATCCTTGATGGTCACGGCGGCTGTTCCTTGCGCTATAACTGCGCCCGCCGGACTGCTCAACGTGATGGTGAACGTCTCAGGGCCTTCGACATAAGCATCATCAACGATGGGGATGAAGATGACTTTAGAGGTCTCTCCGGGTGCGAATGCGAGCGTGCCTACGACCGTAGCGTAATCACACCGGGAGGATGCGACGCCGGTTGCAAGGCTACAAGGGTTCAGTCCGGCTGTGTCCGACGTTGCGTAGTTAACCGTTGCCGCGCCGGAAGTGTCGCCTGTGCGGGTTACGGTAATGGCGGTGCTCCCGCCCGCCTCATCCACTTCGTAGCTTGCCGCGCTCAATTGCAGTAAAGACTTGCCTGCAACGACATCAGCGGTGGCAGAATTGTTGCCCGGATTTGGGTCGGTCAAAGAGTAGTTTACGGTCGCAATGTTTCTGATGACCGTGCCGTTCGTGGTCGAGTCGTTTACCTTAGCAACTAAGGTTATGTTCATGGACGCGCCCGGAGCTAGAGTCTGGAATGTGACGGTGCGGTTGTTATCCGTGCCCGCGCACACTCCGCCTGCGGTAGCCGAACATGAGACGAAGCTGGTCGCGGCGGGTAAACTATCGGTCAACGTTACGACCTCAGCCGTGCTCGCGCCATTGTTTGTCACAGTAATAGCGTAGGTGATGTTATTACCGGCCAGCACTGGATTGGGCGTGGCGGTCTGCGAGACGGAAAGGTCCGACGGCGCATCGTCGTTAGCGATTGTCGCAGTTGTCTGCGGGTTTGAAATGAAGCTCACGTTGGTTGCGTTACTTATTTTGAAGAAGAAAGTCTCGTCAGGCTCAACCAGAGTGTCGCCGTTAATGGGGACATTGACGGTTGCCGAAAGAGCGCCCGCCGGAATGGTCAGCGTGCCGGAGGTTGCGACATAATCGCTCCCCGCCTTAGCTGTCCCGTCGCTCGTCGAGTAATCAACTGTTACGGTCTGGAAGGTCGGGTTTGAAAGCGAGACGGTAAAGACCGCATTGGTCGTTCCCGAATTCCCCTCGTTTACTTTCAAGGTTGAAGGAATGGTCACAAACGGCTTGGAGTCGTTATCGAAAATTGTTACCACCGCCGTGCTCGGTGAGCTAAGTATCGCGCCGCCCGTCGGGTTGCTGAGCGTAAAGTTAAAGGTCTCGTTGCCACCTTCATAGAGGCGGTCGTCAATGATGGGAATGGAGATGGTCTTCGTTAGCTCTCCCGGCGCGAAAGTCAACGTGCCGCTCGTCGCCGTGTAATCGCTTCCGGCTGTAGCCGTGCCGTCGCTCGTAGCGTAGTCAACGGAGGTAGTCGTTGAGACGTCGCCTGTGCGAGTGACTGTGAAAGTTGCCGGACCGCTGCCTTCCGAGATACTGATCTTATCAGTGTTAAGTTGTAACCCTGTCGGAATAGTTCCCTTCGAGGAGACTAAGGCACTTTGGATTATGTAGAGTTGGCTCGTGCTCGAAAGGCCGTTATTGATGAAGTAGCGAAACGCCAGCCCGTTCTCACCCCAGCGAACAAGGCTCGTCGGTGTCCCGACGCTAGGGGCGGCGATGGTTACAGACCCTATGGGCAAAAAGGTGTTAATGTCGTAGGCCGTTAAGACCATGCCCGACCCGCTGAAACCGTCTGTGAGGAAGAAAGCGCGACCGAGTGTAGAATCAACCGCCAAGACAGTGCCGAGCGTCCCCCTGAAAGTTCCGACCAGTTTTTGCGCCTCTGGATCAACAACGCGCCCGCCCGCCGAATATAACTTGCCGTCGGCGAACTTCAAGCCGTTGCTGAAGCCTGTGATTAGATTTCGCACAAGGCTGTTGGCCGTTACGCCGGAGCTATTAAGAGTGAACTTCACAAGCTCGAAGCCGCTAGAAAAACTATCGTAACCGTAAAGCGTAGTCGGCTGAGTTCCGAACTCTATTGGACCGATGCCGTAAGCATTACCGTTGGAGGCGTTGGGGCGCTGCACGCCGTCATCGTAGATGGCGACCGCGGAAAAAGTGCCGCGCGAGATGGCGAGCGACTGCGGGCTGCCAGGCACGACCTTCATGTCGTTAGGTATGTCCTGAAGGCTGAACTGTAAACCCGGAGTCTGCGTCTGCAGGTCGTAGCGGCGAATAGCTTTCGCTCCACCCAGATAAGTGTAGATAGTTCGCCCGTCGTCAGAGAGCGCGAGTTTGCCCGGCTCGCTGCCGATAAAGACGGATTGACCGATTGCCCCTGTTTGCGGGTTAACCGGAGTGATGCTGTTGCCGCCCGCGCCCTGTGTACTCGCAACGCTTGTGTAGAGCATCTGCGTCGGCTGGTTAAAGACAACGTCATTAGCTTGCAGGTCCACCTTTCTGACAAAGGTAGGAATGTAGGCCGGAGAAGGTGTCGGGGTCGGAGACGGCGTAGGCGTAGGCGTCGGCACAACTCCAGATGAAGTAACCAGTGCGGTTTGAACCAGGAAGACTTGGTTGCTGGATGTGC
Organism: Acidobacteriota bacterium; assembly: GCA_003222945.1. Classification (GTDB taxonomy): domain Bacteria; phylum Acidobacteriota; class Blastocatellia; order Pyrinomonadales; family Pyrinomonadaceae; genus QHXM01. Next base: position 12,176 of record QHXM01000263.1, read on the forward strand.
GGAAAGCCAACCCGTTAGTCCCCCAGCGAACCAGACTGGTGGGCGTACCGATGATGCCCTGAATGGTTACGGACGCGATTGGCAGAAATGTCTGTATGTCGTAAGAGCGGAGTGTCCAACTGCCGCTCGGTGATGAGAGGAAGAAGACACGACCGTTGGCTGAATCAACTGCCACCAGGCCGCCAAAGCCAACGCCTGAAAACGTTCCCTTAATGACTTGAGCTTCAGGGTCAACAACCACGCCGCCCGAAGTGTAGATCAGGCCGTTGTCGTACTGTATATAGCCGCCGCTTCCGCTCGTCGTAGAGCTAACTAAAGAGAGTCCTGTGGCACTGACCGCAAGTTTCTGAACAGGGCTTGCGCCAGTGTAGAGCGTAGTCGCAGAGCCAAACTTTATAGAAGTGGAGGAGCTTGCCGTCTGTGCTCTTTGAACTCCATCATCGTAGATAGCTATTGCCGCATTATTTCTCGCCACGCCAACAGTGCCGGGGTGACCGGGCATAACGGCGATTTCACCAGGGGTATTCGGGCCGTTGAAGGTGTCGTTACCAAGCGCGAATTGCAACCCGGCTGTTTGTGATGGAATGTCGAAGCGCCGAACCGCGCCTGCCCCGTCCAACCCGACGTAAAGGGTTTGCCCGTCATCGGACAGAGCCAATTTATCCGGCTCGCTCCCCACAAAAGTCGAGCTACCGGTTGTGCCAGCAACAGGGTCAATCTGCGTGACGCTATTGCCTCTGCTGCTGCCGCCACTGCTCGGCACACTCGCGTAAAGCGTTTGGGTCGCCTGATTGTAAACCAGATCGTTGGTCGCTAAGGGAATCTGTCTAACGAAAGTAGGTACGGGCGTAGGAGAAGGCGTAGGCGTAGGGCTTGGCGTAGGCGTAGGGTCTGGAATAGGCTCAGATGAGGGAATCAAAGATGTTTGAATCAGAAACAGTTGATTGCCTGTGGTACGAAACGCCAACCCGTTCGCGCCCCAACGCACCATAGTCGTCGGGTCGCCCACGACACCTGAAATCGTCAACGAGCCGATTGGAAGAAATGTGTTTATGTCGAAAGCCTTGAGGGTCAGCGTGCCATTACTAAAGCCTGGTTGGCTGCTGACCAGATAATATGCGCGCCCTACTGACGAGTCTGGAACGAAAGCGTTAGTGCTGACGCCGGAGAACGTGCCCAGGAGCGTTCCCGTATCCGGGTTGATAACTTGGCCTGTTGAGCTATAGACGAGTCCGTTGTCAAATTTAATGCGAGCGCCCACGGAGTAAGATGTCGAACCGTTATCCGTCACCCCACTGCTATCAATAGTCATCGTTCGCAGCCCGCCGTAATAACCGCCGCCGTAAAGCTTGGAAGCCGATGCGGAGAAAGCCAGAAAATCACTGCCGACAATATGTCCCGGCCCGGTCTTGGTGCCTTGCACGCCACTGTCAAAGACCGCAACTCCAGCTTCAGGCGGGCTAGTGCCTCTGTAGTATCTTGCGATTGCAACCAGATTAGGGTTGCCCGGTGCTACTGCAATATCATTGACGGTATAGAGTCCGAAGAATGAGTCTTGGCCTACGGAGAACTGTTGGCCGGGTGTCTTCGACGCAAGATCGAAGCGGCGTACAGCATCCGCCCCGTCGAGCGCCGCGTAGAGCGTTTGCCCGTCGTCAGAAAGCGCCAGCTTATTCGGCTCGCTCCCTATGAATACAGGTGTGCCGGGCGCGCCCGTAACCGGATTAATCGGCATGATGCTGTTGCCGCCCTGTCCAACGCTACTCGGCACGCTAGCGTAAAGCGTCTTGTCCGTCTTGTTATAGACAATGTCATTCGTAGTCAGTGATATTACTCTGACGCTATCGGTCTGAGCCGGAGTGGGAGCGGGCGCGTGCGGCGCGCGTGCTGCAAACGAAGTCAGGCCGAGGCAGTTCATCAGAACTGCGATTATCAGTAAAAGAGCAAACTTTCGACTAGCTGGGCTATGTGAGTTATTCAGACGAGGCATTGTAATTCTCCTAGTGGGCTATACAGTAAGAGTAAAAGTGGCCTGAAATCCTGCGGCAGATATTTTCAGGTCGTTCGATAATTAGAGGCCGCTGAAAGCATCAAGAAAAGATTGACTTGTGAAATCTCTTCTACATTCGTTAATTACTTACCGGTTAATTCTCTACCTAATGGATTATGAGATTCGGGAAATGGAAATAACACCCCGGCGGGAAGTATTTCAAGAAAGCGCATTTTACAAATTCAATCCTGCGGAGTCAACCGATTTGTGCTCGCATCGTGTTGACTTGCCGCATCCTTAAGCATAACCTCGCTATCCGTAGTTCCATCCTGTCTGGAAGCAGTCCACCGAGATTAATCAAACAAGTGATGCCGAGCGAAAGCAATCGGCGTATAAAGCATGAATATTTCACCAGAGGTTTATGATGAGAAGAATATTTACTCCAATCTGCGCGGCACTTCTGCTCGCCGCATTGCTCTCTTCGGTAAGCTCGCAGCGAATGATAACTGATAATGCGAACAGCCTGCGCGAGCAACGAATCGCACAGGCTGCTGAAAGCTTGCGCCCGCAACTCATAGCGCAGCGCCGGGACTTTCACATGCACCCGGAGCTATCGAACCGTGAGGAGAGAACTTCGCGCGTCGTTGCCGAGCGCCTTCGTGCGATTGGTCTTGAAGATATAAAGACGGGTGTTGGCCGTTACGGCGTGACCGCGCTCCTGAAAGGCACAAAGCCCGGACCAGTCGTCGCAGTTCGCGCGGACATGGACGCACTGCCGATTCAGGAAGTGAACGACGTGCCCTACAAATCGCTTGTGCCCAATGTGAAGCACGCCTGCGGCCACGACGCACACACGACCATAGAGCTTGGTGTGGCGGAAATCTTAAGCCACATGCGCGACGAGATTCACGGCACAATCAAGTTCATCTTCCAGCCTGCCGAAGAAGGACCACCTCTGGGCGAAGAGGGCGGCGCACCCTTGATGATTAAAGAGGGCGCACTTGAAAACCCTCGTCCCTCTGCAATCTTCGGCCTTCACGTCATGCCCGTCGTTGAAGTCGGGCAGATAGCCTACAACTCCGGTCCGGCGATGGCTTCCTCAGATCACTTCATCATCACCATTCACGGCAAGAAGGTTCACGGCGCGTATCCGCACGATGGAATTGACGCCATCGTCGTAGCAGCCGAGTGTGTGACGGCCTTGCAAACAATTCGCAGCCGTCGCATAGACACTACAGAGCCTCTTGTAATCACCATTGGCAGCATACAAGGCGGCAACCGCTTCAACATCATCGCGGACGAAGTGAAACTCGAAGGCACTGTCCGAACTTTGAACGAGGACGTGCGAAAGAAAGCGCAGAGTATGATGCGCGAGACTCTGGACGGCATCACGAAGGCTTACGGCGCAAGCTATGAGATGAACTACTCGGAGGGCGCAGCCGTCACCTACAACGAGCCTTCGCTTGTGGAAGAGACGCTGCCGACGATTCGTCGCATAGTCGGCGAGAAGAACATGGTCTCACCCAAGCCGCAGATGGGCGCGGAAGATTTCTCTTACTTCCAAAGAGTCGTGCCGGGCTTCTACTACTTCCTGGGCGTAGGCAACCGCGCCAAAGGCATCACGGCGCAGATTCACACGCCCGAATTCGACCTTGATGAAGACAGTCTGGTGATAGGCGTGAAAGTTATGTCGAACGTTCTACTGGATTATCTTGATCATCATGCAGGAAGCAGGTAAATGTGTCGGAAGAAATTAACCACAGAGGACACAGAGAACACAGAGGGAGAATAATAGTTATGAGTTATGAGTTATGAGTTTTGAGTTAAAAGCTTTCAATTCAAAACTCAAAACTCATAACTCATAATTTCCTTTTCCTCTGTGCCCTCTGTGTTCTCTGTGGTTAGTTCTACTGAAGAAGACCACATCAGCTTCAGGAGGAAACGAATGGAAGACGACAGGCAACCGGATGAGAGAATAAGCGACCCGACCCCGATTGTCGGAGCGGCTACGGATATTTCTCCGCTTGGGCGCGATATAGCGAAGCCCGAGCACGAACGCACGGCGGATGAAGATGCTGACGTGGTTAATTGGAGCGGCGTTGCGACGAGCAGTGAATTTAAGTCGCTCGTTCAGGCAAAGCTTAAGTTCATCATTCCGGCTACCGTCTTCTTCCTCATCTATTTCTTCGCGCTGCCTGTTCTTGTAGGCTACGCGCCTGATTTGATGAACAGGAAAGTCATAGGTTCTATAAACGTCGCGTATCTTTTCGCGCTCTCACAATTTCTTATGGCATGGATTGTAGCTCTGCTTTACGTGCGCGCTGCTCGCAGGCACGACCAGATGGCTCGAAAGATTGTGGGCGACCTGGAAGAAAAGCGAGGAGGTAAATAAGAGATGTCAACTTCGCTTCTGATGTTTCTGGCCTTCGTCGCGGTGACTCTGGTTATTACTTACTGGGCTGCGCGACGCTCGCGCGGGGCTGCTGCCTACTTCGCAGCGAACCGGCAGATAACGGGCTGGCAGAACGGGCTTGCTGTTGCTGGCGATTACATGAGCGCCGCTTCGTTTCTTGGCATCGCAGGCTTGATTGCTTTTAACGGCTACGACGGCTTCATGTACTCGGTCGGCTTTCTGGTAGCTTACCTCACTGTGCTATTGATCGTCGCAGAGCCTCTGCGCAATGCTGGCAAGTACACGATGGCTGATGTTCTAGCATATCGTCTAAGCCCGCGACCCGTTCGCTCAATAGCGAGTTTGAGCACGCTCACGGTCTCAACCTTCTACATGATCGCGCAGATGGTCGGAGCGGGCGCGCTCGTTAGCCTCTTGCTTCCCGGCGTCGGCTTTAACATGGCGGTCGTTGTCGTTGGCGTTCTGATGATCGTTTACGTTGTCTTCGGCGGAATGCTTGCGACGACGTGGGTGCAGATCATAAAAGCCATCTTGCTAATGTCGGGCACGCTTCTATTGAGCATACTCGTGCTAGCGCATTTCGGTTTCAGCTTCGCAAACTTCTTCGACGCTATCAGCCACGTGACTTATCACGATCCAAAAACCGGCGCGGAGTTGACTAAGAACTTTCTACAACCCGGCCAATACTACTTCGGACCGACGAAACCTTACGGCGTGATTGATCTGATCTCGCTCTGCATGGCGCTGATCTTCGGCACTGCCGGATTGCCGCACATATTGGTTCGCTTCTACACTGTGCCGGATGCGAAGACGGCTCGCGCAAGCGTCGTGTGGGCAATGTTTTTAATCGGCGTGTTCTACATCATGACGACGTTTCTTGGCTTTGGCGCAGCGACCATTGTGGGCCGCGACTTCATTGCAAAGAACGGCGGCACGAACATGAGCGCGCCGCTTCTGGCTCAGAATCTAGGCGGCGACATCTTCTTCGCTTTCATCTCGTCAATTGCGTTTGCGACCATTCTTGCTGTCGTAGCAGGGTTGACCATCAGCGCTTCAACATCTTTCGCTCACGACTTCTGGACGAACGTGATTCACAAAGGCACGGAGCGCAAAGCGGGCGAAGAGGTTCGCGTTGCGCGCGTCACTGCTTTCGTCGTAGGCGTCATCAGCATTCTTCTAGCCATACTGCTAGGCCAATCCATCAACGTAGCATTCCTAGTCGGCCTTGCCTTCGCCGTCGCAGCGTCCGCGAACCTGCCCGTCATAATCCTCTCGCTCTTCTGGAAAAGATTCAATACGAAGGGCGCTGTCATTGGTCTTGCGACGGGGCTTGCGTCTTCCATCATCCTGATTCTTCTTAGCCCAAGTATTATGACCGTTGACCCGGCCAGCGTGACGGGAGCGGCGCGTCACCTGATTCAACGCGCACCAATCTTCCCGCTAGAGAATCCGGGCATCATCAGCATCCCGCTAGGTTTTTTGGGAGCTTTCGTCGGAACTCTTTTGGGGCGAGAGCCGGAAGCAGAGGCTAAGTTTGCCGAGTTGATTGTCCGAGCCAACACAGGATTGGGCGCGGAAAAATAAGGCAAAAGGAAAAAGGTAAAAGGCAAAAGTATGCAGAAATAGGCCGTTTTTCGCACTTTTTTGCCTTTTACTTTTTCCTTTTGCCTTCCTCTGTTCAACATCTCAAGAATTCCTCAAGTCCCATCCTTTAATCTCCTGACAGTTCCGGCGAGCGATGAAGGCCGGAAGCGAAAGAAGTTTCGGAAGACCCTGGTTCTTTTTACATAAGTTAAGGCGGAAACCCTCTGCGCCAGGAAAGAGACAGAGGTTGGAAAGATGGGTGCGTAAGATGCAAGTAAATGAGATTCACGATTGCGGCGTTTACGCGCTGCCGGATGGAAGGGAACTTATTGCTCACAAGGGAGGCCGCTTCGGCTTCTACAAACTCTATGACCCGCTGGCCTGGAAATACCAGGGGCCTGCCGTTTACGAGGCGGACGCCGAAGGGCGTATCACCTCGCTCGGCATCCCTACCTTCTGGCGCGTTGAAGACTTGAAGGAAGTGGGACGAGCGGAAGCGAAAAGATAAACGCGGAAGGCTGAACGCGGAATGATGAATGATGAATTGAAGAACTTTTCATTTTGCGTTCATCATTTCGTTTTGTCCTCATCGCCTCTTCTACATTGAAGGAATTTCGGAAACCGAAAGTTATGCAAATCATCCTCGACAAAATCGCGCTGCCCTCTGAGCAGCCTCGCATTTCGCGCACACGTCTGCTCAACATGCTTCATGGAAGCCTGGCTAACTGCACCTCTACCATCATCAACGGTCGCGCAGGCACGGGCAAGACCATGCTCGCCGCAGACTTCGCGCACCGCTCTGGACGCCGCGTTGCTTGGTACAAGGTTGACGCTTCCGACATAGAGCCTTCCGTCTTCTTCAAATATCTGACTGAGAGCATAAGAGAGTGGCGACCATCTTTCGGCCAGGAGACTCTCATGCAGATGGTCGAAACGGCAACGCTCGACGACATTCCAATGCTTGCGGAGGCTTTCGTCTATGAACTGCTTGAACAGAAGGGCGAGCCGCTGCTGATTGTCATTGACGACCTGCATCTTATCTACGATGCCGAATGGGTCGTGCCCTTCTTCCGTCGCCTTCTGCCGCTTCTGCCTGCCGAAGCGCACATGCTGATTACAGGGCGAAGCCTTCCGCCCGCTCCGCTCTGGCGTATGCGCTCCAAGCAGACTCTATGCGTGATTGAAGAACCGTCGCTCGCTTTTACTAAGCACGAAGCGGCGAAGCTTTTCGCACTCTATGGGCTAGCACAGGCGCAAGCCATCGCCGCTCTGAATCAAACGCATGGCCGCGCTTCGACTCTGGACGAGATGGCAAGGCTTTTGAGCGAAGATGGAAATTCAACTGCCAGAGAAAAACTTTCAGCCATAAGCGGGAAACTCAGAAAGCGCAGCGTGCGACATAGGCACGGCTACGTTATGTAAGAAAGGCTTCAGTGCATTGCCCCCGATGCGTACAGACAACCGGACCACCTCGCACGAACCTCTTGCAGCGATAACGGCGGCGGGCAGCGGCTCATTCTCTTTAAGATGTGGAGAAGGCCGCGCGCGTTATGATAATCTCTCCGGTAACCCCGAAAGACCGAGCGAGGCAGAGTTGATGGCACAAAGGCCGCATCGTCCCGGAAAACCCCCCGAAGCGCAGCCCGTCCCTTCGGCCAAAGAGCAGTTGCCGCAGACAATATTTTTCCTGCGCACGAAACTGCTGCCGCCGCGACCCGCGCCCGCGCTGCTCTCTCGCCCGCGCCTGACGGAAAGACTTCAAGCAAACCTCGCGCGCCCGGTCACACTCGTCACAGCAGCAGCAGGTTCAGGGAAGACCACTCTCGTTGCAGATTTCCTGCGAACACACGCGCGCGAGTTCGTCTGGTATCAACTGGATCATACGGACGCAGACCCTTTCGTCTTTCTTGGCTACCTGACGCACGGCATAAAGCAGGTCGCGGAAGACTTCGGCGACGTGATGTTCTCCTACTTGCAGCAATCTGCGGGCGAATTAGCACGACAGCCCGAACGCGCCGTTGACGTTCTGCTCAACGAAGTTTTAGAGAAGGTCGAGCAGCAATTGATAATTGTGCTGGACGACTATCATCACTTGGGCGCGGAGACGGCTGTTCATGCTGTCGTGGACAGGCTGCTCGCATATCTGCCTGATGTTCTGCACATCATCATAATCTCGCGCGACCTTCCGCCGCTCTCGCTCGCGCGCCTTCGCTCGCAAGCATCGCTCACGATCATTGACCGCAGCGAGCTACTCTTTACTGATGAGGAAACGCAGGAGCTATTTCGCAAGGTCTTCGATCTGGAACTAACACAGGAGCAGTTGTCTGAATATCGTGAACGCACGCATGGCTGGATTACGGCGCTACAACTCGTTCGACAGGTTGCGCAGCGACAGGCTCTGGCGGAAGGCGAGCGCGGAGATAGCCCGCCCGACCTTGTAGCAATCCTGCGGCAATCCGAACGCGACATCTTCGACTACTTCGCAGAGGAAGTTTTCGCGGACGAGCCTGGAGACGTGCAACAATTCTTAGAGCGCATCTCGCTTCTTGATCGTGTAGAGACGGGCGTCTGCGTCCAACTCTACGCGGATGCAAACTGCCGCACAGTGCTTCCCGCTCTCGTCCGGCGCAACGTCTTCATCACGGTCGCATCGGACGCGTCGCGCGAAGAGTATCGCTTGCACCCGCTCTTCAAAAGTTTCCTGCGCCGCCGCCTTCGCACAGAGCTTGGGCGCGCAGGATTAGCGGCAGAGCACAAGCGCTGCGCTGATTATTTCCTTGAGCAAGAGGCTTGGGAACAGGCCATGCGCCACCTGCTCGAAGCAGAAGATTTCGAGCGCGCAGCCGGAGTCATAGCGGAGCATGGCAACGATTGGATAGCATCAGGCGCTCTCTCATCGCTCGCCTCGTTCGCCGAAAGCATTCCGAAGGATGTGTTGGAGGCGCATCCTCGTGCACTCTCTTATCAGGCTGAAGTTGCGCGTCTGCGCGGCGAGTATGATTCTGCTCAGTCGCTCTTTAGAAAAGCAGTGACGCTTCTGAAAGAGCGCGAAGACCGCGAGGGCGAGGCAGAAGCCTTGCACTCGCTTGCCACTCTCGCGCGAAGACGCGGTGATTGTCCGACGGCCTTCACTTATCTTGACCGCGCAATCGAGTTGACGGATGAACACTCCGCCGTGCGTATCAAATGCGGCAACACGCGCGGCCTTTGTCTGACGGCAACGGGCGAATGGACCGCAGCCGAGCGAGAGTTTCGTGAAGCCTTGCAGTTTGCGGAAGAGCGGCGCGACGAGCACTACGCGCTCCTTATCGCGCACAATCTCGGACTGCCTGCGATGATTCGCGGCGACTTCGGAGAAGCCTTGCGATGGCTTCGTCGGATGCTGCGCGACGGAAAGAATCTGCCGCCTATGCCGCAGGAAGCTACGGCGCACCTGAACATGGCACGCTGCTACTTGTATCGTGGCGAGATTGAACAGTGCGAGAAGAATCTTGAAGGCGCGCTTGAATGCTGCCAGCTTTTCAACCTTGCCTTCTCGCGCGCCGAAACATTCGAGACCTACGGCAACCTGTACCGGGAGCGAGAGGACGCCACGCGCGCAGCAGAATTTTACGAGCGAGCAGCGCGTGCTTACGACGAGGCCGGAGTTGATCTGACGCGCTGCGAACTACTGGAAGAGCAGGCGATTCTCAACCTTCAATTAGGAAATCTGACTGCGGCGCGAGCGACCCTTGATCGTTTGATTGAAGCGCGCACCGCCGCAAGCAATGAGATGGGAGTTCGCACAGCACAGCTTTCGCGCGCCCGCGTGCTGCTCTCTCAAGGTGATTACGAAGCGGCGAGCGCTGACCTTCAGCCTGCGCTAGATTATTTCCGCGAGCATGGACTCTACTATTATGAAGCTCAGGCGTCCGTCGCTCTCGCCGCATGCGATTTCCAGAAGGAAAAAGAGGGCGAGATGCTTGAGCACGTCGGACGCGCGCTTGATCTGGCGGCGCGTTATGATTACGAATACTGGCTCAAGCGCCAGGTCGCTGATAACCCGCGTCTCTTCGCTCAAGCAGAAGTCGCAGAATTATTGCCGCCGGACGTGCGCGAGCAGTTGGCTACAAGCGCAGGACGTGTCGAGCGAGCGCAACAAGCGCCTGTTTACGCTGCTGCGCAAGCGCCGCAGCCCGTGACGGACCTGACTATAAAGATGCTCGGACCTGTTGAGATTTTCCGAGACCCTACGAGACCGCTTGCCGCAGACGCATGGACCACAAAACGTGCGCGCGACATTCTCTGCTTCATAGCATCGCGCCGTCATCGCCGCGCTTCCAAAGATACAATCATTGATACCTTCTGGGGCGAGTCGGACTTTGAAGCCGTTGAGAAAAACTTTCATCCGACGGTCTCGCACATAAGAAAAGCGCTAAACAGCAACCAGCCCTTGAAGCAGAATTTCCTGCTCTACCGCGACGGCGATTATCAGTTGAATCCTGAATTCCCTTACAACATTGACACGGAAGAGTTCGACCGTCTGGTATCGGAAGGCGAGACTGCCCGGCGCACGCGCGAGTTCGACCGCTGCATAAACTTTTATGAAGCTGCAATCGCTCTCTATCGCGGCGACTTCATGCAGGGAACTTACGACGACTGGGTCGAGGAGCAGCGCTCCTATTATCGTGAACAATACCTGCGCCTGTTAGAATCTCTGGCCGCCGTCGCGCAGAAGACGGAGGACTGGACGCGCTCGCTTCATCTGGCTCAACAAATCCTGCGCGACGACCCCTACCGCGAGGACGTTCACTGCATGATAATGCGCGCGCACGCAGGGCAGGGCAATCGCCACGCGGTCAAGGAGCAGTACGAGACTTTAAGAAAACTTTTGAAGAAAGAGCTTGGCGTAGAGCCAGCCGCAGAGACGCAAAAAGTTTACAGGGAATTGATTGCATGAGAATAGGAGCGCAAGCTGATGCTGGGAGCGCAGGCGGCACGGCCTGCAAGATTGCCTTGCGATCTAACGAATTGT
>QHXM01000264.1 GCA_003222945.1 Acidobacteriota bacterium
TGCTTGCGGCGGTGCAACGTAGTAGCTGCGGCGCAGGCGCACGCGAAGCTCCGGGTGGTCCTTTACGCTGACTTTGATTCTGGATTTCCCGCTACGCGCGTCGTCCGTGTCTGGACGCCAAGCCAGAAGATAGTAAGCAGAAGTCTCGTTAATGGCCTGCTGGAAAGCATCTGCGAACGAGTTGTTATTAAGTATTGCTCGCCCGCCCGTATCCTCCGCGAGAATGTGCAGCGGCTCTTGCGTCGCCGCCCCTTCCAGCGAAGGGGCGCGCGCCTGTGTGCCTGTCGATAAGCCATCCGGAAAGTCGTTGCGGCCTGCGTCAACCGCCGGATCGTTGAAAGACCCGCGCGCGTCCATCGTATAGACAACGACGCCCGAGCGCGCTGCCATCTCCGTCACACGTTTGAGCAGCGGCAGGGAGTTTCCGCCGCGAGTGTCTGCGATAAAGCCGTCTGAGATGAAGAAGACCAGCTTGCGTCCCGGCAACTGTGCAGAGGATTGCATTAAGCTCTCCAAGACTCCCAGCAAGTCGTTGGTCGTGATCTTCGACTGCGCTGAGATTTGACGCACACGGTTGCGGACCATGTTCGCCGCCACGCGTAGCAGCGGACCTTGCGCTTGATACTCGTTAATGGTCGCCAGGAGCAGGTAAACGAAGAGATCACGGTCGCCGTGGTCCACAATCTGGTTGGCTTGATATTCGCTGATGGGAACTTTGCCCGTGTAAGTTTCAGGATTTCTCTTGTAGGAAAGGCGTTCAACCGCGGCCCGGAGCATAGGCTTGTAATCGGTCAGTTGTTGCAGGAAACCAATCTGCCCGCTCGCGGAGACGACGGCCACCTGGTCGTCAGGGTTCATTTGGTTCTCGATGAAGTCCGCCAATGCTTTGCGCGCGCGCATGAGACTCGCTTCGCTCAAGTGCAGATCGTCCAGGAAGAAGAAGATGACGCGGCCTTTGACGGTTACGCCTGCCGACGCAAGCTTAGACTGCTCGCTCTGCTCAGGCACTCCGCGCGCTGCTGCCAACTGCGCCGCTTCGCTTGCGCTGCCAGACTGGATGCGCTCGAAGAAAGCTACAGGCTGGCGCTTGCCATCAACGCTCAACTCGAACTGTTCGGGTCTCAAGCCCTCTACGAATCCTCCATGCTTGTCAAAGACCATTACATCAGTCTGCACAAGCTCCGTCTTAATACGCAAGACATCTTCGTCCTGGTTTGCGGACCTTTTCTGAGATGTTTGCTGCGCGCGTGTGATCGAAACGTTCGTAATTAGAGAAGCAAGTGCGGCGACGAATAGAACTCGCGTGATGAAACAATTTCGCAGGCGCATAAAGTTTAACCTCAAACGAAGTTTACGGAAAATTAAGGGGAGATGAACTATAAGAGAACTAAGACGCGCGATGGATAAGAATCTTGAACCTATGCTCAAAGCTCGCACACCTTTGAGACAAGAAACGTCAAACGTTACGGGCGGAGCAATAACTCAGCCCCGCGCGCCCTCGCCTTCGACCCACACCTCGCCGTCCTCGTAAAACTCTTTCTTCCAGATAGGAACTGTGCGCTTCAATTCGCGTATGGCCCACTCGCACGCCTCGAACGCAGCGCGACGATGCGGTGCGCTAACAGAGATGACCACACTCGTCTCGCCAATCTCAAGGCGGCCTGTGCGATGGACGATTCCTATGTGAGCTATCTCGAACGAAGCGTGAGCCTCGCGCCCAAGCCGCCGCATCTCGCTCAAAGCCATCTCCGCGTAGGCTTCATAAGTGAGATAGAGCGTTCGCCGCCCACGAGTCCACTCGCGCACGTAGCCGTCGAGTGTGATGGTCGCACCGCAGCGGGGTGGAACAACTCGGCGCGCAACTGAGCCGACATCAATCGGCCCGGTCGTGAGTTCAAAGAAATCAAGTCCTTCTTCTTCAGGTTTCTCCGCATCGTCGCTACCTTGCATCTCCGCTTCCGGTTCGCCTGCGCCGCCCGACACGGGCGGGAAGACTGCGAGTTCATCGCCCGCGCGGACTTCCTTGTCTTCGCGCGCGTACTCTTGATTGACCGCGAAAAGGAGCGAGCGACCAAAGCGGCGCAACTCAGGATAGTGGGACATGACCTCTTCAAATGCGCTTGCGGCGGTCGCAGGCGTGTGCAGATTCAGATTAACTTCGTCACGGCCTGCGATCTCGCGCGCCGCTCCGAAGAAGAGCACGCGCACCGTGATTCGCTCGTCGCTCGCCTGTTCTTCGACCGCGCTCATTCGATCTCTATTTTCTTTCCACCGTGTCCATTAGGTTTGGCTATGGTGTGAATGCGCGCGCGTTCTTCGTAAGACGTGACTGCGCGGGCGAGCAGGTCGCGCAGCCGCTTCAATCTCTCCGAAGTCGAACGAAGCTCTAAGAGTTCAAGCTTTACTTCCGTATCCAACTCCATCGCAGCCGCGACCAGAAAAGAGAGTCGCTCAGGCTCGGTCGGAGGAAGGTCGGGGAGGCTCGCGCGTTCGTCATTGATGGTCCTGACAGCCCGCGCAATTCGCATGAAAAGTTGAGAGACCTGCTCGGCGCGCTCGTCAAGGTATCTCACGTCCTCCTCTTCGTCTTCAAAGAAGCTGACTCGTCCGACCAGATACGGATCATCGTTCTCAACATAAGATTCAAGGTGATAGCGAATCAAGCCGATGGAGAGAATGTTCGAGCGGCCTTCGGGCAAGGGTTGAACTTCCGTCACCTCTGCTACGCATCCGACGTGACCGACCGCAGGGCGCGCCATTTCAGATTCGCCAGCGTCAAAATATGAGAGGCCGAAGAGACTATCGCGCGCACGAATATCTGTGAGCATTCGCTGGTAACGCGGCTCGAAGATATGAAGCGGCAGCGGCACACCGGGGAAAAGCACAATCGGCAGCGGAAAGAGCGGCAACTCCCGCACCCCACGAACCTTGTCTGAAGCTTCACTCATAAGTAGTAGGCAGTAGGCAGTTAGCAGTTGGCAGTAAAAGCAGCTTTTGTATTTGCTGCCAACTGCCTACTGCCTACTGTCTACTGCATTACGTTCAATTGCGCTCAAAGCCGTTGCGGTTGGCGCGTGTTCGTCGTGCGCGTTCTCGTCCTGTTTCAACGCTGTTTCAGTTGCGTCGAGTTTCTGGGAGATTAGCTCAAGGATTTTGTCCGGCGACTCGTTGCCTAGAGCCTGACGTTTTGCTTCTATGACGAGTTCGGCCATTTCGTGTGCGCGTGCCTTATAGCGATTGTCGCGCGCTATCAGGTCTTCTATGATGCGGCGCTCGCGTTCGTGTCGCGGGGCTTGGGCGTCCATTCCTGCTGCGACGGCGTACTCAACCGGCACGCTCTGGTTGCGAATCATAACGTGAAGCGCGCCGGTCCGCTCGCGTGCCTCGTCGCGCAGGCGATTAATCAGTAGAAGCGAGTTTTTGAAACCCAGTTGACCGCGCAAAGTGATTTCAATAATCGGCGCGAGTTTATCGCTCGCTTCCGTATGCTTGCGAGCTTCGCGCTCGATCATCTGCATCACGGCGTCATGCACGGCCTCTGCATCTTGAGCGCCCGAAACGTCGAATGAAAGACGCTGAAAGGGGCGCTGCGTGTAGTCGTTGATGTAGGTGGTCGCGATATTGTGCGCGTCGTCCACCTCTACCAGAAACGCGCCGCGCTCCTCCTTGTACTCGTCAATCGAAGTCGGTTCGAGCGCGCCCGGGTTGAAAGCCCAGCCGTCGAGATCAAACTTTTTATGAGTGTGCCCCAGCGCAAGATAGTCAACAAGCTGCTTCAACTCTTTCAGTTTTGCGACGGGCACAGCGGGGATAGGGCGATTCGTCTGTCCTTCAACATCTGTGTGAAGCATAAGGATGTTGAATCGTCCTTCTGTGCCAGCGCGCCTCAACGCATCGGCCAGGATAGGAATCGCGGCTGTTGCGCTCGCGCCGTACCAGTGCGAGCCGAAGATGCGTGCGCCCGCAACGTCAATGTAAGAGCCTGTGCGCTCCGTTTCGTCCCAGGCGACGAGCGCTAGATTACCTTCCTCATCGCGCGTAGGCTCAAGCAGTTTGATGTAGCCCCATTCGGAAAGCGAGCGCATCCAGCTATGCTCGGAGACTGCATCGCGTTGGTCGTGATTACCTTCAATAGCTATGACGGGGATGCCCGCATCCTTCAATCGCTCAAGCCCTGCGATGGCGTGGTTCATGGCCTGCGGGTCAATGTTTCTGCGGTCAAAGAAGTCTCCGGCGATGAGTATGAAGTCAACGTGATTCGGGATTGCGTGCTTCTCAATGATATCGTACCAAGCGCGAAAGAAATCTTTGGTGCGCTCTTCCAGATTGTAGCGGCGGCAGCCCAGATGTATGTCTGCAAGATGTAAGAATCTCATAAAATGCTCTTAAACTTTTTCGGTCAATTCAATAAAGTATTGCTAAGCCAGATAACCCACGTTTATATATGAGCATTATACGACATGGATGGTAACAAGTGACAGGTGAGACTCGACATTCCGATTGCTTGCCTTGTAATCTTTCCATTAGATTTCATATAGCATAATTCTGATGGAGCGAGCGGTCACGGTGTCGTTATCGCTCGAAGGATTTGGAGCAGAATTTAAGAGTATCGAGCAGGTAACTAATAAAAACTTTAGTTACCTCTTCAATCAGGGCGTCATGATTAATCCAACTCTCCTACTAGTCTTAACGAGCGCGCCAGTCCCACAAGCGGAAAGCGGCGCGTCTTCGGAACAGATGGTTGCGATCTTCCTCATGGAGATCGTACTGATGCTCTTTTTCGGGCGACTGCTCGGAGAACTGATGCAGCGCATAGGCCAGCCAGCCGTCATGGGTCAGTTGATAGCGGGCGTCATAATCGGTCCTTCTGTCTTCGGCCTGATGATGCCTGCGGCCTACAAGATGATATTCCCGGACGTGGTGGCGCAGAAGAAGATGATTGACGCCATCTCTCAACTTGGAATCTTGATGCTGCTGCTGCTCACAGGCATGGAGACGGACTTGAGGTTAGTCAGCCGTATGCGCCGCACGGCGTTCTTCACCTCTCTATCGGGCATCATCTTTCCCTTCACCTGCGGTTATCTGCTCGGTGAATTTCTTCCAGATTCTATGCTGCCCGATCCGTCGCAGCGCCTTGTCACATCGCTATTTCTTGCGACCGCTCTTTCAATCTCGTCTGTGAAGATCGTTGCGATGGTCATAATGGAAGTGGGATTCCTGCGCCGAAACGTCGGCCAGATAATTCTAGCCTCTGCAATCCTGGATGACACTATAGGGTGGATCATCATTGCCATCATCGGCGGCATTGCTTCAGGCGGCAGCGTCAATCTTAAGGTGGTCGGCTTTGCTTTCTTAGGGACGATAGCGTTTCTCGCCGTGAGCTTCACATTGGGACGCCGCGTCGTAGCCTATGTGATTCGCTGGACGAACGATAACCTCATCATAGACATGCCTGTCATCACGGCCATTTTAATATTGATGATACTGATGTCGCTCATCACGGATTACATAGGGGTGCATACGGTACTTGGCGCTTTCGTCGTAGGCATTCTCGTTGGGCAGTCGCCCATACTCACCAAACATATAGAGGAGCAGCTTCGCGGACTAATCGTGGCCTTCTTCGCTCCGGTCTTTTTCACAGTCGCGGGGCGCGAGATAGACCTTACGGTCCTGAAGAGTTTTTATCAGATTAAGATCGCGCTGCTCTTTATTTTAATAGCGAGTTTCGGCAAAGTGGTCGGTTGTTATCTGGGCGGGCGCGTCGGAGGCTTGGGAACGAAAGAGGCCAGGGCGCTCGCAATCGGAATGAACGCTCGCGGCTCCACAGAAGTTATCGTAGCAACCATCGGTCTATCGCTAGGCGTTCTTAACCGGGACCTCTTCACGCTCATCGTAGTGATGGCGATTGCCACAACCCTTGTCACGCCGCCGCTTCTCAGATGGGCGCTCTCGCGCATTCCTCCAACGGGCGAAGAGAAAGAACGCTTGGAGCGGGAGGCGGCGGAAGCTAAAGAGTTCGTGCCTAAGCTTGAAAGGTTGCTGATTGCTGTTGACGGGAGTCTTGACGGAAAGCTTGCATCAACGCTCGCAGGTCTGTTCGCCGGGTCGCGTAAGATTATGACGACTGTGCTTGAGTTAGGTCAGGGAGAAAGAAGACAGACGCTGATACCAAAGGATAAATCTGGCGAGCTTGTGAAGTCTTCAGTTGAAGTTGGTGCGCGAAGTCAGACTGAAAGCGGTCAGGAGGATTCAGCAGAGACGCCAACGCTCATCGTCAATCGAATGTCTGTCGCAGAACTTTCTGAAGGCATCAGGAGCGAAATTCAGAAGGGCTACGACATGCTCTTCCTGGGCATTCGCCATGTGTTGACGAGCAGTAGAGAGAATGGCGAAGAAAACATGGGGGGCGTGGGCGATCTGATTCAGCAGTTTAAGGGAGCATCTGCCTTAGCCATTGCCAAAGGAAACGAGAAGCCGGAAGCGACCACGCAAGCGCTGCGCATTCTAGTTCCGATGACAGGAACGGATTATTCACGTCGCGGAGCGGAAGTGGCTGTCGCTCTGGCGAAGGCATCCAAGGCTCGCGTCACTGTTCTGCACGTCTCGCCTCCGTCGGACGAGATGGACGTAATACGTCGTCCAAATGAACCTCTGGTAGCGGGTCGCGCTCTGGTCAAAGAGGTTCAAAGCTTGGGCAAGAGAGAAGGCGTCTCCGTCAGAGCACTCGTCAAAGTCAGCAACACGCCGGAGACCGCAATTCTACGGCAGGTTCGCAGGGGCGGGCATAATCTAATTGTCGTCGGAGTAAAGGTGCGCCCCGGCGAGAAACTTTTCTTCGGTCGCCGCATAGCAGTCCTTCTGGACCGCTCGCCCTGCTCTGTGCTGCTTGTCAATTCTTAAGAAGCTGTTCGGAAATTTTCTCTCGCGCCCGTATTGTTTTAATGCTCGGATAACCTCATCTCGAACAAGGCGCGAAGAGTCTTCCTCTGCTCATTCTTTAATTGGAATACACATTTCAAAGAGGTTCATTCTAATAATCAATCTCGGCATGTGCGTTGCTTATCTGATCTTGAAACCGAACGGTCTGTAAAAATCTGGGCTTGTCTATTGAGGAGGGAAAGTAGAGATGGCATCGCTTTGGGGATTTGGCGGATTGAGTTGGAAGGATTTGGGAAAGCGCGTTTGGGGTGAAGTTCAGGAGGACGAGATATTCGGGCGCGCGGCGCAACTGGCCTACTATTTTCTGCTGGCTCTCTTCCCTCTGCTACTGTTCTTAACATCAGTCATAGGTCTCGTCATGGGTTCGGGCACGGGCTTGCGCCACAGTCTCTTTAATCACTTGAGCCAGGTGTTGCCGGGCGACGCATTCAAACTCGTGGATTCGACGATGTACGAAGTGAGTGCCGCGAGCGGAGGCGGCAAGATAGCCTTCGGAATTTTGGCAGCGCTCTGGGCAGCTTCCAATGGCATGGGAGCGATCACGCAGGCTTTGAACGTCGCATACGACGTTAAGGAAAGGCGCTCATGGTTGAGACAACGTGCGACAGCAGTTGGATTGACCGTTGCCCTTTCGATGCTAATTATCATGGCTCTCGTGATGGTACTCTACGGCGAGAGAATCATTGATTATGTTGCGGGAAGCTACGGCTTCGGCGCGGTCTTTACAAACATCTGGAAGGTCTTGCAATTGCCCATTGCGCTTGCCTTCATGCTTTTCGCTTTCGCTCTAATCTACTTCTTCGCGCCGGACCTGCACGATCAGGAATGGACCTGGGTGACGCCCGGCTCTGCCATAGGCGTAGGTCTATGGCTTCTGGTCTCATTCGCATTTCGCATCTACTTAAACTTCTTCAACTCCTACAGCAAGACCTACGGCTCGCTCGGAGCGGTCATCATACTGATGCTCTGGCTGTATCTGACGGGCGCTGCGATTCTAATCGGCGGCGAGGTCAACTCAGAGATTGAGGACGCGGCGGCGAAAGCGGGCGCACCTGACGCGAAAGAGAAAGGTCAAAAAGCTCCCGATGAGAAGAAGGACGAACGGCGCGCGGAAAGCCCAAGACCTGTAAGCGAAGCTGCGCACGTTCAACCTTCTCGCGCAGCTTACGGCAATAGAAAGAAGAGAGGTAAGCGTGGAGTAAGCATCGGCGCTGCCGTTGCGACTGCTGGCGCGCTCTTTCTAGCTCTGGTTCAGCGAGTGACGAGAAGAGGGACGACGATTCATAGAGACCGTTAGGTTATCGCTGGGAGCGCAGGCATCCCTGCCTGCAAGCGTGCAAGGCACGCTCAATAGTTCGCGCCTGGCGGCGCTCAATGCAGGCAGGGAATCTAGCGCTCCCAGCAGCTAAGCTCGCGCTCAATTGCAAACGGCTATAAAACGAGATGGTTGCTGTTTGAAACAGGAAATTTGGGGTTCAAAACAGGAATGTTCCTGTTTGAAGTGAGAAGTTTCCTGTTTGAAACCGAAATTTTCCTGTTCTGAGCGAGAAAGTTCTTGTTTGAAACAGGAAAGTTTAGGTTTGAAACAGCAAATTTCCTGTTTCAGACAGGAAAATTTCGGTTTCAAACAGGAAATTTCTCACTTGAAACGAGAACGTTGCTGTTTGAAACCGAAATTTTCCCACTTCAAACAAGAGTGTTTCGGTTTTCAGCCCGAATTTCGCGCTTTTTAGAGCAGTTTTCGATTAAATGCAGGGCATTAAGCCGGGAGCGCAGGCGGCTCAAAGCTCCTCAGCCCTGCTCGGCCACTTGATACTGCTCCAATTTTCCGTCCGGCGTTTCGTATGTCCAGACTCGCAAGGTCTTCTGCGCAAACTTTACACGATAAACGCGCAGCGTCATGCCTCCGCGAAGACCCTGACCGACTTGGTTGAACTCCTGCGGCGCTCCGAGTGGCGCTAGGCTCGCGGCGAAATCCTTCAAAGCCTGCTCGCTGAAATAAAAGTTCGCGTCTTCTGTGAAAAGCGCGCGGTCAACCCTACCCTGCTGTAGTCCGTCGAAAATCTTGCGAGCCTGTTCAAGCCTCTGCGCGGTCAGCGGGTCGTTTGCTGTTGCGAACAGAAGAGGAGAGATGCCGTTGGCGATTAGATTCGACGCACCGGCAGCGTCTTGATTGGTGAGCACCACAATAGCCGCTCTATCTTCGGGGAAGACAATGTTCTGGGCAGTAAAACCTGAGACCTCTCCTCCATGTGATAAAGCGCGATGCCCCGAATAAGCGCCCACGTCAACGCCCAATCCATAATGCGTCG
>QHXM01000161.1:0-2886 GCA_003222945.1 Acidobacteriota bacterium
CAAAAAGGACTGGCGGCTAGGTGAGTTTCTGGCTGAGGAGTATCACCGTCGGGGCCGCCACGAGGAAGCGTTACGACTCGCATGGGAGCAGTTCACAGAATCCCCACGTCTCGAAAATTATCAGAAGCTACAAGCCCATGCGCGCAAAGCCGGGCGCTCCTCTTGGCCGCAGTGGCGAGAGCGTGCGCTCGCCCACATACGAGAGTCAATTGCGGGACAGAAGAAACAGAAGGGGCGTCAGAAAACTTACCGGCAACGGCAGGAGGCCGATTACTCGGAACTCGTACGCATCTTTCTATGGGAGAAGCGATACGACGAGGCATGGCAGGAGGCTTTGGCGGGCGGCTGCACAAACGAACTGTGGATGAAACTCGCCGCCATGCGCGAGCAGGAGCACCCGCAAGACGCGCTCTCCATCTACAGGGAACGCGTTGCCCCTCTGGTGGAGATGACCAACAACGCTGCTTACGAACAGGCCATAGAGATATTGTCCAAGATTCGCAAGCTGTTCGCTCGACTGGGGCGCGAAACTGAGTTTGACGATTACCTTGTGGCACTCCGAGTCGAATTCAAACGCAAACGCAACTTCATTAAGCTCCTCGACGCAATCAGGTAAATTCAGACAATGAGCGATCCTTCGACACCTACTCAGGTGATGCTCCCGGCTCTTAGCTAAGAAAACATTCGCTGAGTTCTGTCTCAGTAAGATTTCCGGATCGAAAGTGAGAAAATTTCGCGAGATACTGCAAAAAGTGTTATTTTCAACCCCCCAGTAAGAATTTTAGCAGGATGGGCTATGCAGGTAAGAAAACTCAATTCTACCAGTCATGAAGCAGTGGCAGTTTAGCGAGGAGGGATTCTTATGCCGGCTAAAGTGTCATCGTCAGACAGCTACCCCCGCTCGGTCGGGTTGACGGCTTTAATCGAAGCTTTGGACCTACGAGTTCCCTTACCCGCGGTGCGCTCTTTCGTGACGCGTGGGGCGAGGCGGACGAACCTCTCTGGCAGCACCATCTCCGAGTATTATCCGCAGCGGTTCAGGCAGGACACGATCATTGGCAATCTCAAGTTTGCATTGAGGTATGAGCCGATTGACCTGAGTGTGCTTCATGCCGCCTTCAAAGCGCTCGACTGCGCCGATATGGAAGAATGGGTTCGTAGCGAGCCAACCGGCATCTTCGCCCGACGCGCGTGGTATCTCTACGAGCTACTAACCGATAAAACCCTGGACGTGCCGGACGTGCCATCGGGCGGCTACGTTGATCTACTGAATCCTGCGCTGCATATAACAAGTCCTGGCAGGAAGGCGACACGGCAGCGCGTCAACGACAATCTGCTAGGTGGCAAAGACTATTGCTTTTTAATTCGTCGGACGGAGAAGCTGGACGGATGGATGATTAAGGGACTTGCAGGAGAAGCGAAACAGATAGTCGAGAGCGTTGACCCGGCGACCCTCGCCCGCGCCGTCCAATACCTTTACACGAAAGAGACTAAGTCATCATTTGAGATCGAGGGCGAAGCGGTCGGGAGTCGGCGTGCCGAACGATTTGTGACGGCGCTCCACGAAGTCGCTAATTTCGATCCGACTAATAAGCAGTCTTTCATCCAGCTTCAGAACTCGATTGTTGACCCGAGGTATGCAGCCAATGGCTGGCGTGATGAGCAGAACTATGTCGGGCAGACGATGAGCGATTACCGCGAGCACGTCCACTACGTCAGTCCTAAACCCGAAGATGTGCCAGACCTGATGGGCGGGTGGATGAAGACCGCAGAGTTGTTAGAAGGTGCGCGCATCGATCCGGTGAGCATCGCCGCCGCGCTCTCTTTCGGATTTGTCTTCATCCATCCTTTCGAGGACGGCAATGGTCGCATCCATCGCTTCCTTGTCCACCAGGTGCTCGCCCGATCCGGCTTCTCGCCGAAGGGCGTGCTCTTCCCCGTCTCCGCGGTGATGCTAAGAAACATGGCAGGCTATGACGAAGTATTAAGGATGTACTCTTCGTCAATCCTTCCCTTCATTGACTACTCGCTCGACGCTAAAGGACACATGACCGTGCATAGTGAGACGGCGCACCTATACCGCTACTGGGATGCGACCGACTTCGCCGAATACTTGTATGAGTGCGTGGCGGAAACCATCAGAAGGGATTTGAAAGAGGAACTCGGTTTCATCTCCGTATTCGACGAAGCGATGCGAAGAACATTGGAGATCGTGGATATGCCGAATCGCCGCGCATCGCTTCTGGTGAGGATGATCTTGCAGAACGGAGGCTCTCTCTCGAAGACCAAGCGTCCGAAGTTTGCCGAGCTGACTGACGCCGAGATCGGCACCATTGAAGCCGCAATCCGCGCAAGTGCTAATGATGCTTGAAGGCGAGGCTGATTCCGGGCAAGGAATGATATTTCAGAATCAGGAATGGCAGTCCAAGCAATGAGGAGTAAATTCGCGTGCTAAAGCAGGTGACTCTATATCCTTTGCCCTACGACCGCCATGCCGCTTCTTGTGTCCTACCTCAAGTCATGATCAATCAAGTATTGGATCTTCATTTAGTCGTATTTCTGCTGGCGGCCTTTCTTTTGATCCCTTCACTCTTTGGACTGGCCGGTAATGTCTGCGGCAGATTCAGATCATCATCTATTAAAGCCTCGACCGAAACATTACCTACGCGTGCATATTTTAAGAGGACGAGGAGCGGCGGCTCCCGTACTCCGCGCTCGTAGGCCGAGATTCTGGCCTGAGTCAGCTCGTCGTTTAGCCCTAAGCGACTGATCATCTCGTTCTGCGATAGCTGCAACGCTTCGCGGATTGTTAACAGCTTCTCCGCCAGATGTGTTGGCCGTGGACGTGACGATTGACCCATCAGGCACCTCCTGACAGGTCAAGAA
>QHXM01000161.1:2960-5280 GCA_003222945.1 Acidobacteriota bacterium
ATACGATGGCGCGTGAGCAAAGAAGGCATAGCCTCTACTATTACGAGCAGGTCGGCTCACGATTCTATCTACGTATCACGCGACTCGGGCTCGTCCTTATTCTGCTTCTTACCATTGTACCTGTCATAGCCATTCTCTCCTTGTTCCTCCTGAACCAGACAAAGCCAATGCCGGACGTGGACGTAACGATCAAGTCAAGGCTGACGGACAATACTTCAACATACCCTGCCATCAAACAACCTTCCCCGGCTCCCACTCCAAGAGCAGTCCGACAGCCAGTATTAAAGCAGCCATCGCCGCCCGTTCTCTCAATCCCTCCCGCTAATAGCAACACCCATTAATCACCTTTCAATCGCTTCAATTGAGCCACGTTCATACGAACGTGGAAACCATGGGCATGTTTTGCACCTTCGCCGCGAGCACCTTCGCTTCAATTGAGCCACGTTCATACGAACGTGGAAACAAGATTCAGGAACTTCAGGAACAGTTGACCGAGAAGGCTTCAATTGAGCCACGTTCATACGAACGTGGAAACCAGGAAGGCGAAGAGACTTCCCTCGCAGGCGATGTGGCTTCAATTGAGCCACGTTCATACGAACGTGGAAACACTGCCGACGGCGCAGTGCATTCTCATGCAGTCATCGCTTCAATTGAGCCACGTTCATACGAACGTGGAAACTTTTAGATCGCATTCAGTTTGTGATTATTCAATTCACCAGCTTCAATTGAGCCACGTTCATACGAACGTGGAAACTTTCTGTCGGATGGCTGGAGCGCGCAACCGCCTCCTAGCTTCAATTGAGCCACGTTCATACGAACGTGGAAACCCGCACTTGTTGATGCCGTTTTGAATTACTTCAAACAGGCTTCAATTGAGCCACGTTCATACGAACGTGGAAACAGCAAAGAAGGATATAGAAGATAAGTTTCACAAACTAGGCTTCAATTGAGCCACGTTCATACGAACGTGGAAACTCGAATGATGTTTGACCTACCGGAGCTTGCGCAACGCGCTTCAATTGAGCCACGTTCATACGAACGTGGAAACCGCGCTTGCCTAATAGCCCTTTCGGACGCTGCGAGCGTTGCTTCAATTGAGCCACGTTCATACGAACGTGGAAACTCGAAGTCATAAGCTTCAAGCGCTGCCGCGCGGTGAGCTTCAATTGAGCCACGTTCATACGAACGTGGAAACTCTTTGGGGAAGGCTTTAGGCGGGTGGCGCTTTGTGGCTTCAATTGAGCCACGTTCATACGAACGTGGAAACATGATGGAAAAATCTTTAGAAGCTCGGAAGCCTCTGAGCTTCAATTGAGCCACGTTCATACGAACGTGGAAACAATTCCTAACTTGCAAATGGATTTTACACTTATGTAGCTTCAATTGAGCCACGTTCATACGAACGTGGAAACACGAAGAACGCGCCCGCGTGCGTGCTCATCTGACTGCTTCAATTGAGCCACGTTCATACGAACGTGGAAACGCGGTCTCTCCGATGCGAATATCATAGCCTTTCCCGCGCTTCAATTGAGCCACGTTCATACGAACGTGGAAACCGCGCGTGGCCGTGTGGATGCTACTATCTCCCAAGGGGCTTCAATTGAGCCACGTTCATACGAACGTGGAAACACGCACTGGGCTGCCAGCTATACGAACTGATTTCTTGGGCTTCAATTGAGCCACGTTCATACGAACGTGGAAACGCGACGATTACGGTTAGTTGTTCATGCGGTGCGTAAAGCTTCAATTGAGCCACGTTCATACGAACGTGGAAACGTTGAGAATTGTCTTTCAGCCTACCCTCTCAAACACGAGCTTCAATTGAGCCACGTTCATACGAACGTGGAAACGCCGCTAGATTCGCGCGCTTCTCTTAGCCAATTCGCGCTTCAATTGAGCCACGTTCATACGAACGTGGAAACGGTGGCATCGAAACCTTTCATGGCGTCTATCAGGACGGGCTTCAATTGAGCCACGTTCATACGAACGTGGAAACCTGGCTCAACAAGTCCGAATGTCCGCACAGCAGAGCGCTTCAATTGAGCCACGTTCATACGAACGTGGAAACATGCCAATGCCCGCCCGTCTCGCCATAAGGCACATGCTGATTGCTTCAATTGAGCCACGTTCATACGAACGTGGAAACCATCGAAGGCGGCGCTCGCTATCTGAGCTATCTGAGCGCTTCAATTGAGCCACGTTCATACGAACGTGGAAACGATCGCCAGCGGAGACGTGAAGAGAATCGAAAGGCGTAGCTTCAATTGAGCCACGTTCATACGAACGTGGAAACGCAGGGATTCGCATCTCAATGTTTGCC
>QHXM01000274.1 GCA_003222945.1 Acidobacteriota bacterium
AGGCAGAATACAGAATTCAGAATACAGGAGTCAGAAGAAAAGAAAGATGGGTTTCAGCCTTATCCCTTCTGGATTCTGACTCCTGTATTCTGAATTCTGCTTTTCATGTGTGCTTGATGATAACGCTCTCTATGATGTTGGCGACGTTTTCGCAGCGGTCAACTGCGGCCTCAAGCTTCTCGTAAATATCTTTCCATTTGATTACGGTCAGCGGATCGCTCTCGTTGCGGAATAGCTCGGCGATGGCCTTGTAATAAATCTCGTCGCCCTCGTTCTCAAGTCTGTGTAGCTCAACGAGGCGCTGCGTCAAACCCGAAGGCTTCGACAGCATTGAGACGACATCGTCGAGTTCCACAGCCATGCGCTCAATTACGCTTGCGAAGTTGCGCGCGTGCGGTGTGCTCTCCTGCACGTCGTACATCACCATGGCGCGCGCGGCGTCGTCTATTAAATCCACTATGTCATCGAGCGCACCCGACAGCATGTAAATATCCTCGCGGTCGAAAGGAGTGATGAAGGATTTGTTCAGCCGCGTAGAGATTGAGTGCGTCAGGTCGTCGCACTCGTGCTCTATGGCCTTGATTCGCTTCAAATACTCGTCGTTATTTACGTTGCCGTCTTTGAGCATCTCGGAGAGCGTGCGCGCGGCGTCCGAGATGAACTTGGTCATCTGCGAAAAGAGGTCGAAGTATTGCTCCTCTTTGGGAAGCAAGTTTAAGAGTCCCATAGGGCTTTAGCTCCAGACTATATATGAGAACACCGTACAGCTTAAGTGGCCGAAGTTAAATCCATGTTAACTCCGTGTAATGAATGTGTAACTTGCTGCGGAAAAAAATTCGTAATTAACCGGGTCTGCGGGAGACTAATTTTGCCTGGCCTCTTTGTCAACTTTTGCAGAGCGCGAAGACTCTACGCCATTTTGGATGGGTAGCTTGATTGTGAACTTCGAGCCTTCGCCTAGTTTGGAACTCACGGTTATCTCTCCGTTATGCGCGAGCGCAAGGTGCTTGACGATTGCAAGCCCCAGGCCCGTGCCGCCCATTTCGCGCGAGCGGGCGCGGTCAACTCTGTAGAAGCGCTCGAAGAGTCTGTTCAAATGTTCAGGCGGAATCCCGTCGCCCGTGTCGGCAACGCGTATGAGGTCGCCCGCTTTATCGCGCTCGTAGCTGACGACGACATCGCCGCCCTCGCGGTTAAACTTGATTGCGTTTTCCACTAGATTCGTGAGCATCTGTTCGAGACGGCGCTCGTCCGCGAAAACACGGACCTGCTCGCCGACTTCATTTCTGAGCGTGACATGGCGCGCGTCCGCTTTTGTTTTGAGGTCTGTCATCACATCCGCTGCGATTGCGCGAAGCGGCACGCGCGTCTGATTGACCGAAACATTCCCGGCCTCTATCGCGCTCAACTCCAGAATGTCGTCAATCAGTGTGTGCATACGCGCGGCGTTCTTGCGAATGATGGAGAGGAAGCGGCGATTGTTCAACGGGTCATCAACGGCTCCCTCTTCGAGCGTTTCGACGAAAGCGAGTATGGCCGTGAGCGGTGTGCGAAGCTCGTGCGAGACGTTTGAGAGAAACTCCTGTCGCACGCCTTCTAGTCGTTCGAGTTGCGTGATGTCGAAGAAGATTCCTATAGCGCCGTAAGCCTCGCGGCGCTCGCCAAAGCGTAGCGGCACGACGCGCAGATCAAATACGCGCCGGTCCTGCCCGTAGCCTTCGACCTTGACGCCCGCGCGCTCTTTCCCCTGAAGACCGTCTAGGAAGGCTGCGTAGATGGAAGGGTTGCGCGTCAACTCCGTCAGGCGCTGCGCGTCCGGCGCGCCTTCGGCATAGATGAAGACGGAGCGCGCCGAAGGGTTCGAGGCTACAACGCGCATCTCCTGGTCAATCACCAGGACGGCCTCGCGCATCTGGCTCATTGTGGCTGCGAACAGTTCCGCCATAGAAACTCCGTCCGCGCTGCCATGCTCAGTATCATGCAAGTCTGCGAGCAGCGGAAATGGCTTTGATATTTTGTTCTTAAAAAATATGAGGCCGAGAGCAATGCCCGTCAGAAGCGCGAAGAGGATTGCTAAGAAAGCTCGCGGAGTCAGCAAAGGAAAGGCTATAAGGACGGTCGCTGTTGCGGCGCAGAGTGCGAATGTAATTGCGAGTGGTCGTGACAAGCTTAATCACCGTTCGGAATCTTTGTGGGCATTCGCGCCTTGTGTTGCGCAGCCCGTGAAGCGATAGCCTACGCCGATCATGGTTTCTATACAATCGCCGCACGCCCCCAACTTCTGGCGCAGCTTTCGTATGTGAACGTCCAGAGTGCGCGCGTCGCCGTAGTAGTTGTAACCCCAAACCTCGTCCAGTAGCTGCTGTCGCGTCAGAACTCTTCCGGGGCTTCTGGCGAGCGCGGCCAGAAGCTTGAACTCTTTATTGGCGAGTCTGATCTTTGATCCTTCGCACGTGACCTGCATCTCCGCGAATTCAATCGTCAATTGATCGTCTTCGTAAACCTGTTGAGTGCTCTCGTCCACGCGGCGCATCACGGCGCGAACACGCGCTAGAAGTTCTCTGACGGAGAAAGGTTTTGTGATGTAATCGTCAGCGCCCAGGTCCAGTCCGGCAACGCGGTCCGCTTCTGAAGCTTTAGCCGTCAGCATAATGATTGGCGTGCGGCGCGTGGCAGGCTCGCGCCTGAGGCGTCTGCACAAATCTGTGCCGCTCATTCCGGGCAGCATCAGATCGAGTATGATGAGCGAAGGAGCAGGCTGACCCTTTAATGCTTCGGCCAGGCCTTGCTCGCCTGTTGCGGCCAGCCGCGTCTGCAATCCGTCGCGCTCAAGGTTGTAGCGCAGGCTCTCCGCTATATCGGCATCGTCCTCTATAATCAAAACCGGCCTCTGCAAAGCTTCAACTCCCCGCGACGAGTATGTTCAATAGTTTATCTACGACTCAGACGCTCAATGATATAGCGGCCTTGTTAACTTTATTCGTTGCTTCGTCGTATTCTCCAATGCAGATGGAAGGTGTTATGAATCAATCCCGATCAGGTTTGATTATTTGATGTCGGATAAAAAAGATTTCGCACAGGTTGTTGACCTGCTCCTGATGGAGGCGGAAGCGATTCGCACGACCGCCGCAAGGCTTCATCCTGAAGAGGTGGAGCGAGCCTTAGAGATTCTGAAAAATTGCAGCGGCAAAGTCGTTCTCGTTGGCGTCGGCAAGTCAGGCAACATAGCCGAGAAAATTGCAGCCACTTTGACAAGCACCGGAACGACCGCAGTCTATCTTCATCCATCGGACGCGCTGCACGGTGGATTAGGCATAGTGACTTCGGAAGATGTCGTAGTAGCCTTGAGCAACAGCGGCGAGACGGAAGAACTTCTAACGATGCTACCTTACTTAAAGCATCGCCGCGTTCCTATCATTGCGATAATCGGCAACACCAACTCGACTCTGGCGCGAAGCGCAGACGTTCTGCTGGATGCTTCTGTGGAAAGGGAAGCGTGCCCATTGAACCTTGCGCCGACGACGAGCACGACCGTTGCGCTCTCCATCGGCGACGCGCTTGCGATGACGCTAATGCAGATGAAGGGATTAACGGTTGACGATTTCGCGCTCAATCATCCTGCTGGCCGCATAGGAAAGCGCCTGACCATAAAGGTCGCGGACCTGATGCACAGCGGGGAAGGGAATCCTACAATCGTAGAGAACGCCGCGTGGCTCGAAGTCATAGCGGCCATTACGCGCGGCGGGTTAGGCGCAGTCAACGTGATTGACGACGCAGGGCATCTCTCTGGCATCATCACGGACGGAGACCTGCGCCGGACGTTTCAGAGGATAAACCTGAGCGACCTTGAGACGCTTCAAAGCGGCGCGATTATGACGCGCGAGCCTGTTATGGCTTCGCCTGAGATGCTCGCATACGAGGCTCTACAATTGATGGAAGATCGTCCAAGGCAAATCTCCGTGCTGCCGGTCGTAAATGGAGAGCGCGTGTGCGTCGGCCTGATACGTTTACATGACATCGTCCGAAGCGGGCTGTGAAAAGCAGGGATGAGGGATGAGGGCGGCAGCGATGAAGTAATAACGAAGTTCCATCTTCTCGGCTTGCCAGTAGATAGGAGAATTAAGAGTTATGTTCAAGCGTGCGTTTGTAATTGTCTTCAGTTTAATAATCACGGCCTGCTTTGCTGTGCAGAGTTTCAGCCTCACAGCTTTTGCTCAAACTCAAGCGGCCACGCGCGCGCGTGAGGTGAGGGCGACTCCGGCTGCGGAAGTCACGGTCACACTCAATGAACAGTTCTTCAACGCTCTGCTCGACGCTATCTTCACACGTTTGAGAGCGCCTAAGTATCCGCTCTCGCTTACGAGTAAAGACGCGAAAGTGAGTGAAGAGTCTGCGGCTCTTTTGAAACAACCTGAATTCGGTCTTTCGCACGCGAGCATGAGAGCCGGGGACACTTGCGAGAGCGTTGTCATGCTTGAGCGCGAGATGAGCGGCGTAAGAACGCAGGTCAGATTCGATAACGGGCGTGTGGTTGCGCCGCTTGCATTCAAAGGCAACTACAGCATGGCGCTCATAGGCTGCATAAATTTTCAGGGCTGGGCCGAAACCGTCATCAATCTCAGTTTCGACCGCGAGCGACAAGTCCTGAGCGCGCGTGTGACGGTTGAGGACATTCATCTCAATAACATTCCGTCGCTCGCAAACGGCGCTCTCGTGCGCCTTGTGCAGAACTCGATTGACAGTCGCATCAATCCTATAGAGATTCTTCAAGCCGCACAGCTTTCCGCTCGCCTTCCCATCACAGGCTCAGGCGGCGCGCTTCGTATGCGCGCAACAGAGATTCGTCCAGAAGTCTTGCCGGGCGCTTTAAGCCTTCACATTTTTTATGAATTCGCGCCTGTTGAGTAAGCTATATAGATTTAACTTGATGAGCGGGAGTGTGAATCTGGAATGTCGCGCAGAAGTTTGTCCGGTTTTCTTCGCTCTATTTTAACCTTTGAGCTAGATCGTTTTTCCCTTGCTTCTCGTAAATCC
>QHXM01000279.1 GCA_003222945.1 Acidobacteriota bacterium
GGCGTGAGCAATGCAGATCAAAACTCTTCATGGACGCCGCCCGACACGAATATGGCCGCCGGTCCGAATAACATAATGGTTGTAGTCAATTCCATGTTCGCCATCTATTCAAAGACCGGAACGCTTTTATCAAAAAGCGATCTTCCGAGTTGGTTCGATAATGTCTGTACAAGTTGCAGCGTTTTTGACCCGCGCATAGCTTATGACCCGGTCGCAGGGCACTGGATTATGATAGCCCTTTACAAAGATACGGTCAGCCTAAGCAAGATACTTGTCTCAATCTCGCAAACCTCCGATGCGATGGGTAGCTGGTGGAACTATTCCTTTGACGCCGTGCTCAACTACTCGGGTGAAAATACTTGGGCGGATTATCCGGACGTGGGCTTTGACGGTATCTCGGCGGCAAACGGCGGAGCAGTCTATATCACCGCCAACCAATTTACATTCAGCAGCCGATCGTTCCGCACCGCCATCTTGTACATTATGCCAAAGTCAGGTCTTTATACGGGCGGTGCTGTCAGCTACTGGCGAGCTTGGGATAGAAGGAACGGCGATAATAGTCAAGCCTTCACCTACAGGGCGAGCAAGACCTATGGCAATCCGGGCGGAGAATTTCTCATCAACACGGAGAACAATGGAAGCACAGTGTCACTCTGGAGAGTGAATCCGACTTACCCGCCGACGGCTGTAGATTGGACTCTACAGAGCACCGTCAGCATAGGCTCTTACTCGTTACCGCCTTTTGCGACGCAGCCCGGCACAACAGATGTGATTGATACTATGGACAACCGTCTGTACAACGCCGTCTGGCAGAACAATAGAATCTATTCCGCATTTACGGAGGCGCATAATTGGGGCAGCGGAACGGTCGCGGCTCTACACTATTTCAAGATTAATACTTCATCGAACGCG
Source organism: Acidobacteriota bacterium (assembly GCA_003222945.1). Lineage (GTDB taxonomy): Bacteria > Acidobacteriota > Blastocatellia > Pyrinomonadales > Pyrinomonadaceae > QHXM01. Next base: position 913 of record QHXM01000279.1, read on the forward strand.
GCGGAAGCCAATGAAATCTTCGGGGCAGATGGTTTTCACTACTACTGTCCGGCGATGGCGCCTGATAGCTCGGATAACCTGGTGATGGTGTTTTCGCGCAGCAATGGAAACGAGTATGCCGGCGCGCGTTACACGGGACGACTCACGACGGATGCAAATGCTCAGAACAGCGCTCAACTCAAGGCCGGTACGACAACACTTTTCGAGCGCCCTGGCACAAGCTCTAACCGGTGGGGAGATTATCAGGGGATCGCCGTTGATCCTTCCGACGGGAGCAAAGTATGGATTTATGGCGAGTGGACGGTTAATCTACTCGGCTTAGATAACGATTTGGATTGGGGCACGTGGATAGGCCAAGTCTCCTTCTCAAGCACGACCACTCCGCCATCTGCGCCGAATGCGAACGCTGCGACGGGTGTTACGAGCGGCAGCTTTGTAGCCAACTGGAGCAGTTCTGCTGGCGCGACAGGCTACAGACTCGACGTGTCCACTAGCAGCACGTTCAGCAGTTTCGTGAGCGGGTATCAGGACCTGGACGTGGGCGACGTAACCAGCCACAGCGTCACCGGGTTGATCGCTGGCACGACCTACTACTACCGCGTGCGTGCTTACAACGGCGGAGGCACGAGTAGCAGTTCAAATACAATCAGCGTTACCACAGCATCTTCCGGCTCCGGGCTTATTATCAACGCAACCTTCGACAGCTCTATCACGAGTAACCCGAACGCGGCGGCGATAGAGGCGATGATTAACCAAGCCGTCGCAATATACCAGTCAACGTTCACAGACCCCATCACAGTCTCTATTCTTTTCCGCTACTCGTCCACAAGCCCTAACGGCACTCCCTTAGGATCGAACTCTCTGGCACAGAGCAATTATGTTATCTATACAGGAACGACATGGAGCACCTACATCAATGCGCTGAAAGCGGATGTAAGGACTGCGAATGATGCCACCGCGAATGCAAGCCTGCCGACAAGTGCGTTATCAACGAATATAATAGTTTCGAGCGCAAACGGCAGAGCCGTCGGATTGAACACCCCGCCGGGGATGTTCTCAAATGGAAGTGTGAGCGCAGGCGGACCATTTGACGGAATCGTTACGTTGAATTCGGCTGCAGCATTTCAGTTAACGCGCCCGCCAACCAGCGGCAATTACGACGCGCTGCGTTCGACCGAGCACGAGATTGATGAAGTTCTGGGTCTAGGGTCCTACATAAGCAGCTATAGCGACCTGCGACCGCAGGACCTTTTCAGTTGGTCATCACCCGGCGTCAGGAATCTTACCTCCAGCGGCTCGCGCTATTTTTCGATTAACAGCGGAAGCACCAACATCGTCGGCTTTAACCAGACATCAGGCGGCGATTACGGCGACTGGCTGAGCGGCTCCTGCCCGCAAACGACTCCGTATGTGCAGAACGCCTTCAGTTGTTCTGGTCCGACCCAAGTCTCTGATGTTACTGCGACCTCGCCGGAAGGCATCAACCTGGATGTTATTGGCTACGACTTGGTGAGTCAGAATCTTCCGCCCGCGCCAATAGCTAACGCTGCGACGAATATAACGAGCAGCGGCTTTACTGCAAACTGGAGCAGCAGCAGTGGAGCGACGGGCTATCGCCTAGACGTATCTACCAGCAGCGCGTTCAGCAGTTTCGTGAGCGGGTATCAGGACCTGGACGTGGGTAATGTGCTGAGCCGCAGCGTCAGCGGGTTGAGCGCAAGTACAACATATTACTACCGGGTACGCGCCTACAATGCCGGAGGGACGAGCAGCAGTTCAGGCACAATCAGTGTGACCACCTTAGCGCAGAACTACACTATAACAGTGAGCGCATCGCCCACTGCTGGCGGCACGGTCAGCGGTGGTGGAACATTTGCAGCAGGAAGTTCTCGCACGGTGATAGCCACAGCTAATAGCGGCTACAACTTTACAAACTGGACGGAGAACGGCAGCGTAGTTAGTTCGTCTGCTAGTTATACCTTCACGCTTAATTCCAATCGCAATCTGGTCGCTAATTTCACCGCCGTCAATTACACAATCACTGTAAGCGCGTCACCAAGTGCGGGCGGTACGGTGAGCGGCGGTGGCACTTTTGCTGCGGGAAGTTCGCGCACGGTGACGGCGACAGCAAATAGCGGATACACCTTTGCAAATTGGACCGAGAGCGGGAGTGTGGTGAGTACGTCCGCCAGTTATACTTTTACGCTCAACTCGAACCGCAACCTGGTTGCTAATTTTACAATCAACCCTGTGAACATCTCCGTCACGGTTCAGACAAATCCATCCGGGCTTTCGTTCATCGTTGACGGCGTCACTTTTACTGCCGCGAATACGTTCACGTGGACGGCTGGCTCCAACCACACAATAGCTGCTACGTCTCCACAAACGGTCGCAAACGGCACGCAGTATGTCTGGAGTAGTTGGAGCGACGCAGGCGCTTTGCAGCACACAGTTGCGCCTATCAGTAATGCCAGCTACACGGCGACTTTCACGGCTCAACCGCCGACGGTGCAATTCAGCGCGGCCAGTTACAGCGTTGGAGAAGGCGCGGGCAATGCTAGCATCGCTGTTAATCGTACGGGCAACACTTCAACCGCAGTGACCGTCAACTACGCAACATCAGACACCGCAGGACTCGCAGCCTGCAATCAATTCAACGGCGCGGCATCTTCTCGCTGCGACTACGCAACGACAGTCGGAACGCTTCAGTTCGCTTCGGGTGAAACCAGTAAGACAATCTTCATCCCCGTGGTGAATGATTCTTATGCTGAAGGGCAGGAGAGCTTCACCATTAGATTGAGCAATCCGACGGGCGCAACTCTAGGCTCTAATTCTACGGCCACGATAACGATTGTAGATAACGACACGGCAACAGGGGGGAATCCGATAGTTGATGCACCATTCTTCGTGCGTCAACAGTACATAGATTTCTTAGGAAGAGAGCCAGACCCTGCGGGATTAGCAGGATGGCTAGATGTCTTGAACAACTGCGGGACTAAATACTCTACACCATGTGATCGCATTGAAGTCTCGGCAGGATTCTTTAGAAGTCCAGAGTTTCAGGATCGTGGATACTTTGTCTTCCGCTTCTACCCCGTTGCTTTAGGCCGTAATCCAAACTACTCGGAGTTCATGCCTGATCTTGCGAAGGTGAGCGGATTTCTGACGGATGCTCAATTGGAAGCTGCAAAAGTGGCTTTAGTTACTGAGAGCGCAGAGGTTTACACGAAGTTCTACAACCAATCGTTCGTAGTGATGCAATACTTCGGATACTTGAGGCGCGATCCAGACATTCTCTATTTGAACTGGATTCAGACTATGAATCAAAATGGCGGCGATTACCGCACCATGATTAACGGCTTTATGAACTCGTCGGAATATTTCCTGAGATTCGGGCCGTGAGGATGAATTAAATAACAGACTCAATCTAAGGGATAAGCGCACCCTTTGGGTTACAGGGTATCTCTATGACCGTGTATCGCTTCTTCAATTCGCTTATCTCTTTGCGCTGGCGCTCTAAAATCTCCTGGTAATCATCGGGTGGATTTCCCCAGCAGCCTGTCAATCGGTAGAAATAGATTTGCCTACCCTTTTGGTCCACAAGTTTACGGCCACGACAACGCGCCTTGAGTTGTTTCAATCTCTCTTTAACTGTGATCTGCCTGGCGGCTTTACCGGATTGCTCGACAGAGACAACCGTATCTTCCTTGATATTGTTCGGCAAACAGTTCAGAGAGCGCGACCGCTGCGCGTGAGCGCCCGATGTGCAAGCCACTAGAAGAAAGATGAAATAGAAGAATTGTCGCCGCATCGCTATTGCTTGCTCAAAAATATTTTCTGTTTTAGCTGGCTCCATCTACCCAAGTTTTTGCATCAAAGGACGGTTTGACGCTGAATTCCAGAGTCAAACAGCAGCTTTTTTGTTGCGGTTGCGCTGTCGATTCACTTAAACTAACCTTAATGCGAGCCTTACGGCAAGAAGCGCTCGTGCTTCTTCCGCACTAAACGACCTGAAGCCTTGCCCTCGAATTGAGAAGAGTTATGAAAAAAATTTCCCCTGTATCCCCCAAGAGGCTCGCCCTCGCAGCCACAATTCTCTTCACCATCGCATTGGCTATTCTGCTAACGCGAACTGCTACGCTTCGCCAAGCCTACAGGTTTGAGCAGCAGCGAAGCGCGCCTCTTGATACAAAAGTCTCATTGACGGGGAGCAGCGATGCTCCGTTAATCTCGTCGAGCAAGACTCTACTGCGCGAGCCGTCATCTTCGCCTATCGTCGCTCACAAAATTTCTCGAAATGAAAAGAGCGTCTCGCGCTCGAAGGCTGAGCGTGATGATGTGGCTAAGACTGCATCCACCGAGAGAGAGCGTGATTTAGAAGGAACGGAAGAGGAAGAGGCAAGACCTGACCAGCCGGACGAGGCCGAGCGTTGGCGTCTGCTCCAGATGGTTGATGAGAACGGACAGATACCTGAGCGCGCGCTTCTGAATGCTTGGGAGCACGCCAGGCAGATGCCGTTTGAATCTTCAGCCTGGCCTGTAGAGAATCAACAATCGAAACTGCGAAGCAACGATAGCATCTCAATCGAAAATGTCGCGGGCATACAACCGAGCGGTTGGACCTGGCTCGGCCCCGGCAACATAGGCGGACGCATTCGCTCCATTGTAATCAGTCCTGCTAATCCGCAAACTATCTGGATAGGAAGCGTGGCGGGCGGAATATGGAAAAGCACAGACGGCGGCGCGAGTTGGTCGCCTCTGAACGACTTCATGGCTAACCTCGCCGTAAGCTCCCTTGCTATAGACCGCACGAACCCGAACGTGCTCTATGCGGGAACGGGCGAAGGCTTCAACAACAGCGACGCGATACGCGGCGCGGGCATCTTCAAAACTACTGACGGCGGAGCAACGTGGACGCAACTCGCTTCCACAGCGAATTCAAACTGGTTCGCCGTCAACCGAATCGCAATCAATCCGAACGACAGTAATATCATACTCGCAGCTACATCAACGGGCATCTGGCGGAGCGCGAATGGTGGAGTTCCAGCGAACCAGATATCGTGGACGCAAGTATCTACTACGCGCATGTTGGATATTGATTTCAATCCTGCGGACGGCTCGAAGTGCATAGCATCAGGAACTAACGGCGCGGGCGCATTCTACTCTACGAACGGCGGCGCGACATGGACCGCCGCGACAGGAGTAAATACGAGCGGACGCATAGAGGTCGCTTACTCGCGCAGCAACCCAACGGTCGTTTACGCGAGCGCGAATAACAACTCAGGCGAAGTCTATCGCTCAAGCGACGGCGGGCAGACCTACGCGCTCGTCAGCACCGGAAAAAATTATCTTGGCGGTCAGGGCTGGTACGACAACATCATCTGGGTTGACCCGACCGACTCAAACACAATCATAGTCGGCGGCATAGACCTCTGGCGCGGAACTTACGATTCGACGGCGGGCAGCGTCACGCTTACGCAAATCAGCCGTTGGCAGTCTGCTCCGCCTTTCGGCTCCGGCAGTTCCATCTCGGCGCACGCGGACCAGCACATGATTATTGAATCGCCGCAGTACAACGGCACGACGAACAAAACGGTCTTCTTCGGCGATGACGGCGGAATCTTCCGTGCGAGCGATGTCTCCAGCGTCGCTCAGACATCTGGCTGGACAACGCTTAATAACGGTTTTGGGGCCACACAGTTCTACGGCGGTGCGGGCAACCCAACGAGCGGGCGCATCGTTGGTGGCACGCAGGACAACGGCACGGTTCGTTACTCAGGCGGCACCAACACATGGAACACGCCTTTCGGCGGCGACGGCGGCTGGTGCGCCGCAGACCCAATAGACCCGAACTACTTTTACGGCGAATATGTTGACCTGCAAATTCACCGCAGCACGAACGGAGGGCTGTCCTCAAGCTATATCTACAACGGAATAACTGATGCAGGGTCTGGCAGCACAGCTAACTTCATCGCGCCCTTCATCATTGACCCGAACAATCCGAACACACTGCTCGCGGGCGGCGCGCACCTTTGGCGCAGTACGAATGTGAAAGCTGCGACTCCGACGTGGGCGTCCATCAAAGACACTACAGGCTCAAACATCAGCACGATAGCGGTAGCCAAAGGAAACTCCGATATCATCTGGGTGGGCTATAACAACGGTGATGTCTATTACACTACGAACGCAAGCTCGGACACTCCGACATGGACGCGCGCGGACCTCGGTTCGCCTAATCTTCCGAACCGCTTCTGCGAACGCATAGTGATTGACCCGACAAACGCAGCCCGCGTTTATGTGACCTTCGGCGGCTTCACTTCAGGCAACGTCTGGCGCACGAATGATAGCGGCGTGAACTGGACAGACATAACAAGCAACCTGCCGCAAGCGCCCGTCTATGCCTTCGCAGTCTGGCAACAGAACCCTAACTTTCTGTACGCAGGAACAGAGGTAGGAATCTTTGCAAGCGCCGACGGCGGACAGACGTGGTCAACCAGCAATGATGGTCCGACGAACTGCTCCGTTGATGATCTCTTCTGGATGAACAACACTCTGGTAGCCGTAACGCACGGGCGCGGAATGTTCTCAATTGCGCTCGCACAGCCTAGCACAGCACAACTCAGTCAATCCGCTTACACAGTCGGAGAAGCAAACGGCAACATCGCAGTCGCAGTCACGCGCACGGATTCAACGACGACTGCGAGCGTTGACTACGCTACCTCGGATACGGCGGGACTGAACCCATGCACCCTATTCAACGGCGTAGCGTCGTCGCGTTGTGATTACGCGACGACAGTCGGCACGTTGCAGTTCGCCGTAGGAGAAAGCGCAAAGACCATCTTCATTCCCATTGTTAATGATTCCTACGCCGAAGGGAACGAGAGATTCACTTTGACTTTGAGCAACCCGACCGGATTAACTCTGGGCACACCTTCGACGGCGACCATAACCATCTCAGACAATGACCCTGCGACAAGCAGCAACCCGATAGTCGGCGTGCCGTTCTTCGTTCGACAGCAGTACATAGATTTCCTTGGTCGTGAACCAGACCCGGTGGGATTTCAAGGCTGGCAGAACATCATGAACAACTGTCCGCAATCAGGCAAAGACGCGCAGGGAAACTTCTGTGATCGTATAGAAATCTCTGCGGACTTCTTCAAAAGCCCTGAGTTTCAATCAAGAGGCTCTTTTGTCTTCCGCTTCTATCCGGTAGCGTTGGGAAGAAATCCAAACTACGCGGAATTCATGCCCGATCTTGCGAAGGCAAGCGGATTTCTGACAGATGCTCAATTGGAAGCTAACAAAGTAGCTTTTGTTCAGGAGTTCATGACAAGACCTGAATTTCAGACGAAGTACGGTTCATTAACAGATGCAGCTTTCCGCAGCGCAGTCATTCAAACCTCAGGGATTGATCCCGGCATTGCTTTCCCGCAGGGGACAATGACACGAGCGCAATTCCTTCGCGCCTTCGTTGAAAGCACAGCCGTCTATAACAAGTTCTACAACCAGTCATTTGTTGTAATGCAATACTTCGGATATCTCAGACGCGACCCTGATGCACTCTACACAAGCTGGATTACAACGATGAATCAGACAGGTGATTACCGCACTATGATTAACGGCTTCCTGAACTCTTCGGAATATTTCTTAAGATTCGGACCGTGAGGAAAAGCAGAATTCAGAATAAAAGAAAACGGGTTGCAGCCTTATCCCATTCTGACTCTTGGATTCTCAATTCTGCTTTTCATTTGACTCCCTTGATGTTTGCGGGGCGCGCGAACAACGAGTCGGGCACTGTGCTATTGACCTCTACGGATTGATAATTGATGCGGCTCGTCTGCGCGCCCGCGCTGTAGTGGTCTATGACGAATGGAAAGATAACGCCCCCTACCTTAACGTGCTGCCCCATGCGATCTTCTTCAGCGGTCTCCGCGCCTTCCGCGTTCTTGCGCTTATAAAGAATCTTCATAGGCAAACTGTCCTTAGCGTCGAACTCAAACTCAACCGTGTAGCCGTCCGTGTAAGTGAGCCTCACGGTCTCGTTGCGGCGCGCTAATCCCGCCTCGCGCCTTCCAACGTAAGAGAGCTTAGCGCCGTCGTTTCGCCAGAAGCCGCGCAGCAGATTGTCCACGCTCGCGCGCATAGAGAGTTTGAAATCCTCCACCTGCGCCTTCGTCATCTCCTTGATTGATTTCGCCGCGCCGTCATAAATCCACCCCTTATCTTTATCGTTGGTCTGTATGACTTTGCCTTCCGGGTTCTTAAAATCCGTGCGCTCGCGGTCCGGGAAGATCAGATAATCAATGAACGAACTCGGCAGACCTGACAGCCCCTCTTTGAATTGCGTGAACTGCCCGCGACTAACGACCGAGCGCACGTTCAGATAACTCGCCCCGCCCATCACCTCAATCGCGCGCTTGATGACGGCTTCGGCCTTCTCTTCGTTTGTTGAAGATGTCTGCTGCGTTGCGGATTTTTCTCCCTGCGCAAGAGCGGGCGATGCGGTCAAACAGAGCAGGAGAATGACTGTCAGAGATATGATGTGTATGCTTGAGGTTAATCTTCTATTCATAAAAAGCACGCGCCTAAAATAGCTTGATAAAATTCCGGCGCAGAGACAAAGCAAAAGGGCTTCAATGACATTCTATCACTGAAACCCTTTCATACGGGAGACGCTGCTTGCAGCGCTACAGTTAATTCAGTTCTGCGATGGCGTCCGTGAGCGCCTTGATAGTAACCTCGCCATTTTCGGCATCAACGCGGAAGCGCGCCGCGCCCTTCCACATTGTCGTTATAGGAAGCTTCACCTTCTCGTCAATGTGCCGCTTAAGGAAGCGAGCGCCGTAGGCCGGACTGAAACCTTTCTCGGTCAGAAGATCAATAGCCCTTTCCGTGACTTCGACCTCTTTGCCCTGAAACTCCATCTGCTTTCTGAGCTTGCTCAGATATAGAACGGCAATCTGTCGAACTTCGTCCATCATCAGAGGCGAGAAGACAACTATCTCGTCTATGCGATTGCGAAACTCAGGCGAGAATCTAGTTTCGGCAGCCTTCATCACCTCGTTTTTGATCGCACGAACATCGCCAAGCGTCTTCTGTCCAAAGCCCAAAGGTTTCTCGTACTTCTTGAAACTCTCCGAGCCAAGATTGGATGTCATGATGACGATTGCGTCCGAAAGATAAACTTTCTTGCCGCGCCCGTCCGTCATCCAGCCTTCATCGAAACCCTGCAAGAAGAGGTTCATCAAGTAGGGCGATGCCTTCTCGACCTCATCCAGAAGAAGAACCGTGTAAGGATTCTCTCTTAACTGCTCGGTCAGGATTCCGCCGCGCTCCGATCCTACGATTCCACGCGGCATACCTATGAGCTTTTCGATTCCGACAGTACCGTCGCCGTACTCACTCATGTCTATGCGAACCATCTTCTCTTCATCGCCGAACATGAATTCAGCTACGGCCTTCGCCAACTCAGTCTTGCCTACACCGGTTGGTCCCAAGAAGAGAAGAACGCCGTCCGGTTTGTAGTGCGACTCTTTGAGTGGTCCTTTGTTGAGACGCAGGCGTTGAGCGACGGCATTGATAGCTTCCTTCTGACCTATGACGCGAGTTCCAAGCTCCGCCTCCATGTGCGCGAAGCGGTCGTTGGTATCGCGGAAGATCATATCGCGTGGGATGCGAGACTCCTGCGAGATAACGTCAATCACATGCTCAGGCTTAACGACCAGCGTGTGCGGCTCGTTAATCTCAACCTTCACGGCAGCAGTGTCCAACCAGCCAATCGCTTTATCGGGCAGGTGCAGGTTGCGTATGTACTTCGGAGCCATCTCAAGCGCCGTGTTGATCGCGTCGTCCGAAATAGTCACAGAATAATTCTTCTCAAGACGCGGGCGAAGACCAAGTAGAATCTCGCGCGTCTCGTTCAACGACGGCTCGTCCACCTTGACCATACGGAAGCGACGCGCTAACGCTTCATCCTCTCCGATATATTCTTTGTACTCCGTGATGGTCGTAGCACCTATGATTCTCATTTCGCCGCGAGCGAGCGCGGACTTGAACATATTGGCGGCATCACTTGATGTGCCGAGCGCAGCGCCAGCGCCTATGATCGTGTGCGCTTCGTCAATGAAGAGAATCAGGTTGTCGCGCTCTTTAACTTCGTCAATGATTCCCTTGATGCGCTCCTCGAACATGCCGCGAAGCATTGTGCCTGCGACGAGTCCGCCCATTTGGAGTTGTACGATGTGCGAGCCTCGTAGCCTTGCAGGAACTTTATCAGGCTCTAATTCAATCAGGCGCGCAAGACCTTCAACGACTGCAGTCTTTCCTACGCCCGGCTCGCCAACCAGCATAGGCGAGTTTGCGCGCTCACGGTGGCAGAGAATCTCCACCATCTGCTGAATCTCCATCTCGCGCCCAATGGTCGGTGGAATCTTGTCCGCACGCGCGAGGCGATTCAAAGAGACGCCGAAATGTTTCAGATAAGGAGGCAACTCGAACTTCTTTTTGTACTGCTCCTCTTCCTGCTCGCGTATGTGAACACGCGCGCGGACATTTTCAACGACAGCTTCGGGCGTTGCGCCAAGCCCGCGCAGCATCTCGACGAACATACCACGCTCGTCTTGCGAGAGGGCTGAGAAAATATCTGTTGATTCGATTGTCTTGCGACCCTGAGCGCGTGCGCGCTCCATCGCACGCTTAAAGAGATCGGTCGTATCAGGCGCGATTCTGAAACCTTTGCCAACATGTTGGCGACTCATTTCAAGACGCCTGTCAATAACCATTCGGACCGCGTGAGGGTCTAGCGCAAGGTCGCGCATGGTGGCGTTGAAAAGCTCAGGCTCTTCATCGGCCAGAGCTTTAAGAATGTGCTCGACCGCAACGTAATTTTGATCGCGGCGACGCGACTCGCTGAGCGCATATTCGAGAATGCGCTGGCCGCTATCACCAAATTTATCTTTATATGCCCCTAGATCTATCATGCTATGTTTCTCAACTAACTTAAAAGACGCTCTCCCGCGCTCACACCGTTCCCAAACGTACAGAGTGTAACAAAAGTTTCGCGGCGAAGTGTCGTCTTAATTTTTCAAACGCGAGCCGCAAAAATTCCGGCGGCCCAACAATCCCTTTTTTTAGATGCGAGGGGCAGAAACGCCGTTGCGTTTCCAGACAAATCAACTATACCACACAACGCACCTGCAATTGGCAAGCCAAGTTCAAGACAAAAGTAAAAAGGTAAAAGGCAAAAGTGAGAACGAAAGACACGCACTCCTTTGTCTTCACTTTTACCTTTTACCTTTTGCCTTCTTCCTTACTTCAGTAGTCGTAATCTTCGCCGCCAGGGCTAGGTGGCGCAGCCCTTTTCGGCTCAGGCGCGTCCGTTATGGCTGCGTCCGTCGTCAGAAGTAGCCCGGCGATTGATGCTGCGTTCTGCAATGCTGTGCGGACCACTTTCGTCGGGTCAATGATGCCCGCCGCAACCAGGTCTTCATATTCACCGGTCGCAGCGTTGAAGCCCTTTGCGCCTTTAGACTCTTCGACCTTGCCTACGACAATCGCGCCTTCGACGCCAGCGTTCTCCGCTATACGACGCAGAGGTTCTTCGAGCGCTCGGCGAACGATTCGGATTCCTGTCTGCACGTCCTCTTCATCAGCCTTAAGCTTATCGAGAGCTTTGGCAGCGCGCATCAGAGCAACACCGCCGCCCGGAACTATCCCTTCCTGCGCCGCAGCTTTCGTCGCGTTCAAGGCATCTTCGACGCGCATCTTTATCTCTTTCATAGCGGTCTCAGTTGCCGCGCCGACTTTCACCACAGCAACGCCGCCAGCGAGTTTAGCAAGCCGCTCCTGCATCTTCTCGCGGTCATAATCTGAAGTGCTTTCTTCAATCTGCGCTCGAATCGTAGCCACGCGACCCTGAATCGCCTTCGCCTCGCCAGCGCCTTCGACAATCGTCGTGTCATCCTTATCAACAATCACGCGTTTGGCAGAGCCTAGATCGGCAAGCTCTACGTTTTCGAGCTTGATGCCTAGGTCTTCCGTGATAACGCGCCCGCCCGTCAGGATTGCCAAATCTTCAAGTATAGCCTTGCGGCGATCACCGAATGCTGGAGCTTTCACAGCGCAAACCTTTATCGTCCCGCGCAAACGGTTGACGACGAGCGTTGCGAGCGCATCGCCTTCA
>QHXM01000280.1 GCA_003222945.1 Acidobacteriota bacterium
CAAGAATGCCCGTGTTGCAGTTGGTGATGTTGGTGTCTTTGACTGAGAGAAGACCACCGTCCGCAGCCACCGCAGCGCTGATGCCTTCTTGTGTGAAGTTCTGTATGTAGCAGTTCTCTACCGATAGGGAGTTGAATGATGTGGCATTGATTCCCTTAAGTCCAGTGCTTGTGCCTACTGAACCGCTGTTACCTGTGCCCTGAATTGAAAGTCGGCGAAGCACTACTCTCAACTGCGGGTCGTTGCCGCCCTGCCCTGTCAGGTTGACGTTAACACCGTTCGTTCCACTGCCGAGAATTGATGCGAATGCAGCGCCGCCGTCAATGGTAATTGACTTTTGAATAGTTATCGCGCCGAATCCGCCGAAATCCATGGCGTCAATCTCGCCGCCTATGAAAGTCTTGGAGATAGCCCCTGCAAAGGTCTTACATGGAGCGGTGCGGCTGCACGGGTTAGCATCATTGCCGACGCCCGACACCCACGTGCGCGTGGCCTGCGCTTGCGCAAGCGTAGAAAGGGCCAGGATGAAGAGAGTACATGTTAGGACTCTGATGGTTGTGTTCAAGCTTTTCATTTAGGTTCTCCTTATAAGACGAGGAATCGTTGTTGATTAGGGAGAGACGCCTCAGGAGCGCCCCGTTCATTCGTGCTCGATAAAAGCATATCAAGCTGTTACTGAATCGCTCAGACGCTTTAAGTGTGTGCTTTTGCCAACTGATGATAAATAAATTTATGTGAAGCGAAGTGTCTTTAGAATATTCTGATTTTCTCTGAAAGAGTTATGATGATTACACGTTGGGCTATAATGTCACGTGAACGCAGCGTTGTTGCGCTCGACTCATTTCGGGTTTTAAGATTTTCAAAAGCTTGCGATTTGAAACCGTAAATAGAAAAGCGGACCAGCGCGCCACTCCGGTCCGTTCTCTTCAAGCAAGAGCGGGCGATGGTGTCGCGCGCAGATGGTTGATATTATCTTTCCGAGGGGGAAAGGGGCGATGAACTTAATAAAATTTTCCGGCGCTGCATCGCTAGGCAACGCGCCTTTGCGCTCAGCTACACTGTTTCTTGTTCTGCTTCTGGCATTGCAGCCCGTAGTGTTATTGACTGCCGCCGCGCAAGGTCGCCAGGCGCGCCGAAACGCAGCGGGCGTATCTCAACAGTTGACGGAAGACCAGCGCATCGCGCACGTGCTGGCGCGGCTAAGCTTCGGCGCGCGACCCGGTGATTTCGAGCGCGTCAAGGCGATGGGCGTCCAAGCCTACATCGAGCAACAACTCGACCCGGATTCTATAGACGACTCTGCGCTCAGCGCGCGTCTCAATAAACTTCCGACGCTAGCGCTTGCTATACCCACGCTGGTTGAGCAATACACTCCGCCAAAGCCAACACCATCGCCAAGCCCAAGCCCTTCGCCAACACCTACGCCAAAGCCTGCCATGCTCGCTTTAGAAGCTATGCAGGCCGCAGCATCTCCGAATCAAGCAGCGACGAAGATAGAAGGACAACAGGCGAGCGAGATGAAGAAGCCAGAGGAGAATGTGGGCGCGAAACCTTCTGAGCAGAAACCGCCTGCGCCAAAACCTCCCGCCCGCAATCCACAAATGATCGTCACAGAGTTGCAACGCGCCGCTGTGCTTCGCGCACGCTACAGCGAGCGACAGTTGTACGAGATGGTGGTTGATTTCTGGGAGAACCATTTCAGCATCTATGCGCAGAAGGATGCGGATCGTTATATGCTCACAAGTTTCGACCGAGACGTTATTCGCCCCTTTGCTATGGGACGCTTCCGCGACATCTTGGGCGCGACCGCGCAAAGTCCTGCGATGCTCTTCTATCTGGACAACTGGCAATCCAGCGTGCAGCGAAAATATCCCGCGACCAAAGATAAGCCTGCGCGCACCGTCGGCGGCATCAACGAGAACTACGCGCGCGAGCTGATGGAGCTACACACGCTGGGCGTTGACGGCGGCTATACTCAGAAAGATGTTCAGGAGGTCGCTCGTTGCTTTACTGGCTGGACCGTTCACAAGCCAAACGAGGATGGTCTCTTCTTCTTCAACCCTGCGGCGCATGATAACGGAGAGAAGATTGTTCTTGGACAAAAGATTCCTGCTGGCGGAGGCATTCTTGACGGCGAGCGCGTGCTTGACATTTTGGCGCATCACCCTTCGACGGCGCATTTCATCGCAACGAAACTGGCGCGCCGTTTCATAGGCGACAATCCGCCGGAATCGGTTGTCAACCGCGCCGCCGCAGTCTTTCTAAAAACCGACGGCTCTATACGCGAGACCCTGCGCTCGATTATCACCTCGCCTGAATTCTTCTCTCGCTCCGCCTACCGCGCGAAGACTCGCTCGCCCTTTGAATACACGGTCGCAGCCTTGCGCGCTCTGGATGCGGAGACGGATGGCGACCGACCCGTTCTGGATTGGATAGCGCGCATGGGACAGCCAATCTTCGGCCACGTCACGCCCGACGGCTATGCAGATCGCGCGGACCAGTGGCTCTCTACGGGCGCGCTTCTTGAGAGATTCAACTTTGCGAATGCGCTTGCGACGAACAGGATAAAGGGAACGCGCATAGACGCCTCGCATCTTTTAGCAGGCGTTGACTTGAACGATATGTCTGCGGTCGGCTCGCGGCTCTCACAGATTGCTCTGGGCGGGGACATCGCGCGGCAAACAAGAGAGGCGCTCGATAAGGTTAAGACTCAGCCTGTTCAAACTGCGGCACAAGGAAACGCTCCGCCCATTCAACCTGTCGGAGCAAGTGTCAATGCTGCTTACGGGCGCGATGCTGCGATGGCGAAGAACACAGCAGCGCCGCCCACACCTCCGGCTATTGCGCAGATCATTACTTTAATCATAGGCGCGCCGGAGTTTCAGCAACGCTAGATTTTCAGTTGATGAAAAGTTGGAAGTGAGTTCATAAAGATAAGCTGGCACAAGAGACTGTCAAGGAGGGTAATGCGGCTTCATAATCCACTTCATCGAGTGAACTCTGGCTTTCAATTAAGCGGCTTTCTTCTAGCCGCTCTCTTTTTGCTATCGGCAGGCGCACAAGCTCAGCAACCCTTCTACACGGACGACGCTGACGTGACCGGGAAGGGAAAGCTCCATCTTCAAGTCAGCAACGAGTACGATCTGCTTCAACGCTCATCTTATCCGGCCAGGACGCAGAACCTTTCGGTCTTCGAGTTGGACTACGGCCTCTTCAAAGATGTAGAGATAGGCGTTGACGCGCCGCTTCTGGCTATTCACAACGCGCCGCTGGCAACTACGCGAACAGCCTTTGGAATCGGAGACGTAAACTTTCATCTCAAATACAATTTTTACAAAGAGCGCGAGGATTCCAAATGGCCTGCGCTTGCTCTGAACATGAACATAGAATTGCCTACGGGCGACGCGACGAAGCAACTAGGCTCAGGCTTAACAGACTATTACCTGAACGGAATCCTTCAAAAATCTCTGACCGCGAAAACAAAGCTTCGCATCAACGGCGGCATTCTCTTCGCGGGCAATGAGACAACAGGCGCGATAGGCATAAGGACTCGCGGGCGCGTCTTCACCGCAGGCTCTTCCATAGTCAAACAGTTCACGAAGAGACTGGACTTCGGCGCTGAAATCACAGGCGCTGTGACGGGCAACTTTCAATTGAGCAAGGGACAGTTGCAGGCACTCATCGGCGGCAACTACGCGCTCCGCAAAAATCTAACCTTCGATTTCGGCATCGTCGGCGGACGTTTCCCGGCTAGCCCGCGCGCTGGAGCGCAACTAGGCTTCTCTTTAGATTTTTGAAATGCTTCACTCTAGAAGTCAAACTCTCCGCTGCGAACAGCCTCTGCAATCTTTTGAATATCGGATGAAAGCGCGCGGTCTTCAGTCAAGCGCTGCACGTGAGAGCGCACAACCTCGTAAGCGCGACGAACGCCGCGACCGGGTTGAAGAGGCTGACGATATTCCAAAGCTTCTGCGGCGGTCATCAGTTCGATTGCGACCGCGTTCTCCGCGTTCTCAACTACAGAGCGCAGCTTTGTAGCAGCCGTCATGCCCATCGAAACGTGGTCCTCTTTGCCGCCGTCCGTCGGAACGTTATCAACGCTCGCAGGATGAGCCAGCACTCTAGTCTCTGCAAGAATCGCTGCGGCAACAATCTGCGCCATCATGAAGCCGGATGAGATGCCCGGATGCGCGGTCAGGAACGGAGGCAGGTCTTCATTCTCATCAGGATTGACCAGACGATCAATCCTGCGCTCCGTGATGCTAATCAAATCGGTCAGAGCAATCGCAGCGTAATCGAAAGCTAAAGCCAAAGGCGCGCCGTGAAAGTTTCCGCCCGATAAGACTTCGTTCGCGTCTGCGAATACGAGCGGGTTGTCTGTTGCGCTTCCGGTTTCAGTCTCCACTATCTCTCGCGCAACGTGCAGCGCGCCTCGCACCGCGCCATGAACCTGCGGCATACAGCGAAGGCTGTAGGCGTCCTGCACGCGCGGGTCGTTCTCAAGGTGCGACGCGCGAATCTCGCTATGGCTTAGTAGCTCTCTCAAGTGCGCTGCCACTTCCAATTGTCCCGCGTGAGGTCGCGCTGCGTGTATGCGTTCATCGAAAGCAACAGGCGTCCCGCGCAGGGCTTCTAATGTCATTGCGCCCGCTATGTCCGCAGCATGTGAGAGAGTTTCAGCGCGATGAAGCGCGAGCGCGCCAACAGCAGCCATCCCTTGCGTGCCGTTCAAAAGCGCGAGACCTTCCTTAGCGTCCAACTCGACAGGCTCAATCCCTGCGCGCTTCAACGCATCTGTGCTTGCCACGCGTTCGCCCTTGTAAAAGGCTTCGCCTTCGCCAATGACTGTCAACGCCAGATGAGCAAGTGGCGCAAGATCGCCGCTCGCTCCGACAGAACCTTTTTCAGGAATGACTGGATGAACGCCGCGCTCAAGCATCTCAATGAGCGTTTCGATGATTAGAGGACGCGCGCCGCTGTAGCCCAGAGCAAGAACGTTAGCGCGAAGCAGAAGCATTGCGCGCGTTTCTGCTTCAGAAAGAGGCGGTCCAATGCCGCAGGCATGACTGCGCACAAGATTAAGCTGCAATGCGCGCAACTCCGAAGACGCTATGCGAATGTCTGCGAGCTTTCCGAAACCAGTGTTGACGCCATAAACAACGCGCCCGGACTCTGTAATCTCTTCGACAACGCGACGCGATTCCGCGACACGCTCGCGCGCATCCGCATCGAGCGCAACATGCTCTGCACCGCGCGCAACCTGAACAATCTGTTCTAACGAGAATTTCTGACCGGAAAGAGTAAGCATAAAAAGTAGTAGGCGGTAGGCAGTGGGCAGTAGGCAGAAAGAAAGCAGCTTTGTATTTACTGCCTACTGCCTACTATCTTTTCACCGTTTCTTCCTTAACCGTCTTCCTGTCGGGCGTCTCTGAGATATCTATTCGCTTGAATTCGCCTGAGAGCGTGCTGGTTGTTTTGACGCGCTGGCGCGCTTGTTTGGCGCGGCGTTGCGTTGCGGCGCGGCGCGTCGTTGAGGCTGCGCGCGTCCAGCCGGGGATGCGCGTGAAGCTACGGAACGAGAACTGGTGCTGCGACAGAACCTCGCCCGTTGCCTCGCGCAAGCGGACCGTAGCGATTGCGAAAATGAAGATGCCCAGATTAAAAATGACGCCAGCTAAAAAGATAACAGAACCCGGAACAATTCCCACCGATGCGCGGTCAAGAAAATGGTCGAACGATGTGGCGGGCGCTGGATGCAGATAGACCTTCAGATTCCAACTCAAAGCGAGCAGCATGAAAATCCAAAGATAGTTGCGCCGAAGCCTTCGCCCGACTGCCTCCCATTCGCTGATTGTAAAATGCGGCGTGATTAAATCAGCCGCCAGGTGCTCGGCCCACTCTCTGTTAATCCCGCTCTCGGGCGTGAGCAACTGCGCGAAGTATCCTGTCTCTATTACGCGCACGCGGCTAGACCAGATTTCATAATAGCGATAACGACGCGCCTCCATGAATAGAAAGAAGGCTACGAGTATTGAGTTGATCGGGATGACGAAGTGCGGGTTCGTAGTCGAACTGAAAGCAAAAGAGAGCGTAGCGCCCGCAGTGATGACTGCCCAGTTCGTAGTCGTGTCAAGACGATTTCGCCAGGTGTTAGAACGCTGCACCTCGCCGCGATAGAAGTGAACCATCGCGGTGTTGAATTCCGCAGGCGAGAACTTGATGGGTTGTGCGGTTTGCGTTGGTGCTGGCGGCGGCGCCTCAGTCCTGTGAATCCCGGAGGTTGTGCGCAGGCGGCCTGAAGTTGCGCTTGTGCTCTCGCTGCCCTGCAAAGGTCCTGTAGTTACTTTTGAGCGTAAATCAGAACTCATCGTTATCGAACTAACCGTCTTCTGCTCGAAAGCGAAAGAGCCTCATGCCGCTCGCTCTTCAAGCTCCTGATCTGATAATAGCACGCTCTCAGGCGCGCAAGCTTATAATTCCTGCGCGCATACCTGCCAGAAAATATACGGCGGCGTAAGATGCCCAATTGCCCCAGCGCGCTGCTGCAAGCGAGCGCACCTCGCGCTCAGCCATCTCGCGCCCATTGTTGTAATACTTCACGACAAAGGCGCGCAAGGCCAGATCGCCCGCAGGGAAAACATCCGTGCGACCGAAGTGAAGCATCAATGCCCACTCAGCGGTCCAGCGCCCTATGCCTCTCAAACTTGAGAGACGAGCGATCAAAGCTTCGTTATCCTCGCGCTCTATCTTTTCTTCTTCAAGCGCGCCATCAACAACATGCCTTGCCATCTCAATAATGCTCACAGCTTTTGAAGTCGAGAGACCGAGCGCGCGCAATTCATCCGTGCTTGCTTCTGTTAAAGCTTCGGCGCGAGGGAAAGCGAAGAAGGTTTTATCATTCATCGTCAAACGTTCTCCGAACCTCTCTACCATGCGACGCTTCAGAGTCATCGCAACGACTGTGGAGATTTGCTGCGAGAGGATTGAGATTGTCAGGGCTTCAAACAGTGTGGGCCATCGCGCAATGTGTAGGCCGCGATGCGCCACCTCTAACTTACTCATCAACGCATCACCGACGACCTGAGCGCGAAATTTTCTGAGATCGTGGTCCGTGCTGAAGATGCGCCGCGTAAGACGCTCGGCCATTCTCATTTCATCAACGTTCGCATCGCTCCTGTCTTCAATCTCAACGACAAGCGAAGGGCGCGAGAGCGTGCCGCGCGATTCAACTTTCAGCAGATGCAAACTGTCTTCAAAATGAAAGGCGCGAAGGTATCTGCCATCCTTGAAAGTATCAACCGCCTCCGATTCCGTGAAGCGAAGGAATCGCGCAGTGGCAGCGAAATCAAACGGGGCGCGAGGCTTGATGATTATCTCCATTCCGGCTACGAAGTGTCGCCGAAAACTCGCTCTTGCGTCAAAGGCCACTTGCTTGATAGCCTTCGAGCGCCAACCATATCTGAGCTTTCAGATTGAAAGGCGCGGGCAATCATTCTATGCCAGAGGCTCAACAGGACCGGGACGCACGATGGATGCGCGAGGCTCTGGCGGCTGCTGTTGAAGCCGGAGAGCGCGATGAAGTTCCCGTTGGCGCTTGCATCGTGACGAATGATGACAGGCTTCTGGCGGTCGCTGGCAATCGAACACGGACGGACTGCGACCCGACGGCGCACGCGGAGATAGTTGCGTTGCGCGAAGCTGCGCGCGAACTTGGCAACTACAGATTGACTGATGCAATCGTTTACTCGACCATAGAGCCGTGCGCTATGTGCGCGGGCGCGCTCGTGCAGGCCAGAGTCAGGCGGCTCGTTTACGGAGCGCGCGACGAACGCTTCGGCGCAGTCGAAACACATTTTCGCATCTGCGACTCAAGCTCTCTGAATCACAGAATGGAGATAACTTCGGGCGTGCTCGAAACTGAATGCAGAAGCATAATGCAAGAGTTTTTTAGAAAGAGGAGGCAATGAAAAGCAGAAGGCAGAAGTCAGAATCCAGAATGAAAAGGCTGCAACGTGCTTTTCTTTTATTTTGACTCTTGGACTCCTGAATTCTGTATTCTGCTTTTAGGAGGCTACATGCGCGCATTTGCTAAGTATGCTGAGAAAGGGTTGACCATTGCTGCCGACGGTGCTTGGTCTGTGTTCAGACGAATTAACAGGGTTCGTCCGCGCTCGTCGTTTACGCCTAAGTGGTCCGACAAACCGCTCCTTAAATCATGGCAGAAGTCAAAGCCCACGCTTGGCTGGCCGCGCACGACCGACAGCCTTTGTCCTAAGTGTGTGCGAGAGGCGCGACGCGAAATACTCGACGGCAAGCGTGACGTGAGCGTGTTGCTCACAGAGAAAGTCGGAGAGATCAAAGCGCAGATCATAGAGCGGGACGGGCAGGTCTGGATGGTGAAGGATTGTCCCACGCACGGCCACTTCGAGGACATGATGGCTATTGATTCCAAGTTCCTCGCCCACATAGAAACGATGTTCCCCGGTCGTGATATTCCTGCTCACAATGATGAGAAGCTTCATAATCATGGCTCTTCAACAATCAAGTACGGACGCGGCTCTGTGCTTACGGTTGATCTGACGAACCGCTGCAACATGATGTGCGATCCTTGTTTTATGGATGCTAATCAGGTTGGCTTCGTGCACGAGTTGAGCTTCGATGATGTCAAAGAGATTCTTGATAACGCTATCTCAATTAAGCCTAGACGACAGCTATCGGTTCAGTTCTCAGGCGGCGAGCCTACGCTCTCTCCTTGTTTTCTGGACGCGGTGAGATACGCGCGTGAAGTTGGCTACAACTCTGTGCAGTGCGCTACGAACGGAATCGAGTTCGCAAAAATGCTGAGTTTGCAGTAGAGGCTGGCGAGGCTGGACTTCGCTACGCTTATCTTCAATTCGACGGCATCGGAAACGCCGCTAACTCTCATCGCGGCGTCCAAAATCTCTTCGACGTGAAGTTGCAGGCGATTGAGAATCTTTACAACGCTGGCGTCAACATCGTTCCCGTAATCACAATCGTCAACGGAGTAAATAATGAACAGGTGGGCCGAGTCGTAGAGTTTGCGCTTGCTAATCCCAAGAAGGTAATTTTTCTGGCATTCCAACCCGTA
>QHXM01000281.1 GCA_003222945.1 Acidobacteriota bacterium
CCTGCGCCAGCACGGTGGCAGTGGTCGTTCCGTCGCCAGCTGTGTCGTTCGTCTTCGTAGCAACCTCGCGCACCATCTGCGCGCCCATGTTCTCGTACTTATCCTTCAACTCAATCTCTTTCGCCACCGTGACGCCGTCTTTCGTAATCACTGGCGAACCGAATTTTTTCGAGAGCACAACGTTGCGACCCTTCGGCCCCAATGTCACACGCACAGCGTTCGCCAGCGTGTTCACGCCCTTAAGCATCGCCGCGCGTGCCTCTTCTCTAAACTTCAACTCTTTCGCTGCCACTTTATTTTCTCCCTCAAGAATTATTGACCTGAAATTTCAAATCTCAAAATCACAGATTAAAATTACTCCGCCGCTTTCTTTGCTCCGCTACGCGCTCGTCCAACTTGCACGCGCGCTGGACGAAGAAGGCGGTCGCCAATCTTGTACCCGCGACTGTACTCAACCGTCACCAGCCCGTCGCGCTCCGGTTCGACTTCAATTGTATCAACCGCCTCGTGCAGTTCCGGGTCGAACTGTGCGCCGACCGATTCGATAGGCTCTACGCCCGCCGCCGCGAGGGTGTTCTCGAAACTGCTCAACGTGCCGCGCACGCCGTTCAGCACCGACTCGAAAGAGCCGCCTTCGTCAGCAGCAGAAATCGCCCGCTGAAGATTATCCACGACCGGCAGGAGTGCTGTGACGAATTCAGTCCTCTCTCGTTTTGCTCGCTCATCTGCGGCGCGATTCAATCGTTGACGGGTCTCATCCGTCTCGCGCTGCAAAGTGGCGCGCAACTGCTCGAAGCGAGACTGAACATCGGCAACCTTTCGCTCGGCCTCTAGCGTTCGCGCTTCGAGTTGCTCTACATAAGTCGGTTTCAAACTCGGCGCTTCAGCCTGTGCATCTTCCGCCTGAGTTTCATTCCCGGCCTCATTATCCAGATTAATCCGGCGACGATCCGTCACACGAATCTCACTCTCAGCGCCCGGCGCAGACCTCTCATCCCGTGCCTCTTCAGACACCCTGTTCTCTCGCATACTTCGTCTTCTTTTCTCCCTACGAAAAGTTACCATAACGAAGGGATGAGCGATGAAGGGTGAATAAGAAGATGAACGTTTTTCTTTCTTCATCCCTCATCCTTCATCCCTGCCTTTCTATGCTGCCGCCGCAGCGGCTTCAGTCGTAAACTTCATCTGATTCCCGTCGGCTGAGGCCATAACGGTCTGTCCGGACGCAATCTCGCCGCGCAGTAGTTTCACAGCGAGCGGATTCTGAATGAGCGTTTGAATCGCACGCTTCAGTGGCCGCGCGCCGTACTGCGGATCGTAGCCCTCGCGCGCAAGAAGTTGACGAGCCGTTTCATCGAGCACGAGCGTGACGTTGCGCTCCGCGAGCATCTGTCGAAGCCGCTCAAGCTGAACATCAACGATCTGCGTGATCTGCTCGCGCGAGAGTTGATGAAAGATGACTATGTCGTCAATGCGATTCAAAAACTCCGGCTTGAAATGCAGACGCAACTCCTGTATGACGCCTTCGCGCATCTGCTTCTCATCGTCTGCGGCTGCCTGAATATCTCGGCTCCCGAGGTTCGATGTCATAATCAAGACCGTGTTCTTGAAATCAACCGTGCGCCCCTTTGAATCTGTAAGCCGTCCGTCGTCAAGAATCTGCAACAGAACATTGAAAACGTCGGGATGCGCCTTCTCAATCTCATCGAAGAGAATCACAGCGTAAGGGCGGCGACGCACGGCTTCCGTCAACTGTCCGCCTTCTTCAAATCCAACATAGCCCGGAGGCGCGCCGATCATTCTAGCGACCGCGTGCTTCTCCATATACTCGGACATGTCCAGGCGGACCATCGCGCGCTCGTCATCAAATAGAAACTCTGCGAGCGCACGCGCAGTCTCGGTTTTGCCGACGCCCGTCGGACCAAGAAAGATGAATGAGCCGACGGGACGATTCGGGTCTTGAAGCCCTGCGCGTGCGCGACGCACGGCATCTGCAACAGCAGTCAAAGCTTCGTCCTGACCTATCACGCGCTGTCGAAGCCGCTCTTCCATCGTGACAAGCTTCTGCATCTCGCCTTCGAGCATCTTCGAGACTGGCACGCCGGTCCATTTCGCAACGACTTCGGCCACATCCTCTTCGTCAACCTCTTCCTTGAGCATCACGCCGTCGCTTTGGATGGCTGCGAGCTTCTGTTGCTCTGCTGCAAGCTTCTGCTCAAGCTCTGGAATCCTGCCGTACTGCAACTCCGCAGCTTTCGCAAGGTCGCCAGCGTTGCGAGCCTGATCTAGTTGCAGACGCAACTGCTCAAGCTCGTTCTTGGCCTCGCGCATACGATCAATCTCTTCCTTCTCCGATTGCCACTTGGCCTTCATCCCGGAAGATTTCTCTTTCAGGTCCGCTATGCGCTGCTCTATATCTTTAAGGCGAGCTTTGGAGCGCTCGTCCTCTTCGCGCGATAGTGCCTGCCGCTCAATCTCAAGTTGCAGGATTTCGCGCTCCAATTGATCTATCTCCTGCGGCAGAGAATCAATCTCAATGCGAAGACGCGACGCTGCTTCGTCAATTAAGTCAATTGCCTTGTCCGGGAGGAAGCGGTCCGTGATGTAGCGGTTCGAGAGCGTCGCGGCAGCTACAATCGCGGAGTCCTTGATGCGAACACCGTGATGAACTTCGTAGCGCTCTTTAAGCCCGCGCAGGATTGCAATCGTATCCTCGACGCTAGGCTCACCGACATAGACCTGCTGGAAGCGACGTTCGAGCGCTGCGTCCTTCTCGATATACTTCTTGTACTCGTTAAGCGTGGTCGCGCCTACGCAGCGCAGTTCGCCGCGCGCCAATGCAGGCTTCAACATGTTCGACGCATCAATTGCGCCTTCGGCAGCGCCAGCGCCGACCAAAGTGTGAAGCTCGTCAATGAAAAGAATGATCTGCCCCTGCGCGTTCTCAATCTCTTTCAGAACGGCTTTCAAACGGTCTTCAAACTCGCCACGATACTTCGCACCCGCAAGCATTGAACCTAGATCAAGCCCGACCAATCGCTTGTTGCGCAAAGTCTCAGGCACGTCGCCGGAAACGATTCTTTGAGCGAGTCCTTCAACGATTGCTGTCTTTCCAACGCCGGGTTCGCCAATCAGCACTGGATTGTTTTTGGTGCGACGAGAGAGAACCTGAATGGTCCGGCGAATCTCGTCGTCGCGCCCGATGACAGGATCAAGTTTGCCCTGACGCGCTAGATCCGTAAGGTCTTTGGCGTATTTAGAGAGAGCCTGATAGTTCGCCTCCGCGTTCTGGTCCGTGATGCGAACGCCGCCGCGAGTCTGCTCTATGACTTTGAGCAGGTCTTCGTGGTTGACGCCGTGCTGACGAAGAATCTTGCCAGCCTGTCCGTCCTTCTCATTGACAATTGCCAGAAGCAGATGCTCGGTCGAGATGTATTCGTCCTGCATCTCTTTGGCCTGCTTCTCTGCGGCTATAAAGACCTGGCTGAGGCGCGGGCTGAAATATTGCTGCCCGCCCTGCACACGTGGGATGCGAGCGATTGCCGCCTGAACGCATTTTCTTATTCGTAATTATGAATTATGAGTTATGAATTAAGGCTGAAAGCTTTTTAATTCAAAACTCAAAACTCATAATTCCCCTTGCTGCTTGTCGCTTTATGATTGCTCTTACGTTATCACTTTTTGCTGAGAGAGCAAGAGCGGAACGGCTCGGAAGCGTGGGCGCTTCAGCGAACTCTGTTCCGCTCTTTGTAAAGTGCCTCTAAACTTCCGAACAATTAGCGACCCGAAGCTTTCATGCTCTTCTCAGACTTGTCGCTTTTAGAGCCTTCGGCCTTCGCTTCGATTGTGCGAGGCTTCGTCTCGCTTTCGCCCTGAATCTCTATGCGCCGCGCTTTGACCTCCTCGCGCTTAGGCAAGGTGACGCGCAGTACGCCGTTGCGATACTCAGCCGAGATGCCTTCGCCCGATACGGTCGGAGGCAGTGTGAACGAGCGAGAGAAAGCGCCATAGGAGCGCTCAACGCGGTGATAGTTGTCCGATTCGTCTTTCTTCTCGAAGCGACGCTCGCCGCGCAAGGTAATCACGTTGTTCTCAAACGAGAGGTCGAAATCCTCTCGGTTCATACCCGGCAACTCCGCCTCAATCACTATCTGGTCCTTGTTCTCATAGATGTCAACGGTCGGATTCCAAGCACCGCGAGCGATGCCCTCATCGTCGCCGAAGACTCGGTTTAGATTGGTAGAAAACAGGCGATTGACTTCGTCCTGAAGACCGCGTAGATCGCGGAACGGGTCGTAACGAACGATGCTCATAACGAACTTCTCCTTCCTATTAATTTCTAAAGTCAGACAAACTCCAGCCGAAAAACCTGGATAACTTGCGAAGCTTTCCGGCTGATGAGCACGCGAGTATAATAAATGTTGAGTCCCCCTTTGTCAAGTCCCGCATGGAAAAATTTGGGGCTTATTTTTCGAATCGCACGGGGTAATCTCCGGGATTTTTAAGTTGAAAAATAGTTAGACTTAGGCGATTGGGTAAGCTGGGAGCGCAGGCGGCACGGCCTGCAAGATTACTAGAAGCAATCTCAAAGTTGTTCGCGCCAAAAGGCGCTCAATGCAGGCAGATAGCCTTGCGCTCCCAACAACTATTTTAATCGAATCCGAAGAAGCGTTTGATTGCGGAGATGATTCCTTCGGACTCTTCCTCGCTCTCTGCCGCGTTCTCTGTCTTTGCAGTAAGCCCAAGGCGGCGCTCGGCTATGATGTGGCTGAGCGAGTCAACGAGGTCCGGGTTGGTGTCGAAGAGTTGCTTCATGGCTTGATGGTCTATCTCCAGAACCTCGGTCTCTTCCAGCGCGACGACGTTGGCCGTGCGAGGCTCGCCCGTAAAGAGCGCCATCTCGCCAAAAAAATCGCCTTCGTGAAGGGTGGCGACCATGCGCGGTCTTCCGTTGTCGCTTATTTGAACGCTCACGCGCCCGTTGTGAACGACAAACATGCTTGAGCCTTCGTCGCCAGCGCGTATGACTGTCTCGCCGGGCGCGAAGATGTGGCTGACGGATGCAGCCGCCAATTGCGCCATCTGCTCATTTGAAAGAGGGGCGAAGATGTCAACGGCAGAGAGCCGTTCTATAAAGCCGCTCCCGTCCACCTGCGCTTCGTCCGTCTTCGGTTGGCGCTCGATGTGTAGCGTGCGGGTCGGGAAGGCGAAGTTTATCCTGGCGCGGCGGAAGGCGTACCAGATGCGCTGGCGAACGAGCGCGTCCGTGTCGTTGTACTTGGCGTAATCCGTGAGCCAGTATTTGACTTCCCAATCGAGGCTACTATCGCCAAAGTTTCGTATGCGAACGACTGGAGTAATCTTGGGCGATACGTTATCGGCTTCGCGCACTGCCTCGCGGACTATGTGAATAGTCTTGGCGGGCGAATCCGTGTAGAGCGTGTTGAAGAAGACAATGCGCGCGTTCAGGTTGTCGCGCGGGAAGACATCAATGGCTTCTCTTGAGACGCTGGTGTGACTTGCCAGAACAATGTTGTTGCTAAAGGTTCTAACCTTGACGGCGCGCCACGTGATGCTCTCGACAACTCCGGTCCGCTGGCCCACCGTCACAACATCGCCTACCTGAAAAGGTTTGTCCGAATGTAGCGAGATGCCCGCGAAGAAGTTGCCGAGCGTGTCCTGCAAAGCGAGACCGATGATCGCGCCCAAGACTGCCGAAGTCGTAAAGAGCGCGCCGAGTCCTACCTCCGGGTAGAAAGACTTGAAGACGATTACGAAGCTAGTCAGGTAGGCGACTATCGAAAAGATGTTGCGAACCAGAGCGGGAGCTTCGTAGCCACGGCGCAGGCGAAAGATTGTTCCGAAGATGATGGTTGCGAGGGCGCGAACGATTGTTATCGCAAAGATCATCCAGAGGATAACCTTTACGATAGTTATAACCATCTCGAAGGTCTTCTGTCCCGCCGCAACTTTTGACGGCTCCATCCCCATCAAGAAGTGTTCTTGCAGCTTCGGCTCGAATGTGTGTATGAGATAGAGCGTCAGCCCGACCAGGATTGTCAGGAAGAAGAGAAAGGCCAGGCGCTTTCTGGATCGTGAACGAGCCAAGATGATGGTGATTCCTTTTGAAAACTGATCAGGCAAGCCCGCGTTGCTTTACGGCTCTTTTTACCATTATCAAGTGGAAGACGTAAAGACGATTATAAAGTTAGATGAATTTACCACAGAGACACGGAGACCGGAGAGAAAACATTGGGATGGAATTTCAGATAAGAGATTTGAGATTTCCAATCTCTTATCTCTGATTTTCTTCTCTACGGTCTCCGTGCCCCTGTGGTTTTCTTACTTCGGAAAAATATTTGGGAAGATTTTCGTCACGATGTAGAACAACGACAGCGCAGAGATGATGATGGCCGTCAACCAGGCAGCGATATTGTAGATTGTGCCGTTCGTGTGCTCGCCCATAACTTCACGGTCGTTGACGAGGCGAAGGATTGCTATGAGCAGGACGGGCAGGAGAAGTCCGTTGACGACCTGCATATTGAGCAGCGCATCAATCAAAGGCAGGCCGGGCATCATCGCTACGATTGCTCCGACTGCGACGAGCGACGTGAAGATGCCTATGAAGATCGGCGCTTCACGAAACGAGCGCGAGACGCCTTTCTCGAATCCCAAGGCTTCGCTGATTGAATAAGCGGTCGCTAGCGGCAGCACGCCAGCCGCGAGCATTGATGCGCCGAAGAGTCCTATGGCGAAGAGCATTCCTGCGTAGCGGCCTGCGAGCGGTTCAAGGGCGCGTGCGGCGTCCGCTGCGGTTTCAATGTGCTGCGGCGGAGTTTGAGTGTGGAGCGTTGCAGCCGTCGAGACGATTATGAAGAAGACTATGAGCATGGCGAACACTGTGCCGGTCCAAACGTCCGCGCGCGTCAGCTTGTAATCATCGGGCGTGACGCCTTTCTCTACTACGGAAGATTGAACGAAGACCTGCATGTAGGGCGAGATCGTTGTGCCTACGACTGCTACGAACGTGAAGAGAAAGGCCGCGCTGAAATCAAGATGCGGCCTGACGACTGAGCGCGCGACATCTCCCCATGCGGGCTTTGCAAGGAAAGCAGAGACTATGTAACCGAGAAAGACGAGCGACATCACCAGAAAGACTCTTTCGACGCGCTTGTATGAGCCTTTGACGACTAACCACCAGACCATGAAGGCTGCCAGCGGAACTGAAACGTATCGCGGGATATTGAAGATTTCGCTCGCAGCAGCAATGCCAAGAAACTCGGAGATCGTTACGCCGCCGTTTGCGATCAAGAGAGCGAGCATGATTAACACCATCCAGCGCACGCCAAAGCGCTCGCGTATTAGATCGGCCAAGCCCTTGCCAGTCACAGCGCCCATGCGAGCGCACATCTCCTGAACTATGCCTAGAGCGAATGTGATTGGAATAAGAATCCAGAGGAGTCGGTAGCCCAGGTCAGCGCCGACGGAAGCGAAGGTAGCAATGCCGCCAGCATCATTGCCAGCGTTGGCTGCGATCATGCCGGGGCCTAAGATAGCAAGATAAGCGAGCAGCCCTTTGCGCCGCGCAAGAGTTTGACGCAAGCCCCGCGCGCCGCGCCGCAGCAAGCGACGCCCCGCAGCACCAACGGCTGTGCGCGACTCTGCCATTTGGAGGTTCTCCGTCGTTCATAAAAGCAGGAGTCAGAAGTCAGGAGTTAGAATAAAACAGAAGCGGTTCTGCGGCCCTTTCCCCCTTCTGGATTCTGACTCTCAGACTTCTGACTTTCATGTAATCCCCGTTACTTCCATCAGCACGGGCGTGTGATGATGGCCTGTGATTGCGTGCAGCAATTTGCCTGTGACGCGCGCTCTTTTGCCTATAAAATTTCTGTAGAGCGCGAACTGTTTCTCTGTAAGAATCAATTGCAAATCAGTGACGTTTTTCTCGGCGTCGTTATCACCGCTCGCCGCAGTACAGATAGGCTTGGTTAAATGTAGAATCCAGTAAGTCTCAGGCTTATCACCGCGTCGAATGCTTTCGTAATTGGGCGGACCAGGAAAAGTCTTCTTGCTGACTGTGCCTGTCAACTGCACGCCGTCCGTGTCGTAAGAAAGACAGTTCTCCTGCGCGGAGGCTTCAGCCGTAAGCGCGAAGAGAAACAGTATGAGCATGAAAAGTCGTGCGTGAGTTTTCATGCTCATTCCGAAAAGTCCCCTCTTAAGTATTGTCGAGCAATTGACTGCGGACGGATATTAGCACGGGCGCGGGTTCGATGTAAGGCGTAACAAAGTCAGAACCACCTGCGATAGAAGGGATGAATGAAAAGAAAGATTGACCGCTCTGCTTTTACTTCATCCCTCATCCCTCCGCCTTCATCCCTTCTATCGCAGGTGGTTCTACAGATATATCAACGGCGGCATGAAGACCTGATGGCTTCATGCCGCCGTCTAGGCGCGAGAGCGTCGCCCAGCACGACGCTCCGCGTTTCTCTGGAAGATTTACTTGCGGCGAATGTTCAGAGCTATGCTTTTCTGCTCAGGCTTGCGCTCCGCCTGCCTGCGCGCGATTTTCTGCTCGGACTTTGACTGTAGAAGTTGAAGACCTGTGTCATCAGCAGGCGTCCAGACCTGAGCCAGATAATAGTCATCGCCGTAATGGTTGAACACGAGACGTGCGCTCTCTTGCGTCCTTGTGGCTTGGACGGGCATCGTCAGTACAATCCTGCTCAGGCGTCCGTCCTCACTTTTGATCGCAATCACGGCCTTGTCGGATTCCGGGTTGAGGCGCGTCACGTTGTACTCGCCAGCCGGAAAACTCTTGTCGCCGACGTTGAACGAGAAGGGAATGTTCGCCGTCATCTCTTTACGCGTCTGCGCGTGGACTGAACCCATAGCGAGGATTGCGAATAAACCTAACATCAAGAAGATTCTCAAATTTGCTCTTTTCATGGTGACCTCCTTCTGGTCTATCGAAAGTTTCAAGGCTGAAGCTTGATTGCTGCCTTCTGACTCTTAACGCGCAAGCGCGCGGAAAATTCCCTCACGACGCGCAGAATTTTTTGATGTAGAATCTGTCTTCCAGAACGCGACCGTAAAGACCGTGAATGTTCACGCCGTCGGAATAGAGCCTTTACCTATCTGCTTTTCGAGGAAAACTCAAAGTATGCAAGCGCCAGAGAATGTCACGCAACTACTGATGGACTGGAGCAAGGGCGATCAGGCCGCGCTGGACAGGCTGATGCCTCTGGTTTACAGCGAACTGCGTCGGCTGGCTAATAACTACCTGCGGCGCGAGCGCGTCAATCACACTCTGCAACCAACCGCACTGGTCAACGAAGCCTATCTAAAGCTCGTTGACCAGAGAAACGCGCGATGGCAGAACCGCGCACAGTTTTTCGGCGTCGCGGCTCAACTCATGCGCCGCATACTGGTTGACCACGCGCGCACTCATCAGGCGCAGAAGCGCGGCGGCTCGGACCAGCAGCGTCTCTCGTTGACAAACGTGGATCGCATGTCAAATAAGCCTGACATAGACCTGCTTGCGCTTCACGAAGCATTGAACGAGTTGGCTGAAATGGACCCGCAGCAGGGCCGTATTGTTGAGTTGAAATTCTTCGGCGGCCTTTCGATTGAGGAGACGGCTGAGGTTCTGGGCGTAGGCCACGCTACGGTCGAGCGCGACTGGAAGATGGCTAGAGCATGGCTTCGCAACAAGCTATCCTGATTCCCGTAAGGCTCAAGTTTTTTTTGAGGGAGTCAACCTCGCGCATACGCGTTAATAGATAAAGGTCTCGGAGACCTTAATGGAGTTTTGGCGGTAGAGTTATCATGGCAACCCAGCATTGGCAACGTGTCAAGGAGATATTCAACTCGGCCATAGAGCTTGAGCCGGAGGAGCGCGCAAGCTTCCTTAACGCGGCCTGTGCTGAAGACCATTCGTTGCGCAAGGAAGTCGAATCTCTCATACGCGCTCACGATGAAGAAGGAAGCTTCATTGATTCGCCTGCCTACGAAGTCGCAGCCGAATTATTCACTGATGACGCAGCGGACTCGCTCGTAGGCCAGCAGATGAATCATTACAGGATACTCTCGCCACTCGGCACGGGCGGAATGGGCGAAGTCTATCTTGCTCAGGATACAAAGCTCGGTCGTCGTGTCGCTCTAAAGCTTCTGCCCGAATCTTTCACAAAAGATGAAGACCGCCTGCACAGATTCCAGCAGGAGGCGCGCACCGCGTCCGCTCTGAATCATCCGAACATCGTGACCATTTACGAGATTGGCGAAGAGGCGGGCAGGCAATATATCGCCACAGAGTTGATCGAAGGCGAGACTTTGCGTGAGCGCCTGTCGAGTGGAGCAATGGAGATTGTTGAAGCGCTGGACATAACCTTGCAGGCGGCTTCGGCTCTAGCGGCTGCGCACGAAGCAGGCATAGTTCACCGTGACATCAAGCCTGAGAACATAATGATTAGGCGCGACCGCTTCGTGAAGGTCCTGGATTTCGGTCTTGCTAAACTTGCGGAACGAAAGTCTGCCGAGCTTGATTCAAAAGCGCCGACTCGTATGCGCGGCAACACCTCGCCCGGCGTTGTGATGGGAACTGTTCAATACATGTCGCCCGAACAAGCGCGCGGACTTATCGTTGACGAGCGCACGGACATCTGGAGCTTGGGCGTCTGTTTATACGAGATGCTTTCAGGCAGCGCGCCGTTCAAAGGCGAGACGCCGACGGACGTGACCGTCTCTATCTTAGAGAGAGAACCCGCATCGCTCTCTGCGCTATCCGATGATGTGCCAGCCGAGCTTGACTGGATTGTGAAGAAAGCTCTCAGGAAAGACCGCGACGAGCGTTATCAAACGGCCAGGGAGATGAAAGGCGACCTGCGCTCAATCAAGCAGCAGTTGGAGTTTGACGCCAGACAGAAGCAGACGGACCGACAGCAATCAAACGAAGCGGAGACAATCGCAGCCGCTGGCGCGCAACCGCACAAGAGAATGACGGACGAAGCGGTCCGCACGGACGAGATTCAAGAAGCCAGAGCCACGACGACCGTCAAGCCTGCGCTCAGTTTTACAAAGGGCGGCACGCGCTCCCCTCTGCTCACCCTCGTTATACTTCTTGTGGTCGCGGCTGTGAGCGTAGTTATTTACAATCTGCTCACACGGAATCAATCTCAAACTGCATCTTCCGATAAGAACGTTGCGACGAGTGCGCCAGCGGTCGAGAACATCACGCGCATCACCGCCTGGCCGGGACTCGACACTCATCCGACGCTCTCGCCCGACGGAAACTCCGTCGCCTACAGCTCGAATCACAACGGGAGTTTTGAGATTTACATCAAGCAACTCACGCCGGGCGGTCGTGAAATCCAGTTGACTTCCGATGGGCAGGAGAATTTCCAGCCCGCCTGGTCGCCAGACGGACAGCTAATCGCTTACTACTCTAAGAAGCGCGGCGGCATCTGGGTTCTGCCCACACTCGGCGGCACGGCACGGCAGTTGACCGACTTCGGGTCTGCGCCAGCATGGTCTCACGACAGCAAATGGATCGCATTCCAGTCGGATGCAAATCCCGATCTTGGGTCAAGCTCGGTCGGCTCATCAACTATCTGGATTGTTCCGGCGCAGGGCGGCTCACCGAAGCAGATTACAAAGGTAGGGAATCCGGCGGGCGGGCACATAGGCCCCTCATGGTCTTCTAACAATCAGCGCATAGCCTTTATCGTTCTTAATTACACAACTCAGCAGGTTTGGTCTGTTTCCATTACCGGCGAAGATTTGAAACAGTTGTCGCACAGGCCAAGTACGCCAAGCGCACAGTCGCCCGGTTGGAAAGACCCGATTCAGGGCCGTGCAAGCTATCCTCTCTACTCTCCTGATGGCCGCAATCTTTACCTGGTGGTCGGACCGGCTGTGTGGATGCTGCCCATTTCGCCGGAGGATGACGAACCCGTCGGTGAACCCGTGAGAGTTACGGACACTGGCGCTTCACTAATCAATAATCTGACGCTCTCGGCAGACGGGAAGAAGTTGGCCTACGGTGTGCAGACGCTTGCGAGCAACATCTGGTCTCTTTCCGTATCGCCAAATGGTCTGGCAGTGGGTAATCCCAAGCAGCTTACGAACCAGACCGGCGCGCGAAATACTCAGCCAGCTTTTTCAGCAGACGGGCGAAAGCTGGCGTTCCTAGAATTTCTTCAGGGCGGGCGCGTAAGCCTCTGGGTCGCGGATTCGGACGGCAGCAACCCTACGCCGACCACAGCGAACGGAAATATCCCTAGCTGGTTTCCAGACGGCGACCAAATAGCATTTACTTCCGCCCGCGAGAATCATTGGAACGTGTGGGTCACCTCTCTGCAAAAAGGCAGAGAGCATGTGCTCTTCGACGCCGGGCGCGACGTACAATACGCGCGTGTGTCGCCCGATGGGCGTCAGATAGCTTTCAACCTCGCGGATGAAAAGGGAGTCATCAACCTCTGGACAGTTCCTGTTTCGGGCGGCGAGCCTAAACAGTTGACCTTCGATCAGGAGTTAAAGAGCAGAAGCAGTTGACCACTTACACAAAGCCCAACGCCTACGTCCGTTATCCTGCATGGTCGCCGCTCGGCAATCAGATCGCTTATGAGTATGCGGAGACCACAGGCAACATCTGGATGCTGGATTTGAAATGAATGATAAAGAGCCTAAGCAGCATAGTCATCATAGATGCCGCGCTCATCAATAATTCCAAATAACCCGCGTACTTAGTGCTCTTCAATCTTACTTTATTGGCAGAAGCAGGTAGCAGTCCTGTTCTATCGGTTGAAGCGGGTCGTTATCCGGCGGAATTTGCGATCTGGTCAACTTCTCTCGCCATTTTCCTAACCGTCTTTGCTCCAAAGACAACCGTCTTTGTCATAAACACAACCGTGATTGCCGCAAACGCGACAGTCTTTAACGTAAAGACTATCGTATTTATGAGGAATACAGTCGTGTTTGTCGTAAACACGGTCGTATTTACGACAAACACGACCGTCCTTATGATGAACACGACCGTCTTTAGAGCAAAGACAATCGCGTTTGGAGTAAAGACGACCGTGTTTGGAGCAAACTCAACCGTACTTATAGCAAGAGCGACCGTAATGGTCATAAATACGGTCGTAAATGTGCTAAACACGACCGTATTTATCCGTGACTAGCCAAACAATCTGGGCAAACGTTGCCGCCAACCCTTCGGCAGCAGCATCTCCATCGCGTCATCAACTGTGATGATTCCAAGTATATCGCCCGCTTCGTCAACTACAGGCAGCGCGAGCAGGTTGTACTCCGCAATCTTCTCCGCGACCTCGCGCGCGGAATCGTCCGGGTGCGCTAACTGAAACTCATCGCGCATAACCTCTTCAAGCGGAGCGTTCTGGTTTGCCAGAATCAGACTGCGTAGAGCAATCACGCCGCAGAGCTTCCATGAATCTTCCTGTTCGACGACGTAGAGGTAATAGATCATGTTCGGCGTCTCGGCCATCTCGCGCAGGCGTGCAAGAGCTTCGCCGACGGTTAAATTTCTGGGCAGCGTGACGAACTCCGTAGTCATCAATCCGCCCGCCGTGTCGTCTTCGTAATGCAGAAGCTCAACGACATCCGCCTGCTCTTCTGTCTCCATACGCTTGAGCAAATCTTCTGCTTTCTCTTCCGGCAGATCGCCCAGCACGTCCGCAGCTTCGTCTGGCGACATCCACTCTAAAATATCCGCCGCGCGCTCCTCGTCCATGTCGCCTATGATTCGCACCTGATCTTCCGAAGACATCTCTTCCAAGGTTTCCGCTGCTATCTCATCATTGAGCGATTCGACAATATCCGAGCCGTGATGATACGAGAGAGCTTCAGCGAGTCGCGCAATCTCTACGGGGTGAAGACGCGAGAGCTTGTCCGCAGAAGATTTCAACTGCACCGTCGCAGCATCTATAGCTAAGTATCCTACGTCGGCCCAATCAATCACTTCGACTGCGCGCCCGGTATTAACGAAACCTTTAGGCGCAAGCCTGCGCCAAAGTCCCTGCAAGCTTACATCAGCGCCCGTCACCCGAAACTCGCCTGCGGCTTCTACCAACTGCACATCGTTGACTCGGACCACACGCTTGCCGTCAACATCAATCAACTGCTTATCCAGAACATCGCGCGCAAGGAGCACCTCGTTCTCGCGCCGCTTGAAAGGCCGTAGGTCCAGAATGTCAGAGTTGAGTCTTGCGCCGCGCTCGTTAAACTCCACCATGCGCCAGCGCGGAAGAAAGAAGTTGCGCCGCTCGTAACGCGCGACAAAACCGCTCACAGGCGGATGCTCGTCCTCGCCAAGGCGCACAATGACATCCTTAATCGTAGCCACACGGTCGCCCTCAGCGTCGCGTATCGGGCGACCAAGAACCTGAGAGAGATAGAGCGTCTGCGGGCTTACGGTTGTTTCTTTCACAGCAAAGGAATGATAGCAGAGGAAACGCTGAACTATGAACGCTGAAGTCAGTACCACCTGCTGCAAGCGGGTGGGGGAACGAAGGGATGAGGGATGAGGGCGGAAGGATGAAGTAAAGACAGAAAGCTCTTTCAATTCATTCATCCCTCATCCCTCCGCCCTCATCCCTAATATTGCCCACACGCTTGCAGCAGGTGGTACTGACCCGTAGGCTTGTCTCTAGCCTTTCGACGCGCGGTGTGAGGATAGCAGCCGCGCTGTATCCACAAGCTGTATGAACTCGGACCTGTAGCCCTGCAAGTCGTTGCCGACCGACTGACGCGCAAGCTCAAGCACTTTATTGTAGCTCGCGTCCGCCTTGTACTTTGAATCTCTCAAGAGCATTCCGAACTCTGCGACGGCTGAAGCGAATTTGAAATTCTCTGATGCAGAATCCAGTTTGCCTTTGGAGTCCGCGAGGCTCACGCTGATGAGCTTGCTCTCGTTTGCGTTCGGCTCTTTGTAGCGAAGCTTGACGGTCATCATCTCGTTGCTATTAGCCATCTCGGACGCTTGCGCGGGCTGTTGATACTTCAATGGGTCAACGCCCGGGTTCTCGTACCTTTGCCCGAAGGGAACTATCTCGTAGAGCGCCGTGACGGTGTGGCCTGCGCCAATGTCGCCAGCATCTTTCTTATCATCATTGAAATCCTGATCCCTGAGCAGACGATTCTCGTAGCCTATTAGACGATAGGCAGCGACCTGCTTCGGGTTGAACTCCACTTGAATCTTCACGTCCTTCGCAATCGTAAAGAGTGTTCCGCCGACCTGCTCGCCCAAAACTTTTCGCGCTTCGTTCATAGTGTCAATGTAGGCGTAGTTGCCGTTGCCTTTGTCCGCGAGCTTTTCCATCGTTGAGTCTTTGACGTTGCCTTTGCCGAAGCCAAGAACAGAAAGGAACACTCCGCTCTCGCGTTTCTGTTCAATCAAGCGAACGAGGTCGCCTTCGCTCGTAGTGCCAACGTTGAAGTCGCCGTCGGTTGCGAGTATGACGCGGTTCGTGCCGTTCTTAATGAAATTCTCCTGCGCGATTTTGTAAGCGAGTTGAATGCCTTCGCCGCCGTTCGTAGAGCCGCCAGCTTCAAGACGATCAATCGCTGCTA
>QHXM01000282.1 GCA_003222945.1 Acidobacteriota bacterium
ATACCGCGCAGCTTGCTGCGCGGAGATTTCATTTGAGTCCCGGCTAAGTTTTAATCGGGCAATCTGCAAATTCCCGCTCGTAATTTATGTATCGCGCCATCATACGCTTTGCGATAGCCATCATTGCCATAGTTTCTTGCCTCTACGGAATCAGGATAGCTTATCGTATGGGCATCGCACGTACTTTTTCCGAGTACGCGGAATCTGTTAACTCTCTTCCCGCTGAGTATCATATCTATGACCCTACACCGCTGGCGGAGCAAGCTATAAATCTCAGTCCTTCAGACCCGGAAGCGCATTTTGCTCGTGGCGTAGTTCTCACAGACGAGGGACGTAATGTTGAGGCGGTTAAGGAGTTCGAGCGTGCAGTTGCCTTAAGTCCGCGTGACTATAGATTCTGGATCAGACTTGGAAGTATGCGCGAAGGGATTGGAGATGAGACGGGCGCACTCGACGCCTATAACGAGACGGTCCGGCTCGCGCCCTTCTACTCGCAGCCGCGATGGCAATTGGGAAACCTGCTCCTCAGAATGGGTCGTCTTCAGGAAGCCTTTGCCGAATTGCGCAATGCTGCCCAAAGCGATCAATCGCTACTGCCGGGCCTGATCGATCTCGCTTGGGGCGTCTCTGGCGGTGACACGCGCGTTGTCGAAGAGTTCATCCAACCGCAGACGACTTCCTGGAGACTAGCGCTGGCACGCACCTTCGCTAAGCACGGGAAGGCCGCCGAGTCGGTTTCTCTATTTCGCGCGGCAGGCAATGATGCCTCTGCTGATGAACGCCGCGCGCTTATTAACGAACTGCTCGCAGCCAAACAGTTCAATGAAGCTTACGAAATATGGTCCGTCGGACGTAATACGAATAGCAGCGGCGTTGTTGCAATAACTGACGGTGGATTTGAGGGGCAGATACACTTCGATGAGCCTGGTTTTGGGTGGCAACTGCTACGCGGATCGCAATCGGTACGTTTCTCTCTGGACAAGGGCGGGCCACATGTCGGCTCAAACAGCTTACGCTTGGATTGGAGTGGCGATTCCAACCCGGCCACACCTGTCATCTCACAATTAGTGCTGGTCGAGCCGAATACGCGCTACCGCTTACGCTTTACTGCGCGAACGCATGAAGTGGTTACGGGAGGCCGTGCGCTCGTGGTTGTGACGGATGCATCTGGGAGCGATGCTCACACGGTTGCGCAATCTGCGCCGTTGCCTGACGGTTCAAGCGATTGGCAGGAATACTCTATAGAGTTTACAACGGGAGAAGCTACGCGTGCCGTGCGTATCAACGTCGAGCGGCAAAGTTGTGGCAACGCGCTTCACACCTTCGCTCAACACCTTCATGCCAGCAAGTCTTCCTCATAACTGAGCCTGTCGTCGGCCAGCAACTCATGCTTTTTGAGCAACTCTAAGAGGTCAGACTTAGACATAATGTCGTCGGCGGAACTGTACTCCTTCTGCAAAGGACTCTTAAGTTCATCCACACTCTTTAACTCCGGCAGCATCGGCGTAATCACATAGTAGCTTCCGCGCTCCATAGTGCGATGCGCCTCTTCTTCGGAGACGAGAATCTCATGAGTCTTCTCGCCCGGACGGATGCCTGTCACGACCGTTTTAACGGGGCGACCGTTGATTAAGACTTCGGCAATATCAACTACGCGCGCAGATGGAACGCGTGGAATGTAGGTCTCGCCTCGCTCGCCTTCGCTGAGGGCTGCGAAGATGGTGTCAACAGCCTGCTCGAGACTGAGTAGAAAGCGAGTCATCTCTGTGGTTGTGATCGTGACTGGTCCGCCGCGCCTTATCTGCTCGTGGAAAAGCGGAATCACGCTTCCACGAGAAGCCAGAACGTTTCCGTAGCGCACACAGATAAAGCGTGTGTCGGGGCAGTCCAAATTGGCGCAGACGAATAAACGCTCCTGAATCGCCTTCGTCATCCCCATCACGTTCACAGGCTTGCAAGCTTTATCCGTCGAGATGCCTACGACAGTTTCCACAGGCAGATGATTCTCGCGTATGACGCGCACGATGTTCTCCGCGCCCGTTATGTTGGTCTGCACCGCCTCGAACGGGAAATATTCGCACGAAGGGACTTGCTTCAAAGCCGCCGCGTTGAAGACCACATCCGCGCCCCGTAGCACGGTCGCAACCGAGTGCAGATCGCGCACGTCGCCTATGCGAAATTGTAGAAGCTGTTCAAAGTTGTGATAGATAACCTCGTCGGTCGCAGCACGCCGATGCTGGTAAGCCAGACGCATGTGATGCTGCTTGGCTTCGTCGCGCGAGAAGACAGTGATGCGGCGCGGCAATCCCATCTCTCCTGAAAGAAGCCGCCGCACCAGCACTTTGCCGAGCGACCCTGTGCCGCCCGTTACAACAATACTTTTATCCGTGAGCATTATTCCTCCGAATCTCCGCGTAGGGAGTAGAATCCTTCTGCATCTCTTCGATCATCTGAGGCCAGGGCTTAGGTGCGGAATTGACCGTCTGCCAGAAGCGCCCGGCGTTTAGGCTACGGTCGCAGACGAACGATTCGTCCGGCTCTATCTTAACCTTCAGACCATAGACCTCTTTAATGAGCGAGAGCAGATCGAACTTATTAATAGGCTCAGCCGCCACGTGCCACACGCCGTGCATAGCGGGGCGCTCGTCAATCACCTTTGCTACGATGCGTGCAAGCTCAAGCGTTGTGAAACCACTGAAGACGGCGCGACGAAAGCCGCGAACGGTTTTTCCTTCCTGACTCAGAAACCATTCGACGAGACCATGAGCGCCCTGTAGCTCGCGGCCTATCATTGATGTTCGCAAGGTCAGACAAAGCTCGCCCGACACTTCGCCTAAAAACTTTGTCCTGCCGTAAAGGTCTTCGGCATCCGACACATCATTCTCATCGTAGTTGCCCTTGCGGCCTGAGAAGACGCAGTCGGTGCTCAAATGCACCAGCCGTATCGAAGCTGCGCGGCAGATGCCTGCGAGCTTGTGCGGGAACAGCGCGTTGATGGAGATACTCGTCAAAGGGTCTTTGGCCGCCGCATCCTGTTTGACGATGCCGACGCAGTTGACTATGACTTCCGGGCGCGCCCTTTCAATAGCGCGAAGGATGCTGTCCGTGTCCTGAGCCGACACGTGGCTGAGCAGACGCGACGGGTCAAACAGTTCGTGGCGCACGTAAGCCTGCGAAGTTTGACGCACGGTTGCGTAAACATCGAACCCCTCGGCCAAGACTTGAGCGAGCTTGTGGCCCAACATCCCTCCTCCGCCCAGAATCAGAACTCTCTTCGCCATAGCCTTCGGTTAAATCTTTGATCCGGTATCAAGACTTTTCTCTTCGCGCTGCGGCAACCGCACCTCTTGCAAGTCTGTGTACTCCGCCTTATCCGTTTCGGCCACGTCCTCTGCGCAAGAAGGGTACAACTCCTCCACTACATAGGCTGGCCTGTTCCTAGTCTCGTCCAAGGTTCGCCACAGGTACTCGCCTATGACCCCCAGCGCGAGAAATTGGAAAGATGAGACGAGCAACACGACCACCATAATCGCCGCCCAGCCCTCCACAGCAATCATCCCGCTCAGCTTGGCTACGAGTATGAACAGACCATAAAGGAGCGAAATTATTCCCAGCACAAGACCCATGACGGATATGGCACGGATAGGGAAGAACGAGAAGGAGACGAACGTGTCTATGAAGAGCTTGATCTTCTTACTCAAGGTCCAGCGGGATCGTCCTACCTGCCTTTTCCTCCTCGTATAGGGAATAGAGACGTGTTCATATCCAATCCAGGGCAGCAGATAGAGAGTGTTGGTATTCTTCTCATTCATTTTCACTACCTCGTCTTTCAGTCGGCTATCGAAGAGCACGAAGTCGAACCCGCCCGGAGGGATAGACTTAATAGCCAGCTTGCGAATTAGGTAGTGATAGGTCTTGGAGAAAACCTTCTGTAAGAGGGGGTCTTTCCTATCCTGCCGATTAGCCATGATAAGTTTAATACCTTTGAGCCAATACACGTACATCTTTAATATAAGCTCCGGCGGATCCTGAAGGTCTGCGGCTATCACCGTGCAGCAATCACCAGTGGCATACTTCATACCGGCTAGGACGGCATAGTGAGCGCCCACGTTACCAGCCAGCTTAACTATTTTCACTTTATCAGGATAGCTCTGTTGGAATCTCTTCAACTCGACGAGCGTATTATCCCTTGAGCCGTCATCCACCATGACGTACTCAAACGTCGCATCCGTAGGGAACAGTTTTTCGTTTTCGATTAACTCCCTAGATGTGATGGGTATGTTTTGCTCATTGTAGTAGCAGGGAATGATGACTGAAATTTTAGGCATCGGCTCATCTACTGTAATTGTTGAGTCAGACCAAATTGCTTAACTCTCCCGCTCGGCCAGAGCGGCGTGAATCACACACTCTCGGAATCTTATCAGTTTCGCTTCCCGCTCGTTAGCACTGTCGCGGGCTTTCCCACAAATCATCTTATAAATGAGTGTAATTGTTCAATCACTTGATTCGCTTCATCCTCTGACAGGTGTGGCCCCATTGGGATGCTAAGCACTCTCCGGGCTATCTTCTCTGATAAGGGGAAAGCACCTGCCCTATAACCCAGTTCGAGGTAAGCTTCTTGTAGATGCGGTGGCACGGGGTAGTGAATTAACGTTCCTATCCCTTGGTCCGTCAGATGTTTTTGCAGTCTATCACGATTGCCATAGGAGATCACAAAGAGATGCCATATAGGGTCTGCATATTCTGGAACAAAGGGCAGAACCAAGTCTTCAAGCTCAGTGAGCGATTCCAAGTATTGCTTAGCCACCTGTTTGCGCCGCTCATTCCATTGATCG
Organism: Acidobacteriota bacterium; assembly: GCA_003222945.1. Lineage (GTDB taxonomy): Bacteria > Acidobacteriota > Blastocatellia > Pyrinomonadales > Pyrinomonadaceae > QHXM01. Next base: position 4,836 of record QHXM01000282.1, read on the forward strand.
AGCTTACTAAGTTTCACCCTCAATAGCGCAGCCTGCAATTCGTCCAAGCGAGAGTTGAATCCCTTTAACTCATTGTAGTATTTAACGGGCGAACCATAATTGCGAAGGAGACTGACCCTTCGTGCCAACTCATCGTCGTCGGTTAGAACTGCACCGGCGTCGCCAAAGGCTCCAAGATTTTTACCCGGATAAAAACTGAAACCGGCGGCGTAGCCCAAAGACCCAACCCGTTTTCCCTTGTAGGCTGCGCCTTGCGCCTGCGCCGCGTCTTCAATCACCTTGATTCCAGCCGACCCTGCGACTTCATTGATCGAATCCATATCTGCCGGTTGCCCGTACAAGTGTACGGCAATCACGGCCTTGGTTTTCCGAGTGATGACCGCTTCCATTTTTAACGGATCAATATTGTAGGTTCTCTCGTCAGGCTCGACCGCGACGGGTGTCGCTCCGGCATAAGATACTGCCAGCCATGTAGCGATATAGGTGTTGGCTGGAACAATAACTTCATCCCCCGGCCCGATATCCATTGCGCGTAAGATTAAGTGTAAGGCTTCGAGGCCGTTGCCCACACCGATGCAATGCTTCGCACCGCAGTAGGCCGCGAATTCCGCCTCAAAGGATTCTACTTCCTGTCCAAGGATATACCACCCGGATTCCATCACACGTTGATAGGCGTCGTTTAATTCATTCTTTAACTCTATGTAAGAGGCTTGTAGGTTTAGGAAAGGAATTTTCATTTTGACTATTCTAATCGGGCTTCATCTTAAGGAGACCTGCGCTCCGATGCGATTACCGATCTTAAAAAGAGTTTTATGTCGGACCGCCGGACAGTATCCATTCTGCGTGCTGATTTCGCAAGCCGTCCGTGTTGCTGCGGCGCGCTTAAGGCAGATTGCAAGCACTCAAATCAACATACGTCAGGTCAGGACTCAGAAAGTCAGGAGACAGAGACACAAGGTAATGCTCCGTTCTAATACCGCATGTGAGCGCCCAGACGCGACACCCTAATAAACGCGCAGCCTCTATGTCCACCTCCGTGTCTCCTATCCAGAGACAATGTTCAGGCGAGATTTCTGTCACAGTGTTCTTAAGTTGCTCAGCCTTCGCTTGACCCGTTAGAGCCGGGGGGCACGCTATGACTTGATCTAAGAAAATATCCAGACCGAGACGAGCGAGTTCGTGATTCAGAGGTTCGATGAGCCGCCTCATAGTTACAAGAACCATACGCACACGCTTTTCGCGCCAGCTTTGCAACTTCGCGGTCGTCCCTGGCTGTAAGAGATCAAGCTCAAGCATGTGTGGTTGCTCGATTAGCTCAAGCCATGATTTTTTGAATGCTTCCGTGATTGATTCAGCACCGCTGGCCGATAGCAGTTCTTTAATACCTACTCGTGATCGCTTCATCTGCCAGTAATCTTCCAGATTGATAGGTGTGAAGCCATGTTCGGCCAATATCTGGCTGTAGCAGGTGTAATGCCGCAGCCGGCAATCAATAATCGGGCCGTCCAAATCCAGTATGATCATCTGAATCATGCCGATTGACAGATAGCATAGAGTTCTGCCGCGTAGTCTGGAAAATCTTTCCCAAGCTCATAGAATCCGGCTATCATCTCTTCGGTCCAGTTATCCTGAATCTGCTGATTCGATAGCGGCTTGAAAAAGACTCCGCCCTTCTCCACAACTTGAACTCCGGCAGTCTCTAGATCACGACGAAAGCTTTCAGGCGTATATACACGACGATGACCCAGGATTCGATCCCTTGCGTTAAGCTCACATGGCTCTTTGAGCAAACCCATTTTGACTGCCGCCAAACGATGTATCGAATGAGCATTAGGCACGCCGACCAGAAGTTTTCCGCCCCTTGCTAACCACTCTTTCACCCTGGACACTAAACTGACTGGGTCCTCCACGTGTTCAAGAATATGCTCCATGACAATAGTATTAAACGGCTGGTCTGGAACAAACTCCTCGAAGAGCTTATGCACCTTCACGAGGTTCGGCGCGTCGTTAATACGAGCCAACAGTTCCTGCGAGCCATCTACAACTGTCAGGCGTGTAAAATGAGGTAGAAGAAACTGCGTCATCTCTCCTTCAGCCGGACCTAATTCGAGACCTTCAGGGCCAGCCAAGTGAGGGCGAAGCGTCTGGTATCGAAATTGAATCAAGCGTCTGTCGAAATCGAGTTGATCTTTTAAGTACCACTCGGATACCTTTTCGACCCTTTGTTGTTCTTGATTATTCATAGATTCAATCCCTGAAAATAGAGTGACTCCTCTTTTAGACCTTCTTCGAGCGGGACGAGATTCCACTCACCCAATTCTCTACGCATCAGCCCATTATCGAAGCGGAAGGATGTGCCGGGCGCATCGTTGTTAACATACTGAATCCTGCCTGAATGATTAAGCGCCGCCATCAGAATTTCAACAATCCTTCGGATGGAAGTTGACTCTCCACGCACAATATTCAGAGGGCCGAGTTCCGGCGCTACCGATGTAGCCGCTCTTAAGGTTGCCTCTACAGCATCGGTTACATATAAGAGGTCTCTCTCGGCGCTTCCGTCACCATATATGACAGGAGACTTGCCGCTCAATATCTGTTTTATTGTTTGAGGAATCAACTTACCGTAAACCTCTTCGCCCGGTCCGAAGATATGACCGTAACGCAAGATCGAATATCCGCAATTGTGTAATCGAGCATAGCTTCTTACTAACTGCTCACAGAAAAGCTTGGATGCCGCATATAGATTTGATGGGCGCAGGGGCGACGATTCCGTCAGGACGCTATCGCCTGTCAATGCATCATAGACATCGAGCGTGCTTGAAAAAATTATACGCATAGGCGGCGCGGGCAGACTCTCAAGCAGCGAGCGAGTTCCCAAAAGATTATCGCGATAGACCTCTTCGACCAGATCACCTTGCTCTCGCGTCTTTGGCGTGAAGGCTGCCAGATGAAATAGAAAGTCTATCCGGTCAATACCTTCGCCCAGCCACGTCTCAGGTGACAACCGGTCCAGGGATGCTGTGATGTGAGTCACGCCTTCATATTTTTCTGCCGCAGCGCTTCTGTATAAGAGGACCAGGCGAATGGTTGAATCCTTCAGTAAACGCCTGACCAGATGAGTACCTATAAAGCCTGTACCTCCGGTAACGAGAACTGTTCTGCCGCTCAAGGTTAAAGGCTGCATCGCTCCATCTTTTCCAGTTCATCAACGGTTGTTAAGACAGGCGGCACGTCCATCCCTCTAATCCAAACAAGTCCCGGCGGCAGCGGGTTAATCTTCCTATCGAGCGCCGGAAATCTCTTCTCAAGCGCGATGTCGCAATAAATCTCAGGCATGTTTAGACCGGCTTTAGTGAAAAAATAGTGCGTAGTAAAGAAGCGTCCGACATTGATTTCCGTAGGGTTGGGTATGCCCTCCGTATCATAGGTCATGTCAACGCCAAATATCCCGTGAGGCTTGCGGTCAATTGAGCGGATGGCTTGAAGAGCTATTTCATCCACCAGTGGATCGGCACAGGTTTCGGCGACGCCAGTGATTCCGGTCACACCGGACAGAGTCCGATTGCCGAAATTCCAACTTCTACGCCTTCTGGATTGCGCTACCACCAACTCTCCTTCAAACCAGATGGAAAGCCAAGTGACGGTTTGCTCCGTTAGACATTCGGCTGCCGTAAAAGCTCCCCACCCTTTGAATTTATCAATCCAGAGCCGTGCGAATTCCAGGTTATCTGTAGGGAGCGCACCGCGCCCTCCACCACCTTCGATTGCCCTGATCCAGACCTTAGGACCAAATTTTTCAAAGGCTTTGTGAAGATCACTGATCGAGTTAATCAGAAGCGTTTCAGGTATTTTGATCTCGGCTCTCTTCCATAACTCGTATGACTTATGCTTGTCCACGCAGTTTTCAATCGTCTCCGATGAGGGGAGAAAAAATTTAATCCCCAAGTCTCGGACGCGATCTCTGAGACGGGAGATAGCTCGCACTTCAAAATCATTCTGAAGATGAATAAAGTCTGGACGTGTCTTGTCCAGAAGCCCCAAAATTTTTTTAGGGTACTCAGGGTCCACAGCAAAAGGAACGACATGCTTCTCTTCCGTGTTGGCAAGAAAGAGATCAGATGGAATACAAGATGCGCCGATCAGATAATCTTTGCGCTGTGATTCGCGCAGGGAGCGTATGAAATTGTTGGCCGGTGCTCCTCCTGCGCCGCCTACATATATCCTAGCCATTAATTGAAACCTTCAATGCGCCTTCCCTGTAGATTATAAACTGCCGTGTCAGCGTTTCTGCGACTCACAGCTCTTAAAAATTTTGTAGTCTCTAATATAATCAGCTTCATCGTAGTAAGTAGAAGTCAGTACCAACTGAACTGCGACATGCGAGTATTGCATCGTGTGCCAGGCGTCCGGCGGAATGTAAACTCCTATGTGTGGGTTATCCAGAACGAACGTTTCCACTTCCCCCTCTCTGGTTTCTGTTGTCACTATGATTCTACCCGCGACTGCCAAAAGGATTTGCTCGGTCTCGTGATGTGCGTGTCTGCCGCGAACTATACTTTCGGGAGTGTAGTAAGTCCAGAAGACTCTCTTGACCTCGAAGGGGATGTTCTTGCTGCTCTCCGCCGCAGAAACATATCCGACCGCAGAATCCCCGAATTTCGGAAACTCTATTAAGTGGGGTTTAGGATATTCTCTCATGAATTAAACTTAGAAATCTCTGCTTAAACGTTAGAGCGTGCGTTCGGGTTCAAGTTAAGTCACTCTATCATAAACGGTCGAGCGCGCGCACTATCGCGCAACTACTGTCCAAGCTGGCGGCTTCGTCTGACGGCAGGTCACCGTCGCCCTGTGATTCGGATCAGCGCTATCTAGACGCAACACGCGGTAGTTATTTTCGTTAAAGAGCTGCGTTACTTTGAGCCAGTCAGGTGTGTGATTCAGATCGAGCACAGCCGCTATTGAAGCGTGAGTCTCATCATCAATTATCAGGTAGCGGAATCCCTGCCCGTATAGATAGTCCCACGCGCCTTCGTGTGTACCGAAATTCAAGACCGGCTGCTTCTCGTCGCTGCTCTCCGCGCATTCTAAAAGGTCCGGGCGAAGCCCGTAGATAAAATGTTCTGCGAGATAGACGCGCTCTCCCGGCTGAGCTTGTTGATTGACCAGATTCAGGGCAGGGCATTCCGGTCCGGCGACGCTGCATTCAGGCAGCCGTCCCATCGCGTAACGCAGAATAGAAGTGGGCGTGAGCTTCAGATAGCTTAACGTTACGGCGAGAGTTAGAAAGAGGCAGAAGAAAGTGCTTATCAAAATAGCTGCGCTGAACAGTCGGGGCCTCTTCTCCGTCGTGCTTACATATTCAGCGCTGCGCGCGACTACCGGAACAAACAATAGTAGCGATGAGAAAATGTAGCGGGGCGCAAGAATCGAAGGGCGTGCCGCAACCCAAAGCGCTGTGCCGAGCATGGCCGCCAGAGTAACTTGGAAAAGCTCGCTCCGAACCAGATTACGCGCTCTCGGCAGCAACAAGATCAATGGAGCAAAGACCAAAAGCAGCGCCGACAGTGTGCCGCCCTCAATCGGATACTCGCCGAAAATCAGGGCGAGCGGATATGTTAGGACTATCCATCTGGTAACGTCCGGCGTAAACCATGTCTGGTCAACCCAGGCCTGACCCTGTGTGCTAATAAAAGGCGCAAGCGGCTCGCCAAAGAGCAGACTGTTTTTAAGTATGTGCATTAACACAGGCACCGCCATCCAAATACCCAGCGGGACGAGCGTCCTCACTGCCCAGGCAATTAAAGATTTGCTTCTGGACTCTTCCTCCTCTGACGTGAGATGTCTCCACACTATCAAAAGTAGGACGCCGGAGATTAAGGGCACGATGTAAGTGATCTTAGCCATGACGGCTAGACCTGTGAACAACCCCGTCAGACGTAGCGCCGCTCCGCCTTCTTCTTCTCTGACTCGCAATGCCCAGTAGAAAGCTCCCATCCCCATTGCCGCGGCGAAGAGATCAACCTTGCCGTCCGGGATGATTAAAATGAAGGCGATGGAAGTGAATAAAATAGCGAGCGCTATCAACTGTCCGCGACGCCGCAGCCCGACACGCGCGCAGATGGCAAGCAACATCACTGCGACCACCAGGCAATTGCTCCACACAAGCAGTTTCGCAGCGCGGTCGCTGCCCAGCAGGATCAAGGCTGAATGGTGCATCTCTCCCATCAGGCCGAGCTGCGCGAACGTTTCAAGCCCTCGTAGCGGAATCAACTGGTGCGCCGCCGCAACCACTTTCGGCAAGACCATATAGACTGCTGCGGAATCCCCGCGCGGCGGCAACACAAGAGCGCCTATGCCTCCGACCACCATCAGGAACAGGACCAATCCGGCCACAGCCATCCACGCAAGCCCCTCTGCGCGCAGGCTCTGAAGGACGGAGCGTAATCTTCGCGCGACTCCAATGATGGTCTGCCACGCGAACACTACAGAGCAGACGCCGCAGATAATCACTAACCAGACGATGAGCGGAGAGAATCGTGCGTGTAAAGAGATCAGAAGCCAGACGTTTGCTAGCAGTCCCTGACCTAGAAGAAAAGCGGTCGCAAGCTCTACCCAATCGTTGGCTCTCTGAAGCCTCGCAGCCTTCGACGCGAGCAAGCGCCTAAGCAGCGAGCCGAAACCAAGACAGGCGACCAGATAGACAAGCCACAATGCGATACTAAGCATCAACATCTTAGTTCAAAGTTTGATTGACTTAACGATTATCAGTTTAGAAAACGTAGCGAGCTTTGAAGTAGTGCAACATGGCATCCCTTCCCCACAGGATAAACGGATACCTGATGAGCGGCCCCCAAGGCCCATGCACCAGCCAGTATAAGAAGGGAATGCTTACGGCCCAGATTAGAAAGCCGACCTTCGCAATCAGATTCACCTGCAAAGTCCGAATCCGATCTCTATCGTGGTTGCTCATTGTTTTTTATACTCTAACTCTAAGTACAGGACAAAAATAGCTCTTTGAAACTGCATAAAAGGCCATCATGCCGTTATCCTTCTCCTGATCTATCGCCAAACAAATCGGTAAAGGATGAAGCACAATGGTCAACAAGTCGCTGCTGGAGCGAACGCTTGCTGAGAATGTAACGTGGAACAAAGCTCGAATCAACTTCTTGACCAAGTTCCTCGTAGCTGTGATTCAAGTCAAGACCATCAACCTCGCCCAAGTCTCCAGTGTGATGTGCGGGCGAGCCAAACAAGCATCGCATTACAAGCGGATTCAGCGCTTCTTGAGATTCTTCCAACTGCCTTTCGCTGAACTGGCTCGTTTCGTCATTAAGTTGATGGGACTCAGGCCGCCTTTTGTCATCACGATTGACCGCACCGATTGGTACTTGGGCGAGACGCCGTTGAATGTCTTGCTGTTGGACATCGCTTATCGAGGCATCGGCTTCCCGCTGCTGTGGACGATTCTTGAGAAGAAAGGCTGCTCCGACACCAATGAGCGCATTAACCTGATCGAAGAGTACCTGCGCTTGTTCGGGCGGCAAAGTATTGAGTTTATTTGCGCGGACCGAGAGTTTATCGGAGTGGATTGGCTGGCCTTTCTGTGTCGAGAGCGCATTCGGTTTCGCCTGCGACTGAAAGAGAATCTGCTGGTGGAGAACTCGCGCCACACGAAGCGGGTAGCGGCCAGGAATCTGTTCCGTACACAGCAAGCAAGCGTCGCCGTCTTGCTCTCGGGGTCGTGCCAAGTCTTGGGGCAAAGGCTGTTTGTGATGGTCCTGCGGCGCAGTGATGGCGAGTATGTGATTGTCGTCAGCACGCAAGAAACCACTTTGCTGCTTGCTGATTATGCGCGCCGATGGGGAGTTGAAACTTTGTTCGGTTGCTTGAAGACCAGAGGTTTTTGTCTGGAAGCGGCGCACGTGACGGACGCTGAGCGGTTGAGAAAGTTGATGGCTTTGCTGGCCTTCTGTTGGGCTTATCTGTCGGGGCAATAGCTGACACGCATGGTCCCGTTGAAGATCAAAAAGCATGGTCCTTTGGCTAAGAGTATCTTTCGTCATGGCTTCGACCACCTCAAACGCGTATTATGCAATCAGGACTGCTTGCCCGAACGAATTGCTTTTATTAGGCTTTGCAAGCTTTTGTCCTGTACTTAGACTCTAACTATAAAGCTGGCGAGTCGTCCATACCATAGGGGCAACTATTTTTTTCGGTCAGCCCGTCATCTCTTCTGAGATTCATGCTGCGAAGGAAGACGGCGAAACTGTTCGAGCACCATTCTGTAAATCTCTTCGCACTGTCGGACAGCCGCCTGCGGACCGGCCTGATTACGGTGAACTTCTCTGCAACGCTCGCCAACTTAGAAACAATCGGTATAGCGCGAGACATGCCTTGAACCAGAACTTGCCCGCCGCCCGAAGGGTAAGTGTCAATAATTATGTCTGCTGTGGGAAGAATGCTGAGAAAATCCTCTCTCCAGCCAAGGAATCGAACGCGCTGACGCACTTCCCTTGGAATTACAGCATCAAGGAAAGGTATCTGATCTTCGCGCGGGCCGACGGCGACATAGTAAGTCTCAGCATGTTTGGAGAGCAGCGCATTGATTGCTTTCCAAAACTCTAAGTCCTGAAACTTCGGAAATCGTCCGGCGCTCATCAGGACTGTTGCTTCGTCAGGCAGGTCAAGCTCTCTTCTGCTGTAGGCCGCAACATTGCTCTCGACAGGATAATCAAGCTTCAACTCGACGAGCGAGCAGTTTACGGGCGAGTCCATGAGCGGGTGTTTGGTCCACGCAATCGCCCAATCGAGTATCGGCGGGGCAAACTGCGGCGGAGGGCCTTGCACAAGACCAAGGATTACAGGCGCAGGCCGCAGGCAGGTAATAAAGTATTGGCTGAAGTTGGCGAGCGCCGCGCTGGTAATCATGAGGTGAGGTTGAGCATCGTAGATGGCTTTGCCAACCGCTACGAGAGCCTCCGTCTGATTCTCAGTGCGCGGCGCTGTCACGACCCGGCAGCCCAAGCTTTCAAACTTACGGATGTATGCTTGCGCCTGTTTCGAGATAGCAATCACCTGCTCTGGCACGGGGATGAAGAACGTGATGTCGAAGCGAGATTTATCATGGTGCTCGGCCAGCACCAGATTAATCTCTACCAGAATAGAGTTTGGCTCCGTCGCACCTTTCACTAGATAGGCGAGTCGTATCTTTTTGCCATCTTCAACCGTTACCTGATTGCGTTGTGGAAAACGGTAGGCGTCGGCCAACTCCTCCATGCAATTGAGAATGTCGAAGTCAAACTCGTACCTGTCCAGATTCTGAAATCCTAAGTCTGAGTAGTGCGACAGGTTGAAATAGTCTATGGCTTCAGGAATATTCCCGTCAGCCGCAGCCGCCATTCCCAATCTTTTGTAGGCCTCGCGCATGGCCGGAGCATCCTTCAACGCGGCGCAGATTTTGGTGTAGAGCGGAAGCAAGTCCTTTGAGAACCCAGAGAGCAACCATGCGCGTTCTATAAAGACTCTTGCCTGTTTTAAGTCCGCCGCCGTCTCTCTTTGCAGATACGCATCGGCAAGCATAGAGTTAACCGCGCTTCGCTCCGTCCGACCAGGCAGGCAGAGGTAAGGCAGAAGTTCCGAAGAGGACACCTTCGCGCCCGTAGCAATCCGCGCTAGGATGGCGTCAAACGCTCTCCCGAGTTCTATCTTCGCTCTCTGCGCGGGACGATGAGCTTGATTCATCCGCCAAATCCACCTGCGTAAGACCTGAGAGACTCTGCCTTGATCGCGTCGCCTTAAAAGTAGGAGCAGGGAATCCGTCAATCGCTCCTTGAGATAAACCTTTGAGGACAGAGCCGCGCGATAAAGAGGAGAGGCGACGCGATGATATAGCGGAGCGGTCAAGCGGTAAAAGATTGGCCTGTGCGCCGTCTCCCAGCCCCACTTGCCGAGCCGCCCTAATGTCATCTGGCTTGCTCCAGAATTCGCGCCAGCGCTCCCGTCACAAGGTCCACGTGCTCTATCGGCATGTTCGGATAAAAAGGGAGCGATAGGCTCGCGTCGCCAATTCGTTCAGCTACTGGAAAAGCGCCCGGCTCGAAATTGAAAGTCTCTCGGAAAAAGGTGAGCAGATGAATCGCACGATAGTTAACCATCACGCTGATGCCCTCAGACTGCAACTCATTAATCACGTGATCGCGCAAGCCCCCTCCAATCCAGACCGGGAAGAGATGCCAGGAATGCTCTACACCGATAAGCGTCTTCGGTCTTGATAGATTGGGTATGTCCCACAGGCGCGATTCGTATTCTTTCGCCAGCGCCTGACGCTTGCGCCAGTTATCTTCCAGGCGATCCATCTGCGGCAGCAGAAGCGCGGCCTGTATGTTGTCCATATTGTATTTCCAACCGAGCACGGTCATGTCCCAATGCTTGTAGCCTTCACGATGACGGTCGTTGGCATTCTTATTCATTCCGTGCAGCCGTAACAGGCGCAGCTTCTCCGCCAACTCGTCATCATTAGTGACGAGCGCGCCGCCTTCGCCGCAGGTCAGATTCTTGGTTGCATAGAACGAGTAGCAGGCCGTGTCGCCAAGCTCGCCCGTTTTCACACCGTCGCGCGTGCCTTCGACGCAATGCGCCGCGTCTTCAATCAAGGCGAGGTTGTAGCTGTCCGCGATCTTTCGCAGAGCGCGCATGTCGCACATCTGGCCGTATAGATGCACGGGGACTATGGCGCGCGTGCGCTCTGTGATCGCTGCTTCGACCAGAGAAGCATCCAGATTGCCCGTGTCCGGCTCAACGTCAACGAAGACTGGTCGCGCGCCCGCTTCCATGATCGCAGTTGCGGTGGCTATGAAAGTCATGGGCGTCGTAATCACCTCGTCGCCCGGCTTAATGCCGAGTGCGAGCAGTGAGAGATGAAGCGCGCCGGTGCAGCTAGTGACGGCGATAGCGTTTCGCACGCCAAGGTAGTCCGCAAAGCGATGCTCGAAACGCGCGACCCACTCGCCAGTGGTCAATATAGGTCCGGCCAAGACTTTCGCGACCGCGTCCAACTCAGCCTTCCCAAGATCGTGCATGAAGAATGGAACTTTCGTGATGGCCTTTGTAGTCATCAATGCATCTCCTTTTTCCCTGCCGCCGTGAAGATAGGAATATGTCGCATCCACATCTGTGGCCGCCACCACGCTTCATTATCCCTGTACCATCGTATGGTGCGTTCGAGTCCCTCTTCAAAAGAGAGGCGCGGCTTCCAACCTACAAGACTCGTCAGCTTCGACGCATCACACGTGTGGCGGAAGACCTGTCCGGGTCGGTCGCCTATGAACTGAATCTGGCTGTCGGTCGGCTTCATAGCGTTGAGCACGGACTCTGCCACTTCCAGAACGCTCTTGTCGTAGCCCGTGCCTATGTTGATGACCTGGCCTCTGATCTCGTCTATGTCTTTGTGAAGCAGCAGGTCCAGCGCCTCGCAATGCTCTTCTACGAAAATCCAGTCACGCTTGGCCGAGCCGTCGCCGTGCACCGTCAATGGCTCTTTCAAAAGACAACTGGTGATAAAGCGCGGGACCGCTTTTTCCAGATGCTGGTATGGACCATAGTTATTAAAGGGACGCACAATCACAGCAGGGATGTTGTAGGTCGCCCAGTAAGAATAGACCAGTCTGTCCGCTCCGCACTTCGCCGAAGCATACGGACTCATAGGATTCAGAGGATGATCCTCATCCATCTTCGCCGAGAGAGCCGAGCCGTAAACTTCCGACGTTGAAATGTGTATGAAGCGCTCCATGCGGTCGCGGTGATTGACGATAGCATTGGCGACCGTCTGTGTGCCGATAACATCGGTCTCGAAGAAGAGGCGATTGTCGTAGATAGAGCGAGTCACGTGCGACTCTGCGGCCATGTGAACGACTATGTCTGCGCGCGACACTAGCGTGTCCATCAACTCGCCGTTGCGCACATCGCCGTACCAGAACTCATATCGCTCCGAGCCGAAAGCTCCGTCCGGGCAGTTCTGCACATTGCCCGCGTAGGTCAATGCGTCAACCACAAGCAGGCGGTAATCGGGATATTTGTTGTAAAGATGCCGAACGAAGTTGCTGCCGATGAAGCCAGCGCCCCCCGTGACAAGAATAGTTTTCATGATTCCTCCGTGTTCTGATTTCCCGTAGCGATAATCTCCGCGCTCTCATCCCCGCAGTTGAGCAACAGATCAAGAGCCGATAAGAAGGGCACGAAACGCCCGTGCTGTTGCGTGTAAACTGGATGACGATAGTTCTGCCATTCGACGTTTATGCCGCGCTCTCGGAAGGATGCTACGTCCAGATAACTCTGCGCAGCGTGGCCGCTCAGATAGCGCGTCGCGCCGAAGTAAAGACACAGCTTAATTAGCCGCTCGCTGCGCTCTCCAACAACTCCTAGTTCGGAAGAGTGCGCACACTGGCGTTCTAAGCCCAACCACGCGCACATTAGTTCTATCACAGCCACGTCTAAATCAACCAAGCGCTCCCAGCGCCTTCCGGCCAACAACTCTTCGAGTTCCGGCATGTAGCGTTTCAGGTGCGGCGCTTTCGCGTAAAATTGCCTGATCGTGCCCACGTGCTTGCGCGCCCACGGCTGGCGATTATCAATCTCGGTTTCGAGAATGAGTTGGCTGAGGGAATGCACGCGCACGGGCACGGTCAACCAGTGAGGCTCCCCCACAGGCGATTTGATTCTGTTGCGGTTTCGCCATCCGTTCTTATCATACTGAACGTCATCATAATAGACGAAGATGTCGGCGCGGCGCATCTGGTCAAAGAATCCCAGCCAGGGCAGATAGCCGGGCTGAAGCACTGCAAGGGTGCGTGAGTTGTCCGCGCTCAAGCCATTCTCTCCATCAAGCGCGGAAGGTAACGATAGTAGCCCTCAAAAGTCCCAAAGTCGCACGCCTCGCCTTTAAGCAAGAGGCCGCGATGCTCAAGACATTCGGTGCACTTCTCGAAAGTTTTCAAAAGGTCAACCTCTCCAGAGAGCGGATTTGTGAACTCGTCTCCCAGATAGTCGAAGATTTCCGGCGGATAAATGGCGCGCCCAAAACCTCTAATCTCGTAGTCGAAGGAACTGTAGGCCGCGCGCGTCTCATCTTCCGTCTGAATCCTGCCGAGCCTCAAAGGGGCTGAATACGAATCGCCCTCAAGCTCGAAACCGCGCGCACCCGTGAAGAAAGGCAACTCTGTTTTAGGAAGCCGGACGAGGCTTGAACAGATGCCGGACTCCAGCCCGCAGCCTTCGACGAGTTGGCGTGTGGCCGGAACTTCAGCGAGCAAGATTTGGTCTGGAATCATCATGACGAAAGAGCTATGGCCGATGAAATCTCTGGTCTGAAGAATCGCGTCACCGAGGCCGCGCGCCTCTCGCTGCTCGACGAAACTCAGTTCGCAAGCGGCCATAAGCTTTTCCAACTCCTCAATGCCGTAAGCATCTCCCCCGCGCCTCAGATCATAGCCCGTCGAGAAATAGTCCTTGATTATCCTCTTCGCTTCCCTGATGACGATGTAGATTTGTTTGATGCCGGACGCGACGGCCTCCTCTACGACGCACTGAATTGCAGGCTTGCGCCCCAGCGGCAGCATCTCCTTCGGGATGCTCTTGGTGATGGGAAGCATCCTCGTGCCGAGTCCCGCCGCAGGGATAATAGCTTTGTCAATCATGCTCATTATTCCGATTGCAGAGCGAAAGAGAGATCAGAGAGAACGCGCACCCGGCGCTCAATCTGCCTGAGACTGTTGGCTTGCCTTACGGCTGATGTACAGGACTGCGTTTTCAGCCTCCATCACCGACTCCAATCTCATCACGTCCGAGAGCATCGTCCACATCATCCTGTCACGCAAGAGGCCGACGATGCGTGCTCTGTATTCATCAACGTTGCGCTCGCCGGCGCTCTTCTCCGCATCTGTCATCTCCGAAATCAGTTGTTCGAACTTTTCTTCTGTCACCTCCGGCTCGATACGGGCGCGGTGTTGCAGCCACAAGTCCGTAGTCAAACGGCTTTCGTCGGCGACGACCACAAACCCTGCGCTTTCAAGCAGCCTGCGGAAATTGCTCTTATTGAAGTAGCTCAGGTGCATGGGCGGCACCCATGAAATATTGAGCGGCTCCTGACCGTTGAAAAGCTCCGGCGCTACCAGATGATAAATGCCCGACAGGTTCGGGCACAGAAGCACCAGCAGCCCTTCAGGCCGTAGAAGTCTGCGCAGGAGTTTCAAGGTCTCGCCGGGGTCGGGAACGTGTTCTATAAAATTGAAGGCCGCTATCACATCAAAGGACTCCGCTGCGTAGCCTGCCTCTTCGATTCTGCCCTCTCGAATGTTGGGCAAGCCCAATGTCTCGCTGGCATGACGAACACAGAGCAGGCTTATCTCCAAGCCGTGCACGTCCCAGCCATCCTTATGAGCCAAGTTGAGAAAGCTAGCGTCGCCGAAACCTATCTCTAAAAGCTTGCCCTTCGCTGCTGCCTGTTTGTTGATGGATTCCAGAAAGCTTGTATTCCAAACCACCTCGCCTGCGCCCATCTCAGAGGCTTCCGTATCAGAGTAGATGCTAGAAAGGTCTGGCACGGGATGAACGAAGATGAAGTCACAGTTGCGGCAGACGAAGAGCGCGTGCGCCAGATGAGCGGTCGGCCGATTATTGAACCTTAAGACATTCTTCCCCTTGCACACAGAATCAAGGAGAAGACTCTATTCACCTGTCTGTAATCGCTCTCGTGACGATAGAGGCTATCAACTAACGCCTGCACGTGTTCTTGATTAAAGATTCCGTGCTTGGCCAATCGCTCGCGGCTCAACGTGCTGCGAACATAATCCTCAAGGTCTCCGAGCAGCCATTCGGTGATGGGCATCAGGAAGCCCTCCTTTTTCCTGAAGACCATCTCTTCTGGAAAATACTTGAGAGCCGCTTTTTTGAGCAGGTATTTCGTCTCACCTGCCCTTATCTTCCAATGTCCGGGCAAGCCCGCGATGAAGCTGACGAAGTCCGTGTCAAGATAGGCCGTGCGGACTTCCAATGAATGAGCCATCGAGAGACGGTCAACGAAGGCCAGCACTTGATCCGGAAAGATTGTACGAAACTCCGCTTCGAGAATTCGATTGAGCGGATCGCGCGCAGTGAGCCTTGAGAAGTCGCGCCGCAAGCGTTCGCTGCTGCTGTACTTGCTCATCCTTTCGGAGAATTCGGGCGCGTAGAGCGCGGCCTTCTCCTCTTCCTCAAAGACAAAGAGCTTCGAGCGCCAGCGCCAGTCTTCGGTCTCGAAAAGGCGCGCGAGAAAATCGGTCTGATTCTCGAACGGACGAATCAAGTTTACGTCGCCCGTCTGTTGATACTCGGCGAAGTTCGCCAGAGGATAAGCCAAGCGATGCGAAAGATAGCTGCCAAAGAGTTCGTCCGCGCCGTCGCCTGAGACCGCGACCTTGACGTGCTGCGCAATCAGCGGCGAAAGAAAATAGGTCGAGACCGTTCCCGAAAAGGGTTCGTCGAAACAGGCTATGATGCGGCGCAGGTTCTCTGGAAAATCCGAGAACTCGACGCGCTCCTCGTAATGCTCGGTCTCGTAGTTCGCGGCAATCATGCGCGCCCAGCGTCTATCCTGCTCTTTGCCTTCGGTCGTTGAGTCACCTGCGTAAGTGAGCGTGAAGGTCTTGATTCGACCGGGAGAAACTTCAGCCGCCAATGCAGTCGAGAGACTGGAATCAACGCCGCCGCTCAAGAAAAAGCCTACGGGCACGTCCGACATCAAACGCCTCTCGACGCCGCGCCGCAGCAGCGCCAGAAGATGCTCGACCAGTTCCTCTTCAGGCCAGCGCGCCATCTCGCCCGCCGCCGCAAAGTCCACATCCCAGTAACGCTCAATTCTAGGCTCTTCGCCAGTCTTGAAGATTAGACGATGCGCAGGCGCAAGCATCTGCACGCCTTCAAAGATTGAGAGAGGGCAGGGCACATGCTTGAAGCTCAGAAAATTGTGCAGCGCTTCAAAGTTGATTCTTCGCCTGAAGCCGGGCACTAAAAGTAGCGACTTAATCTCCGAAGCGAAATAGAGCGCGTCACCCGCTCTATAATAGTAGAGCGGCTTTTTACCCATGCGGTCGCGTGCAAGCATACCCGTCCGGTTGACCTTATCCCAGACGGCAATGGCGAACATGCCGTCAATGTGTTTCACTAGGTCCGTACCGTATTCTTCGTAAAGGTGTGGAAGAATCTCCGTGTCGCAGTGCGTGCGAAGTTTATGACCATTCGTAAGAAGCTCGCGCTTGACGCGCGGGTAGTTGTAAAGCTCGCCGTTTTGCGCCGCCCAGACTGTTTCATCTTCGTTCGAGATGGGCTGCCGACCGTCTGCGACTCCGACGATTGAGAGACGGCGCGTGCCGAAAGAGTAGTCTGCGCCCGTTATCATGTGCTCATCATCCGGTCCGCGATGCTCAAGGCGCGCAAGCATACGCTTGACTGTCTCGACATCGGAACGCCCGAAAACTCCACCAATTCCACACATCTCGAAGCCTTACCCTTTCAGCGGCACGTAGCTGCCCGGACGCACTCCTTCGTGCACGGGCGACTGCTTATGCGCGGCACGTACAGAAACCGTTTCGTCAAAGACGCGCTCTTCTATCGTCTCTTGGCTAACGTCAACAGTGTACTCAACCAGCGTCACGAACTTGAAGCGGTCCGCAGCCTTGCGTATGCTCACGTATTCAAACTCAAGAACAGCGTCCTTCGGATGCGGAACCGTGCGCGCATAGCGCAGCACCCTCTCACGAAAGAGTTGATCGTTGCTCGGATAATACTTGAGCGTTGTGAAGAGACTTGTGATGGTGATTGACTCGCCGACGTGGTTGTAACGTACTCTCTTGAGCAAGCCCGCACGCGCGCCTCCGAGACCGTAAGCAGAGATAAGCGAGCGCTCGCTCTCCCCATCGCGCGGGCGATGATAAATTCGTATGAAGAAGTTCGTGTGATCTACGGAGAATACGCGCCAGATGATGATGCCGAAAAAATTTGTGTAGAGTTCAAGCGCGCGTTGAAGCGCGCCGGACAGTCGCCTGCGCCCGTAGAAATTGTAAAAGAGTCCGGCATGTACAAGCGGCAACAGGATTAGATACGCCCAGAGTCCTGTAGCAAGCAGCGCATTCACAAAGGACGGAATCGAGAGCGCGGGCGAAGTTGACGCCAGACCATGTGCGGCGATCGCGCTCAGGAACTTGTCGCCGTAGCTTCCCGGATAAAAGAAGATAAAGCAGTCTAGGATTACCATCTCGCACAATAGACCCAGACGAATCTGCGTGGCGATGAATATAAAGCTGAGCAGAATCATCATCGCTCCAAGGAAGCGCGTCGGCGGCACTAGCAGCAGAACGCCTGCCAAGACTTCGACGGACCAAGCCAGATGATTCAATAGATGAAAGAGCGGGTGATGCGGCGAGAGATTTTTATAGAGCTTTACCCAGTAGCCCCACTGCGGGTTGACCATCCCGCCTTCCATTCCGTGATTACGCGCGTAGCCCGCCGTCAGCTTGTATAGCCCTGCCGACAACATTATGAACGCGAAATCAACCTGAAGGACCAGAAGCGCAAGCGAGCGTAAATCGGGCGCGTAGTGGAGCGCATATTCCAGAAGAAAGACGGCAGCCGCCGTCCAGTAGCTCATAAACCCTGGCGCGCCGAAGCCGCGCAACACTCCCTTCCAGCGCATGCGCACGAAGAAGTAGCGGCACAATAAAAGATTCAGGAGCGCAGCCCACACGCTCCACCATCCGAGCGTTAAAGAGACGGCGCAAACTATCCAGACTACTGCGACAATGGGCGAGACTATCGGGTTTTGAATGAAATCAACGTCGCGAGAAGATTTCGCATACCCGCCCCAACGCTCGCTCATGAAGAAGCGTCGCCAGTGCGGCAGAGCAAGCGCGAGCGTGCCCAGGAGCAGAAGACCGTAAGCCGCGCGAAAGAGGTCTTGCGTCTGTAAGCTCAACTGTGGGTGTAGGAAATCCTGAGATGCTACGATTGGATTCACGAATGAAAGACCAGCCTCACTTTCTATGCGCCTATGATCGCAGCTTCGGCGGAAGAGGACAGACCTCAGAGTGGCAGCCTAAGCGCGAGCGGTTGCGAGCTATCCACGCGTAGGTGCGCGGACCGAAAAAAGTCGCGCCCGGAAAATAGAAGAGCGGTATGAGCGGCCACATCCACACGCTGCTCCAGATAAGACGGCGAAAGGCGTAGAAGCCGCGATGGGGCGGCTCGCCTTCGGCCAAAGTGTACATGGCCTCGCTTGTGTCTGCCCCGCGCAACTCTGTAAAGCGCTCGAAA
>QHXM01000275.1 GCA_003222945.1 Acidobacteriota bacterium
GTTTGCACCTTCAGGAATCCTAAGCTGATGCCCATGTCAAGAATCTTCTGCATCTCTTCGTCCGTCGGATTCAAGTTGCGATAGGTGACACGGTCGGGCGGTTGAGTCAGAACGTACCGCAGCAACTTCTCGTCCTGACGAAAATATGGCGAGACTAGTTTCGCTGCGTCCTCTCGGTTGCGCTCAGCCCACTCGCCAGATTCGGCTATGCCGCGCACGAGGTCACGGACTATCTCCGGGTGCTCTCGAATTAAATCCTCGTGAACGACCAGAGCGCATGAGATGTAGTTCGGCCAGATGTCTTTGGCGTAGTAGAGTACGCGCCCGTAGCCTTCCATCTCGGCTTTGCCGCAGTAAGGCTCTGCCACGATGAAGCCGTCTATTGATTTCGTGGCAAGCGCGGCGGGCATGTCCGCTGGCGGCATGGAGATGAACTTAATCTCTTCGGGCTTCACACCTTGATCCTGCATCATCTTATTAATAAAAAAATTTTCATTGCTGAAGGGATTGGGTATCGCAATGGTCTTGCCCCGAAGGTCACGCATGTCACGCGCCGTGTCTTCCTTGCGAACGACGAGTTGCGAGCCGTCGCGGTGTCCCAGGCAAGCTATCTTTACGGGCACGCCCTGCTCGCGCATCTTCATCGCCAGAGGCACGGTCAGAAACGCCGCCTGCAACTTTTTGCTCTTCAACGCTTCGACGATTGTCGGAAGGTCCGAAAAGCGCAGAGCGTCAAAGCGCGTCGCGGTCGTTGTGGTTTTAGAAGCGTAGTCTGTGACCGGACAAGTCAGATGACAGGTCACAGGAACGAATGCTACGGTAAGCGTCTGTTGCTGGTCTCCTTGCGGCCCTTGATGATAAATCTCCTGCTCGTGGCTGCGCGGTTTATTCAGCGCACGATAGCGAAAGAAAACAATCAATCCGAAACAGACAAGAATCGCCGCGACAATCAAGACGGTCTTCTTCGAGCGGAACATCATTTCTCCCTTACAATCTTCAATGAGTGCGTTTATGAATAACCCGGAACTTCGTCGAATAGTTTATCATGCCACTAAGAACTAAAGACAAATTCTTAGAGCATT
The DNA here is from genome assembly GCA_003222945.1 of Acidobacteriota bacterium. Lineage (GTDB taxonomy): Bacteria > Acidobacteriota > Blastocatellia > Pyrinomonadales > Pyrinomonadaceae > QHXM01. The sequence continues at coordinate 1,083 of QHXM01000275.1, forward strand.
GCGGGAGGACTTGGGTAGTGGGGCGATAGTGTGTTGCTCACTCTGGAGAAATGGCCTATAATTTGCTAATAAATATCTTTGCTTAGACTTGATTATCTGATATGGTAGTGGCGTTTCTCTATTTTGGACATAATTCGCATCCTCTTATAAGCGTATGTCTAAATTTATTAAGTCGCCAAGCAAGCAAGAACTTATAGAAGAATTAGCAGAACTCAAAGCACAAAACAGATATATTCGCCAGAGCCGTATTATTTATCTCGTAACCACTGCTATTAACAATCTTTTTAAGTACGGAAGTTTATTAGGAATTGCATACTGTTTTTACTTAATCATTGCTGTACTAGCTGGCAAAACTACTTTAGCGAACATTGGTATTAGCTTCTTAGGTAATGTTAGAATAAGTGAGACTGTAGCGTGGCTGTTTGGTGTTAGCGGGGTAGCATTCGGATATAGACAAAGACGGCTGCGAAGAAAAACCGTAGAACACTTGCAGACGCGCAATATAGAACTTGAAAAGCAAATTGACCCTAACCGTACATCTAGTACGTTGACAAAATGTTTTCCGACTGCGTGACGAACTGTTCGACTACGCACGAGCGGGTAACATTGCATTTGACCATCCCGCATACACCACCCTGCGAAGTCTGATGAATGGATACATCCGTTTTAGTGAACGCATTTCCCTAGTTCATTTTCTCTTTGTCTCACTATTGACGCGCTTTACTAACCGTGACTATCCGAACAAGTTTAGTGCTGAATGGGAGAGAGCTATCGTTTCACTTGACGAAGGAACGAAAGAAAAACTAGAGGAGTTCCGAAATAGGGCGTCCCTAGAACTGTTCCATTACTTATTTATTTCATCATACGTAAAGAAGGCGATTGCTATTGTCATAGGAATCACCTTGTTACTTATTGCGGCTCTGCTCAAGGGTAGAGTTGTTATCGCATATCTAAAGAAGAAACTCGCTAGGCCGAATGGTGTTGACACCTTAGCCTATGACTACACCACGCAACACTCGGCGCAGGTGAGAGAGTCCATTGACGTGTTCAATACAAATGCAGTCGCTTTTGGAAGGGCATAGGGCAATTTCGCCCTATGCGGCTAATAAGTCCTTCAATTCCCAAACCCGCTTAGTTATTCCCGCTTCCATTGCTGGCGTACAGCGAATCGTTTTATGGATGCGGCAGACGTTATAATAAGCGCACTGTAGAGATAATGCAGCGTGTAGATTCGCCCACTTTTTACTAAAGCCATTCGTCAGTCTGGTAAAGCGTCTCATCGCCATTCTGATAGTAAGATTCTGGCGTTCAATGTGCGACGTGCAAACCTTGTCCATATCAGGCTGACCAATCACAGGAACGGTTTTAGTTCCGATGCAAACAGAAGGCGAGTAGCGATGATCGTCAGCTTCGGGCGCAGCGTACTGTTTGATTATCTGTGCGTAGTCAACGCGAGTGCCTAGAGAATAACCGACCGCATCAGGATACGCGCCGTATCCGTCCGTACTCATCTGGAAACGATTGCTTGTGCCTTCTACTGCTTTGTATATCTTCTCTAAAAAGATTTCAGCGTCTTTGCCTGTACGTTTGCCAAGATGCCAAGCGATGATGAGCTTTGAACTTTCTTCCATACAAATCCACGTATAAGAATCGCCTAAGCCTTCTTCATCTTTGCCTCTGCGCTTGCGAGTCTTTTCTTTCATCTGAACGAAAGCCCAGATTTCGTCAGCCTGTATGTGGTCAACTTTCACGTTGCGAATATGCTTCTCGAAAAGACGCTCGCACTTTTCGCCAACCTTAACGAGTAGAGAAAGAATCGCAGTCTTGCCAACGCCCGTGATTCGCTCCGCGCTTCGGATTGAGCAACCTTCAATAAGAAGCTGCAAGACCATCAGAGCCTTTTCCAAAGGTACTCGCATATCATCAAGCGGTTTGTGATATGGAGCGATAGCGGTCTTTCCACATGAGAGACAGCGAAAGCGTTGATTGCCTTTTCTATCTTTACCGAATCGCTTTGTTTGTCCGTCGCAGTGTTGGCAGTTCATATCTTTTCTCCTGTGTTGCTGACATTGCTATTATGCTTGAGCGGTCAAGCAATGTCAATAGAAAAGTGTCTAAGTAAGGCACTTTTCTCTGATTTTAATTGGGGGATATTAGACAGCCTTTAGGGTTGACTTTTCTTTTGTGGGGGCGGTTTCAATAGTTCGAGAGTTGTCGCTTGGGTTGTTTACTACTGCTGTAATCGCTAGACCGGAAAGCAGGGAATCTAACTCTGCGGAAGTAATCAACAGATCATGCGCTATTGCACCTCTCGTTTTTCCTTCAGCACGAAGAGCCTTGAATACCTTAGCGAAAACTTGAGACGTTTCGCGCGCAATCCCGTCCTTTTCAGCACGTCTTGAACCCTCTTTGCTAAGTTCAATACAGAATGTGCGATATTGCCACTCTGTAATTATCTGCAAGGCTTTTAAGCGATGAACTAAAGCGATAGCAGAGACCGTCCATCGTTTTTTAAGTTTGTGGATAGTCTCAACTTCCATTTGCCCGCGTGGGATATGAGCGAATATATCTTTAGCTGGCATTAAAAAAGCAGAAGCGAAACGATCAGCCTCAAGTTCCGCTTGCCTGCTGCGTGGTATGCCGTGTCCGTGTAGTGTTAGATGGCCTAACTCATGTGCAGCATCCATTCGCCCGCGCTCGCCTGATTTCTTTGGATTTAGAAAAATGAATGGCGTCTTTTTATGCCATGCTGAAAAGGCATCTACTGAAGCACTATCAATAGGTAGTGAAAACACCCGTACACCATGAACTTCTAATAGATGAACCACATTCTTTATCGGGCGTTCTCCGAGTCCCCATTCTACGCGCAACACTTGAGCCGCCGTTTCTGGATCAAAGTTACGCAACGATGGTACAGTTGGCGTCGGAAGTTCAAATTTTTCATCAATCCACTTACCTAGAGCGGCAGCCAACGTACCAGCAGCTAATGACGCATCACGCTGTGATGCGGTCATTGTGCTAAGCGACCTAAAACTCGCTGCGTCACAGGCAATCTCTTCTATATCAGTGCCGTAGAAAAACGGTGCGGGGAATTGCAGCACTTCTGCTAAAGTAGCAACGGCTTCGTCTGATGGTATGACGTTGCCTGACTCATAATAAACGATACTCCGAAGGCCAATATGAGCCGCTTCCGCAAGGGCTATTTTTGACAGACCGCGCCGTTTGCGCGCCAAGATAAGCCGCGACGGATTAAACTTCATAGACCACTCCGATACGGTTGAACTTTAAGAGCGTCGGCGAACGGGAACATCAATCGGTATTTCTGACGAATCATCTTGAATCTCAACATTCGGTTCTGTTTCTATTGGATCAAGA
>QHXM01000276.1 GCA_003222945.1 Acidobacteriota bacterium
GGATTGCGCGATCTGGACGTGCTCGTACTCGACTGCCTGCGCTTCAAAGAGCACCCGACGCACCTGTGGGTTGACCGCGCTCTTGAATACATTTCAGAAATCAAGCCGCGCCGCACGTACCTGACCCACATAGCGCACGATGTCAAACACGCGCGCGACTCCGCGCGACTGCCTGAAGGGGTTGAGTTCGCTTACGACGGATTAGAAATAAGTGATGAGTACTGAGTACTGAGTACTGAGTGAAGACTTGGCTTTTACTCAGTACTCAGTACTCAGTACTCAGTACTTTTATGAAGCTGTTTCACGGAACAGATAATGCGGAGATAGCGCGCCCGACCGTTTTGACGCTGGGCGTGTTTGATGGTCTGCATCTGGGGCATCAGTTGATTATGAGCACGGTTGTGGAGCGCGCACGTGCTTGCCGTGCAGTGCCGACGGTGATTACGTTTGATCCGCACCCGCGCGCAGTTCTTCATCCTGAGTCAGCGCCGCCGCTGCTGCAAACTTTCGATCAGAAGATTGAAGCCTTGAGCGTTCTGGGGCTAAAGCAAACAATCGTCATACGATTTACGAAAGAGTTTGCGCATGTCGAGGCGGAAGATTTTTTGCGCGACGTTGTGCACGAGCGACTTCACGCCGAGGAGGTTTATCTTGGGCGCGGATTTGCTTTCGGGCGCGAACGCCGTGGCAACATAGAGCTTTTAAGAAAGGTGAGCACGGAACTTGGCTTTCGCGCTGAGGAAGTGCCGGAGGTTCGTCTTCGCGGGCAGCGCATAAGCTCAAGCAGGATTCGTGAACTTCTGGCGGAAGGGCGCGTAAATTTAGCGCGCCGTATGCTCGGACGACCTTACGGCGTTGAAGGTCGCGTCGTTCGCGGAGCGGAGCGCGGGCGCACGCTCTCGTTTCCGACCGCAAACCTTCATCCTGAAAATCGCGTCATCCCGCGCGGCGGCGTATATGTGACGGCGACTCTGATCGAAGGCGCTTGGCGGCGCAGCATAACCAATATAGGCACGCGGCCCACATTCGAGCGGGAGTCGGCGCAAGCGACAGTTGAAACGTTTGTGATGAACTGGACGGGCGATCTATACGGCGACGTTGTGCGCGTGCGCTTCCTTCATCGCTTGCGCGACGAGCGAAAGTTTGCTTCCATTGAAGAGTTGAAGCGCCAGATCGAGCGCGACCGCGATAGAGCGACAGAATATTTTGAGCGCAGCGGCGTGAAGCGTATGTTGGCGATTGTCTGATAAGTTCCAAGTTTCAAGCGGGAGCGAACTTGGAACTTGAAACTAAAGTTTTATGGCAGTTCAAGAGCAGGACAAGTTGGCTTCGGAGGCTGGGGGAATGAAGAGTGCGCAAGCCTCTCTCAAAGCGCTTGAGATTGCGCGCAAGCGTGGCTCGGGCTTCAAGGAAGAAGAGCCGCTGATTGTCATTCCGGGCACTCACGCTCACATTCTCAAAGACAACGAGGCGATCAGCGCGCGGGGCTTACGCGGCTGGATGCGAACCCTTAGGATTGGCCGCGTGTTGGGTCTGCTCTCGCTCTATCTCTTTCTCGATAGCTACGACATACGCGCGACCTTCAGCCGCCGCTTCGCCGAAAGGAAACGTGAGGAGGCGCGAAGACGAGGACGCCGCGCGCAGTTTCAGGAGTGGACGCGCAACGTTGATCGTCTGATTCTTGATCGATTCATAAGAGTCTTACGCTTTCTAATCTTTCGCGGCGTTGAAGGCTCAGGCCGCAAAGAGGCGCGGCTGGAAAAGCAGGCCGTGTGGTTGAGAGAGAGTTTAATCCGACTTGGTCCGACATTCATCAAGATAGGCCAGGCTCTGGGCGCACGCGGCGACCTTCTTCCGCTCTCTTACGTCAAGGAACTCGTCAAACTTCAGGACCAAGTTCCGTCCTTCCCGAATGAAGAAGCATTCGCGCGCATTGAAACAGAATTGAATCGAAAGGTTCATGAAGCTTATGCGGAGATTGACGCGGAGCCTGTAGCCGCAGCCTCGCTCGGACAGGTCTATCGTGCGCGGCTTCACACGGGCGAAGAGGTCGCGGTCAAAGTCCAGCGTCCCAATTTGGCCGAGATCATAGGCTTTGACATAGCGGTCCTTCGACGCCTGACCGAACTGATGCGGCGCTTCCCGCAGATGAACGAGAACGCCGATTGGGAAGGCATGTTGCGCGAGTTCTCTGAAACAATCACGGAAGAGATGGACTACGTGCAGGAAGGTAGGAACGCGGACCTCTTCCGCGAAAATTTCAAGAAGTGGAAGACCATACACGTTCCAAAGATTCACTGGCCTCACACGACCCCGCGTGTGCTGACGATGGAATTCATACGGGGCACGAAGGTCGTTGACCTCGAAGGCTTGCAAGCAAGGCGTTTCTCGCCCGTCAAGGTCAATCGTCTTCTGGTCCGCACTTACTTAAAACAGCTTCTCGAAGACGGCTTCTTTCACGCAGATCCACATCCTGGAAATCTTCTGGTGATGGACAGCGGGCGGCTTGCCTTCTTCGACTTCGGAATGACGGGAAGGATAACGCCGCGCCTGCAATCTCTTATGATAAATGCTTTCTTCCATGTCGTAGGGCGCGATGTGCATGGATTAGCGCAGGACTTAATCAACCTGGATTTCCTCAAACCCGGCGTTGACCCTGAACAGATTCGCCCCGTAGTCGAAGGACTCTTTCAACACTACCTGAACCTGAAACTGGGCGAAGTAAACTTCAAAGAGTTGACCTATGACTTGGCCGACGTGATGTACGAGTATCCTTTCCGTCTTCCTGCCAACTTCACCTACATCATCAGGGCGCTGATGACTTTGGAAGGCATTGGCATAGTCACAGACCCGGAGTTCAGCTTCTTCGACACTGCGAAACCTTACGCCAAAGAGTTCATGCTCAGGCGCGAAGGTCGCGCATTCCGCCAGATGATTGTTGACAAACTCCTTGGGCGCGAAACCGACGGCAAGATAGAGTGGGGCAAGATGTGGAAATTAGCGAAGATGGCAGCGAAGATGTATCTGGAAAAGTAAGAACGCTTCACTTTTGGAATTTTATTTTAGAACTAACTGATTAAAATGCTAAAATACTTGGCAGAGGAAAAATTTATGTCAGCTTCTAATACTGATATTGAGAGTGAACTTCAAGCAGTAAAAGCAATCACTTCACAGCTTAATGCTCTTGACGATGAAGCGCGCGTGCGGGTGTTGGATTATGTCTTCAGATTTTTAGGTCTTCCATCTGATACATCCCTACGTACTACCAGACAAAAATCGGGCGCGGCTACAGCCCCCGTTACTGAAAGAGCAGACTCTTCGACTACGAGCGAACCGCAACGAATGCGCGACATACGCGCTCTCAAGGAAGAGAAAGCACCACGGTCTGCCAATGAAATGGCAGCAGTTGTTGCGTTTTATTTATCAGAGCTTGTATTGGAAGAAGAAAGAAAAGATTCTATTGGTGTTGCTGATATACAGAAGTATTTCAAGCAGGCAGGATATCCTCTTCCTAAAAAGCCAAGTAATACTTTATCTAATGCTGCCTCAGCCGGGTATTTTGACTCCGTTGGTCACAATCAGTATAGGCTGAATCCGGTTGGCTATAACCTTGTTGCTCACAATCTTCCCGCTACGACCGGCACGAGTCCACTAAAAGGCAAAAGAAGCGCAGTTGCCAAGAATTCCTCACCTGTAAGGGCTAGTAAAAAGAAAAAGAGCGTAAGTAAAAAAACTGCCGGAAAAAATGGGCATTAAGCGAGCGGGGGTTAGATAACCATGACCGACGTATCCCAAGATGCGTGGGATTCGCTTGTGGATTTGCTCAATAGATTTCAGACATCTCTTGACCGTTCCCGTGCGACAACGATAAGCAATGCCGCTTTACGCGATGCTGGCAAGAAGATTGTTCAGCAGTATTTCCGCTACACCAAGCCACACTTAGTCGGATTACAAATTGATGCCGATAATTTAGCGACACTTGATTCTCAAATGCAATCTCTTTTAGTGCTTTCAAATCGGCGTAGCAGAAAGAGGGCATATTCTCAGCTCCTGCGACAAATCGGAAGATTCCTTCAAGACGTTGAGTTCGAGCGCGAAAATCGTTTGGGTCAGCGTATTGCGTCGCCTACTGTACAGCAGGCAACACCGCTTACCAGCGTGGAGAGTCGAATCTTTGAGACTCTAACCCAACTAGTTCCATCAGCGGCCCTGTCATACAAACAAGCTATACTAGACTTAGATTCAAAAGAGCGGATTTCTTTTCGCGGAACAGCTAACGAATTACGTGAGACCTTAAGAGAGGTTCTTGACCATCTTGCCCCTGATGACAAGGTTGCGAAAGCGCCAGGATTCAAATTGGAATCAGGAAGAACGAAACCTATCCAGAAGCAAAAAGTCAGATACATACTTAAATCAAGAGGTTTATCGAAGACGGCGATTAACGCGCCT